>PFXJ01000082.1:0-30041 GCA_002791595.1 candidate division Zixibacteria bacterium CG_4_9_14_3_um_filter_46_8
CATCAGATAGATTTTGCTCATCAGGTCATATTCCAGGTTCGCCAGAGTCTGCGGGACTACCTGCGGGATTACTTCATCCTTTTTATCCAGGTAGGAGATGGTGATTGTTGAGTAAATCCGTTTGATCCCGAAAGCGTCTTTCTCGATTGATTGCGTATCAAATGGAAGGATTCCTCTCTTGCTCAGTTCCTCCGCCGATGCTTCTTCGGAGGGATCATAAATCTCGAATTTGAAATTATCAGAGATCGCTTCGAACTCATGCATCTTGTCGGCCACATCACGCTCGATGGTTTTCATAGCTGTGGGCATCTTGTCAGCCGGAGAAACATAATAGCGGACACTGATGGGGGCGTCCTTCAGCTTGGTGAGGATTTTTTTGGCGGCATCGCTTACGGTATAGACATTTCCATCGGTAATGTCAAATCTGCCCAGCGACATCCCTCCGATAACCGCATTGAACATCACTCCCACTGCCAACATTCCGATGACGCCCGCAGTGAATCGATTTCCGGTATAGCGACGCAGTTTTCCTTCAAAGGTATAGCCATTCAAGAGGAGGAAGATGACACTAAATGAAATAAAATAGAGAATATCCCTGATATCGATGACGCCGCGCTCAATCGAGGCAAAATGGCTGGAAACCCCCAGGGAATTCTTAAAGAAACTCCCCAATCCCCCTATCCATGAATCAAAAAAAGTAGCTAAGTAATCCGTTCCCACCATATAAAAGCCGAAACAAACCACCATCGCCAGAATGAAGGCGACTATCTGGTCTTTGAAAAGCCCGGAGATGAAAAGCCCCACCGAAAGGAAAAACGCTCCCAATAGCGCTGCTCCAATATAACCGCCGATGACCGGCCCGAAATCGGGCTTGCCGAGGAAGGCGATCATTATTGGTATAACTATGGTCGCGGCCAACGAAACCAGGTAGAATAGGAATGCTGCCAGAAATTTCCCAAGCACCAACTGATTGCTTTTCATCGGAAAAGATTGCAGCAAGGCCATCGTTCCGCTTTTGCGATCCTCCGCCCAGAGTCTCATCGTGATTGCCGGAATGAATATTATCATCGTTAGCGGCAATAAACCGAAGAATCCGCGCATGTCAGCCGCTTGCGCCAGGAAGAAACTGGTCATAAAAAGGCCGGCATTGACCATAATGAAAACTACGATGAAAATATAAGCGATCGGCACGTTGAAATATGCCGTAAATTCGCGTTTGAAAATCGTTTTGAGTTCCTTCATTTTACCTCCTTATCCTGCCTTCCTAAGCGAAGATTTGATTAAGGCGATGAAAGTCTCTTCAAGAGTTTGGCTGTACGGGGTAAATTCCCAGACCATCCAGTTATGTTCTTTCACCTTGTGCGCTACTTTCTCCACCAGGTCAACACCCGGGCCTGCCGAAACGACAAAGCAAGTCGCTTTGGGGATGGCAGTCGGTTCCGGGCGAAGCTCTTTCAAACCTTCGATATCGCGCAGCTTCCTCTCGACATCTTCCGAGCCGCCTTCCACAATGAGCCGCACCACCGCGCCGCCTCCCACCTGCTGACGCAACTGGTCGGCCGTACCATCGGCGATTATCCGACCCTCATTGATGACCACAATTTTGTCCGAGGTTGCTTGCGCTTCCTGCAAAATGTGAGTGGAAAATATGATAGTCTTCTCACGGGAGAGGTCCCGAATCAGCTTCCGAATGCCGATTATCTGTACCGGATCCAATCCCGCAGTCGGCTCATCAAGAATCAACACTTTGGGATCGTGAATCAGGGCTTGAGCCAACCCTACCCGTTGTTTATATCCTCGTGAAAGCTCCCCGATGATTCGTTTATAAATTTCCTTAATCCCGCACGCTTGCACCGCCCATTCCAATCGACTGGGAATTTTGCCCTCGGGAATATTCCGCCCCCGCGCCACGAACTGCAGGAATTCATCAACCTGCATCTCGCTATACAGAGGCGCTGTCTCCGGCAAGTACCCAAGGATATTTCGAATCTCCAGCGGATTTTGGTGGATATCAAAACCCTCGACAGTCGTAGTCCCGGAGGTGGGAACTATCTGCGTGGTGATGATATTCATCGAAGTGGTCTTGCCCGCTCCATTTGGGCCAAGCAACCCCATAATGGATCGATTATCAGCAGTGAAGGAGGCCTTACTCAAAGCGATAGTTGCGCCATAATGCATCGTTAATTCATTAGCGACAATCATTCAGCATCTCCTGTTATATTAGTAATGATATAAATTTCCTGTATTTTATCCGCGCTCTCAATTAGTTTGTTAATATGGTATAATTTTTCATTATACAAATGATTGCCCCCAAAGTTCAAGAGTTTTTTTGTCACGAGGTTTGAATCCGATCGGGTTATTAGCGGTAGATCTGAACTCCGAAGATATACTGAAGCGCATAATAGAATCCAGCCAAAATGAATATGATGCCGGTTAAAAGTTTTGCCCATTTTTCAATTTCAGCCAGCCGATCCAGAGCCTTCCCAGCGAGGCCAGTTCCATACGCTATCAGGACGCCAACCAAGATTACCGGTAGGCCGGTCCCAATCCCATAAAGGGACGGGAGCAGAAATCTCGAATCATATTTCATCGAAATGGGAATCAAACTGCCGAAGAAAAGCGCCGCCGAAACAGGGCAGAATGAAAGCGCAAAGATGATCCCCAGTAATCCCGCGCCCCAGATTCCATAAGCCCCCGCGCGTGCTTGCATCTTGGCATTGGCTCCAAAACCGAATGAGCCGATGTTGATTAGCCCCAGCAAAAACATGCCGACCAAAATTAATATCGGCCCCAACAACCTGTTCATATATTTTTGCAGAAAATTGGATATCTCAGGTATGGAAAGGATACTTGTGACCAGCAATATCCCTAAGAGCAGGTAGGTGATCATCCTTCCGGCTACATATAGAATGGCGGAAAGTAAAATACGGCGGGGATTGCCGATCTGCTTGCCGATAAATGATATGGCGGCGATATTGGTAGCTAACGGGCAGGGGCTGATGGAAGTTAAAATCCCCAACCATAAGGCCGTGCCCGCTCCCACAATGAAATTGTCCATTATGCCCCTTCCAAATAAGCCTTCACTTCATTCTGGACATATTTGGTGAAAGCATCCTTATCTCCCAAGAGATCCCAAACCTTTTCCAGATTCTTCCATTGAACTTGCTTGCCTTCGACAAAATCCACTATGACCAAGGATTTGGTGAAAAGTTGGTAATCTCCAATAAAGTGCGAATTTTCCGGCTTGTCGGTGTTGACCAATTTCCACTCCAATATTCCATCCTCCAAAGCGCCGGCAAATTTGGTTTCAATTGCTTCCCTGGAATATTTTTCAATCTTGAAGCAGGAGGGACACCGCACATCAGAATGGAAATAGTAGGCAATTACCTTGTGGGGAATGATATTAGCTTGAGCCGCTTGGTCGGCGCTAATGCCGGCGGACCTTTGTTTAAGATCCTGCCCAACCAAATACGCCACACTACCGAGCACAAATGACAAGAGAAGGACCGTAGTTATAGTCTTCGATTTCATATAATCACCTAAAACATTGACGTTACCATTCACCTATTCAAATTATCCTGTATCATCCGTCGCGCCTCATCCAGCGAGGGGACTCTACCGCTGGATACTACCTTGCCATTGATGGCGACGCCCGGAGTAAAAATCACCCCGAATTTCATAATCTCGCTGATTTTTTCCACTTTTTCAAATTCAAAATCCTCGCCTTCGACGAGTCCCAAATCAGCGGTCGCTTTTTTCACAACTTCCACAGTCTGTTTGCATTTGGTGCAACCAGGCCCAAAAACCTGTATTTTCATCAACTCCACCTCCTCTATGCTTGAAACTGTTATAAACTGCCATAAATCATCCCCGCCGTAGCCGATAATGCCACTACCAAGCCTACAAATACGAGCATCTTTCTTGTGCCGATAATCTGCCTTATCACTATCATGCTCGGCAAGCTCAATGTCGGACCCGCCAAAAGCAATGCCAGCGCCGGTCCTTTGCCCATTCCGGCCCCCATCAATCCTTGCAATATCGGCACTTCTGTCAATGTTGCGAAATACATCAAAGCCCCGGCAATAGAGGCGAACAGATTGGCAAATACCGAATTCCCTCCGACCAGCCCGGCTATCCACGACGATGGAATAATCGCTTCATTCCCGGGCCTCCCCAATAGGAATCCTGCGGCCAACACGCCAATAAATAGCAGAGGCATAATCAAAAAGGCGAAATCACGCGCCGAAATAACCCATTGCCTCCTCTCATCTTTCTTGAACCAGGCAATCAGGGTATAGACAAGAATCACGATAAACAGTCCCGTAATATACCATTTTGCCGCGTAAATGCTTCCCCAAATGCCGGGTGAATCCTCAATCGGTCTGCTCCAATTGGCAAATACCAAAATACCAACCATCGAGGCAAAGAATACCGCCTCTTGCCATAGGGGCCTTCCCTCCGCGGATTCCTCACCTCCGGCCAGAAAGCTGTCATTCTCTGGAGCATTCTTTCTGTCAGGGAAAATTATGCTCATTAATAACCCGATAATCACACTCAATCCAACTGCGCC
Organism: candidate division Zixibacteria bacterium CG_4_9_14_3_um_filter_46_8; assembly: GCA_002791595.1. Lineage (GTDB taxonomy): Bacteria > Zixibacteria > MSB-5A5 > UM-FILTER-46-8 > UM-FILTER-46-8 > UM-FILTER-46-8. The sequence continues at coordinate 4,571 of PFXJ01000082.1, forward strand.
GACGGCTCGGGCGATTCCCAATTGCATCCCCAAGACTCTCGCAGTCAATATGATAGCCAGCACATTAATGGCAGGACCCGAATAAAGAAATGCTGTCGCTGGCCCAATTCCGGCGCCGCGAGTGTAAATTCCTGCGAATAATGGCAGAACCGTGCATGAGCAGACCGCCAGTATTGTGCCTGATATTGAAGCAACGGAATATGATAATAATTTATTGGTTTTCGCCCCAAAATATCTTATCACCGATGCCTGCCTTACAAAGACCGATATCGCCCCAGCAATGAAAAAAGCCGGCACCAGACATAGCAAAACATGATCACGGGCATATTCGTGAAGCATCGCCAGCGCTTCGAACAATCCGTTGCGAAACCTTAACCCCAGAGCGGAATCGCCAACTGGAAGAAAATATGCGGCCAAAAAGATCACTGTTAAAATCACTAATTTTTTAATTTCGCTTTTCATTCCGTCCACTAAATCATTGTGGTTTAATAGCCATAATTCCACATTCAATTATAAGGAATTATTTCCCCTTTACTACGCCGAGTTGACGCCTCGCTTTGGTTTCAACAACCTCGGTTATACAGCCGATGAAATTGAGTATGCAGGGGACTTCCAGCTTATAGAAAACTTTCAGCCCCTCTTTTCGGTCCGAAACCACTCCGGCGTTCCTGAGCACCGAAAGATGCTTTGAGATAGTGGAGTGGTCGGCATCGAATAGCTCATTTAATTCGCAAACACACCGCTCACCATCCTTGAGCGCTTCCACCATTATTAGGCGGGTGGGATGAGCCACGGCTTTTATTACTTCGGCTTTGAGGCAGGCTAATTCAAATTCTCTTTTCATATTCCTATGTGGCAATATAGCCATATACTCTGGAATGTCAAGGGGAAAATGAGAGATTTATTAAATTTTTTTGAGATGATGGAGGAACGCGCTTTGTCGCGTCCGAATTGCTCATTCGATTGAAATATATTTGACAATCAGGTGATAAACTTTATAATGATTATGTGATGAGAATATCGATTGAAATTGAAGTTCAGCATTGAAACAGCACGAAGCGGTAATTAAGGTGATGGAAGCTAAGGGGGGAATTGCCACACTTGGTTCATTGTATCAGATTGTGCCCCAAATGCCAGGTTGTGAATGGAAAACGAAAACCCCATTCGCCAGCATACGGCGTATTGTCCAAGATGAGAGATATTTCTTCAAGATAAGACCGGGTTTATGGGCGTTAAAGTCTTATAAGGACAAGTTACCCCCCGAAATTCTTCCACCAAAAACCGAACCGAAGGCCAAACAGGAGGAATACTCTCATACTTATTACCAAGGATTGTTGGTGGAATTGGGTAATATGAAGGCGTATAGCACGTACGTTCCTAATCAGGATAAGAACAAGCTTTTCTTGGGGAAACGACTTCGTGAAATTACAACCGTCCCCGACATCTATAGGTATGGCTATGACCATATTATCCAAGAGGCGCGGACGATTGACGTGATATGGTTTAATGAAAGAAAAATGCCAGCAAGCCATTTTGAAGTAGAGCATTCAACTCCCATATACAGGTCGCTTATGAAATTCGTTGAGCTTCAGGATTTCCGCACTGATTTTTACATAGTGGCGGACGACCGAAGAAAGATTGAATTTGAATCAAAATTGTCTCTTAGTATTTTTGCCAACATAGGGACAAGAACACGGTTCATAAGTTATATAAAGTTGTCCGATTGGCACACAAAAACATCCGAGATGAAATGCTTAGAAAAGAGTTTGAATCTATGAAATCATTCATCTTCGTCACGACCGAAGGTTTTACTTTCCAGCCAGATTCTGAATCTATCGAGCCGGATACTGAGAACTGTCAAGTGGTTGGATTTGGTGAAGGCAATAATGCTCGTGAAGCATTGGAAAATATGATTATGACTCAAACTGACCTGCTGAAGACAAGCTTTGACAAGATATCCGCATTTGAACTGAAAGATGAACATCAGGAGTTCTATTATCTAAGTAGTTATAAATCAGAGACATTTAGGCATTAGGTGTTGCGGCTTGATAGCCGTATAATCTCCTCTCATGATTCCCTTGGGCCAACGGTTCACCATCTTGCTATCCCTATATACCCAAGTTATTTTCCAAATTCCTGATATTTGGGTTTGACTAATTTTACAATTATTCTTATATTGGGGCAGTAAACAATTTTTTCCTCAGCCGAACCTTCCCTAAAATGAGGTGTACTTCATGAAAAGATTCTTTGTAGCTTTGTTATGCCTTTTGGCATACTCAGGGGCCTACGCTCAGGAAATCACCAGAGAGGATTTCCGTGATGCCGAATGGAAAATGAAAACATTGCATTGGCAAATGATGCAGGAACAGATGGCTTCCGGAGTCGTTCTGGATCAAACCGCTTACGATGTCAAGTACTGGGATTTAAGGGTCGATGTTACCAATATCTCCGGGCAAATCATTACCGGCAAGGTTACCATGACCTCCGCGGCTGTGGTCAACTCCCTGACTCAAGTCGATTATAATTTTGTTACGGCGATGACCGTAGATTCGGTGCGGATGGCCGGTCTGCCGGTGGCATATACCCATAGCAATAATATCCTGCTCATTACCTTAAACCACGCTTACAATGTCGGTCAGCAATTCACGACCGTGGTATATTATCATGGCCATCCTCCGGGGAGCGGATTCGGCTCATTTACCTGGTCCACCCATAATGGCCAGCCAATAGTATCCACTCTCTCGCAACCGGAGGGGGCGCGCGATTGGTGGCCCTGCAAAGATGTTCCTCACGATAAAGCCGATTCATCGGATGTTTATATCACTGTGGCCTCTAACCTGACCGCCACTTCCAACGGAATGATGGTTAGCAATACCGATAACGGGAATGGCACTCGGACTTTCCATTGGCATGAATCGTATCCAATTACCTCCTACTTGGTCTCCCTGGCTATTTCCAACTATCAGAGTTTCACCAATTGGTATGTTTCGCCTTTGAGCGGCGATTCGATGCCGGTAACCAATTATATCTATCCCGAGCATTATAATAATGCCGTGGAGGATTTGAGCATAACTCCAGGTATCATTGCGATTTATGCGCAACTTTTCGGCGAGTATCCATTTATCACCGAAAAATACGGCCATTCCATATTCCCGTGGGGTGGAGCGATGGAACACCAATGCAACACCAGCTATGGCTCCAGCTTGATTTCCGGCTTACATTGGTATGATTGGATTACGGCCCATGAGCTTTCGCACCAGTGGTTCGGCGATATGATTACCTGCGATATCTGGCCTGATATCTGGATGAATGAAGGTACCGCTTCCTATTGCGAAGCGCTCTGGACGGAACAGGTCTCCGGATTGCAGGCATATCTCAATTACATGACCAATGACCAATCCGTTTATGATCCCAGCGGGCCCATCTATGACCCCAACCCGCTTTTTGATGGAAACACAGTCTATAATAAAGGTTCATGGGTGCATCATATGTTGCGCGGGGTGATGGGAGATAGCTCTTTCTTTTCCGGACTATATGCTTACGCCAATAATCCGGCATATATGCATGGAACTGTTACCACTCGTCAATATCAGGCCCTGATGGAACCATTCTATGGTGATAGTTTGGGCTGGTTTTTCGATGAGTGGGTTTGGGGAATGAATCGGCCTCAATATCGGTATTCATGGATGAAAGAAGATATCGGCGGCGGACAATATGAAATTTTCCTACACGTAAGGCAGATTCAAGGTTCGCCGGCTCCGACCCTATTTACTATGCCAATCAAAATTTATCCCAGAATCAATGGTGTGGATACATTGATAACGGTTTGGAATGACAACCGCATCGATGATATGCGCTTCATTGTCATTGGAAACCCGACCACTTTGGCATTCGACAAATATAATTGGATTCTGAAATCGAGCCAGAGCGAAACTTATGTGCTGAATATCGTAACAACTGAACTCCCTGATGGTTACGTCGGCGGGTATTATGATCAAGTGGTGGAAGCTCGCGGAGGAACCGCCCCTTATACCTTCACCTTGTTTAGCGGCACTCTGCCTTTGGGCTTGAGCTTGAATGGAAGCACCGGCCATATTTCGGGGACACCAACGACAGTCGGTAGCTACGCATTCACCATTCGTTGCACCGACAATGTCAACGCCACCGACAATCAGGATTTTGTAGTCGATATCCTTGCTTCAACACTCTGTTGCGATGTTGGAATGACTCCGGATACTTATCCGATTACAGTCCCACCGGGAGGTTCATTTGGACTGACTGGGACGATTGGAAATCCAACCGCTTCTCCGATAATCACTGATGTTTGGGTGGGAGTGAAATATCTTAGTAATTTCTACCAGCTTTGGTTGTTCAACAATATTCCGCTCAACCCTGGCCAATATGTTAATGCCCACTTAAACCAGTCAGTGCCAGGTTTTGCGCCAGCGGGAACTTATGATTATGTCGCCTACTGTGGTGACAAGCCGACTAAATGCGATTCCGCAGTATTCCAATTCACGGTCACTGGCGCCAGAATCGATGGCGGTGCCGATAATTGGGCTCTGGAAGGTGGATGGGACAATGCATCGGTTCCAAATGAAGTTGGGCTGGTGGGAAGCTACCCGAATCCATTTAACGCTACCACCACAATCACTTATGAAATTCCAGTTGCTGGCAATGTGAGCCTCGAGATTTATAATATTATGGGTCAAAAAGCGGCCACGCTTGTTGACGGCAACATCGAGGCAGGCCGGCATAGCATCACTTGGGATGCGGCCAATTTCTCGTCAGGTATTTACTTCTACAAGTTGACTGCCGGTATCAAAGTATTCACCAAGCGGATGACCTTGCTTAAATAATTTCTATTTGCGGGTTAGCCCTCCAGGGCTGACCGCCCGTTAATGCTCCGTAGGGGCGGGCCTCAGTGCCCGCCCTTCTTTTATTCCCATTCGTAGTTGAAGATCTTCTGGGCTTGTTGACTTCCTCCACATGTCATTCCCGCGAAAGCGGGAATCTATCTGCTTGACTAATATGGATTAGTGGTTGGCAGACCTCCCGGTCTGCCCAGGTGGAAAGGCAGACGAGGACGTCTGCCATACACCAATGAGGTTTTTCAACACCCCCTTTCATCAATGGGTTTCTCATTTCATTAAAGACCGTATCATTTAGGGATTTTGATTGAAAATTTCGTTTTTGGTGATTATATTATTCTATATCAAAATACAGACTGCGGCTGGGTTCAATAATTTCCTGGCGATAAAAGCCTCCCAAGGTGGTGATGAAAAGCCAAAACTTGATTTTTCGCGGAAAGTGAAATTTATCAGAATAATCATTAGGAGGATGGGATTTATATGAAAAACAGGAATTTGAATCTAATTCTCATGTTGGTGGGTTGGTGCTATTTCGCGGGAGTAGCACAAGCGGATAATCTCAGCAATATCGTTGACCAAAATAAATTGACTTCAGTAACCCTGGTTATGACCAAAACGAAACTTGCGCGTCCAGGCTCCGAATACAAACCGGACCCGCAGGTTATTCTCCAAGGAGGCGACACTTTCGAAGATGCTTTTGTTATCACTTCGTTACCATATAGCGACGCCGGCACTACCATCGGTTATACCGACAATTACAATGCGACTTGCCCGTATCCAGATGGGAGCGGTCCGGATGTAGTTTACAAATTTACTCCAACAACGAATATGCTGGTTGATATCAGCCTATGTGCCAACAGCGCTTATGACACCAAGCTTTATGTGCATGCCAATAGCTACGTCCCCGGTGGGCACATCGCCTGCAACGACGATGCCTGCCGCACTCCGAGCTATCCCGAATCGTATGTTTCGCGTGTTACTGGCGTAGCTTTGATTGTCGGTAATACCTATTATATTACTGTTGATGGCTATAGCCAATCCTCTGCTGGCAACTTACACTATCGATATCGTTTCTTATGATCCCTGCCCCATCATATGTCCTCCCGACGCAATCCCCGAAGGCGAACCGGTATGCGGTCCGGGATATATTGACGCCTTCAATGTCGGCTGTGGAATGCGTCCGCCCGTATTTTCGCCCATCAGTAATGGAGATACAATATGCGGAACCACCGGATCATGGATGGAGGGTGAACAAATCATGTGGGATACCGATTGGTACAAAGTGATAGATGTTGGTGAGGGAGAACTCCACTGGAGCGCGGTCTGCGATTTTTGGTCAACAATGGTCATAATGGATGCGGGCTCCGGAGATTGCTCGGATTTCAGCACTATAGCTTGGGGCTCTGCCGATGCCTGCGACACCGCGCGCATGGTAGAGTATGTCAGTGGTGGGACTTATTGGTTATGGATCGCTCCGGTCACTCAGACAACCCCGTGCCCATCAGACTATGTGACCTGGGTCGAATGCGTCCCGGCGAACAATTGCTGTGATGTAGATATGGTTCCGGACAATTACCCAATCAGCGTTCCGCCGGGCGGCTCTTTTGGCCTAACCGGCTTTGTCAGTAATCCGACACCAAACCCTATCATAACTGATGTTTGGGTGGGAGTGATTTACCAATACCTCTTCTATCAAATCTGGGACTTTCCCAACATTGCCTTGAATCCCGGGCAAGGCGTGAACGCGCATCTAAACCAATATGTCCCCGGCTATGCGCCGGCAGGAAGCTATGAATATATCGCCTACTGCGGCGATTATCCTGACAACATCTGCGATTCGGTGAGGTTTGACTTCACCGTAACCGGAGGGCGGATTGATGGCGGTGCGGACGAGTGGACATTGAAGGGCCGATTCGAAGCCGTCGATACGCCGTCCGAATTCGCTCTCAAAAACAGCCACCCAAATCCATTCAATGCTACCACCACCATCACCTATGACGTTCCGTTGGCGGGCATTGTGACCCTCGATGTTTTCAATCTGATGGGACAGAAGGTGGCTATTCTGGTCGATGGCAAAGTCGAAGCCGGTCAGCACAGCGTCACCTGGGATGCCGAGAATTACTCCTCCGGCATCTATTTCTACAAACTCACCGCCGGTGGGAAAACGTTCAACAAACGAATGACATTATTGAAGTAGGTCATTGGGCTTTGTTCGCCAAGGTGACTTGCCTCGGACATTTGGTATGCTGGCGCCAAGGCCCGCTCCTACAATAAATTATGGGTGCCTCATCACCGCCTCAAGCGGGGTGGAATTTGATTTTACCAAGTAAAGGCCGACACGCAGGTCCGCCCCCACGAATGGGAATTAAAAGGGCGGGCACTGAGGCCCGCCCCTATGGGGGATTAATGGTCGGTCAGCCCTGGAGGGCTAACCCGCAAATTCCTCCCCTTTCCCATTAATTGGGAGAGGGGTGGGGGTGAGGGAATTTATTTCAACAGCGTCATCCGCTTGGTAAATACTTTGTCACCTGCATCTAACCTATAGAAATATATGCCTGATGGATAACCGGCGGCATTCCAAGTAACTTTGTGCCGTCCAGCTTCCTTGTAGCCATCTACCAACAGGCCTGCTCTTTGTCCCATTAAATTGAAGATCTCGAGACTGACATCTCCTGCTTGAGGCAACTCGTATGTAATGACAGCGCTGGCATTAAATGGATTCGGGTAGCTTCCGACGAGTGAGTATTCAGCCGGCATATCGGTATGGCTGTCCCAGCCGCCCTCAAGCGTCCAGCTGTCATTCCCGCCTGGCACGAGAGCCGAAGTAACCGTAAACGGGAATTTGGCAGAGTCACAAACGACACCAGTGGGCCTGTCACCGCAATAAGCGACATAAGCATATGTTCCTGGAGGAGCATTATTTGGCACATTCTGATTCAAGTGTGCCGAAACATATTGGGCAGGCGCCAGCGAGATGTTCGGGAAATACCAGAGCTGGTAGAAATTGCCCAAATAGATGACTCCAACCCATACATCGGTCATAATCGGGTTGGGAGTTGGATTGCCGATTGTTCCGGTCAAACCGAAGGAACCACCGTGCGGAACCACTACTGGGGAAGTATCCGGAGTCATATCGACATCACAGCATGGTGGAGGATTCAATATGGCTTCATTGGTGAATATCGCCAGAGTATCACCTTGCATAGATATCACTGGATATTGCACCACCAATGCGCCGTGCTGAGGTAGTGGATCGGTATAAAATGTGAGCGGCTCGTGGAAAATAGTCTCAGGTTGCATCCGCACCCAATCCAAATTCATCACTTGCGGATTATTGGCGTTTAGACTATCCAATACGATGGGGATACGAGTCCAAGCCCAAGAACGCTCAATGATCCATGGTCCTGACGGATCTGGCGGCATCGGAATGCTGTCCGGAGGCCAAACAATATCGCCGACAGGGCATTCTTCCGTACCGACCCAGGTTTAGGAGATAAACGATATTCCACCGACTATCTGTCCGTTAAAGGTCCAGTAAGCCGCTATGGCGCGGACGTTTTCATTGCCCTGCTCCAAATGGAGGCCAAAGTGAGCATAAGTGCAATGAGGAAGAGGATTATCGGGCTCGCCCCAGGTAATCCGAATTTTACCGCCACCAAGGTCGGTGCATCCACCTGTAGGCATACCTCCAAAGGTTCCCCATCCGTTATAATAATTAAAAATGTCCGAGCAGGTGAGTCCCGGACCCTGGAGGATTAGATGAAAATCATTCACAAGACCCTGAGTGAAATTGTGTATGTCGAAATTCGATAATGTGCCATAAACTTGAGCCGCATTCGCTCGGTTTGAGCTAAAGCTAATCGCGCTTATTATCGTCATTACCGCAAGCGATACTCTTGCTAAGTTCCTTCTCATAATTTTGCCCTTTCTTGGCTAATGGATTAAACATTGTTATTTGGAAATTCTGCGCAATATCCAGCTTTACGCGCGACCACAGACTAGAAAATGTCTCCAGTTCAATTTGGCGATAAAGTGAAAGGCGGGTCTCTGGTCCCGACATCAGAAGCCGATATGACCTCTAAATATTTCATTATTATTATGTAATTGAAATCGTTATTCATTCGATAATCGCTCTATCTGCGCGTCAAATCCAAAATATGATGCCTCATAAATACTGGAGGGTAGTTTCAATAAAAGAATATGGAATACCAACCAATAAATGTATTTATTCATCAACTATGATCTGCAAAAAAAGTTTCAATAAATGATAGATAATTTTAGCATATATATAGTATTAGTGCAATTTCCGACAAATTAAGTAATAATTGGAGGATAATATCGGAAACCAATTGAGGGGGATGAGCTGGCTTTGAATACTCAGGAACTCAATTTACCATCAGGAAATTGGTAAGGGAGATTGGCTTTAGGAAATATTGGCAGTTTCGGCGGAAAGGAGTTCGGCTCTATGGTGTTCTTGAAGTTTTCGAATAATCTCATCAAGATCACCATTTAGAATTCCCTCGAGGTTGTGGAGGGTCAGGCCGATGCGGTGATCGGTCACCCGGTTTTGGGGGAAATTATAAGTACGGATTTTTTCGGAGCGATCGCCAGTGCCAACCATTACTTTGCGCTCGAATGCCATTTTCTGTCGACGTTCCGTCTCAGCTTTATCCAAGAGCCTGGCGCGAAGCACTTTCATCGCCTTATTCTTATTCTTAAGCTGGGATTTTTCGTCCTGGCAAGTCACCACTGTTCCCGACGGGATATGAGTTATGCGCACGGCTGAATCAGTGGTATTGACAGACTGCCCTCCGGGTCCAGAGGAACGGAAAACATCGATTTTCAAATCATTCGGATTAATGGCAATATCGATTTCTTCGGCTTCGGGCAGCACTGCCACCGAAGCCGCGGAAGTATGAATCCGTCCGGAAGCCTCAGTCGCCGGCACTCTCTGGACTCGATGCACTCCGGATTCGAATTTGAGGGTGCCATAAACATCAGTCCCCTCAACAGAGAAAATCATTTCCTTAAGTCCCCCAACGCCAGTAGGATTGGAACTAAGAATATCTGTTTTCCAACCCCGATCTTCAATGAAATGAGAATACATCCGATATAAGTCAGCGGCGAAAAGAGCCGCTTCCTCGCCACCGGTGCCGGCACGGATTTCCATAATGGCGTTCCTGTAATCGCTCGGATTTTTCGGCGTGAGCTTTAGGCGAAGATCGTTTTCGAGCTTCTCCAATTCCGGCTCAAGCTCCTCCAGTTCAGATTTCGCCAGAGCAATCAATTCCTCATCGTTGGAGCCATCGAGCATTTTAATGTCCTCGTCTATGCGTTTTTGTACGCTACGATATTCCTTGGAGATTCGCAGGAGATCTTCAGCTTCGGAGTGTTGTCTGGCAATCAAACCGTATTTCTTACGGTCTGCCAAAAGTGAGGGATCAGAGAGTTCTTCAGTAAGCTTATCGTATTTCTCCCTGATTCTATCTAATATCAGATTATCGATCATCTTACTTTCTGACGCTTTCGTTGGCTATGCGGACCGATTTAAGATCTCCATCGAAAATGACACTACCGGGGGCTTCCTTCCCGAGGGCTTGACGAAGTGCACAAAGGGCGACTTCCAGCTTGCCATCATCTGGTTCCTTCGTAGTGATTCTCTGAAGCCATAACCCGGGCTGGATTAAGAAGGCGGTCACCGGATGGTTACGAGTTTTTCCAGATAGCTTAAGCAATTCATACGAACCTCCAGCCACAAATGGCAACAATGAGAAATGTAATAAGAACCTTTCCCAAAGCACTGGAGGCTTGCCGGCAATTATGCCGAAGACCGTATCCGAAATGGAATAGGTAAATATGGCGAATAGCGCCACGATGAGGATAAAACTCGTGCCGCATCGCGGATGCTTGGTGCTATAGGATCGCGCATTTGAGACCGTTAATTCCTGGCCGGCTTCGTAAGCATAAATCGATTTATGCTCGGCGCCATGATATTCGAAAATTCGCTTTAATTCATTGAATTTGGAAATTACAAAAACATATAATATGAACATTGCCATTCTTATAATGCCGGCGACTATATTAAACAAGAGCGCTCCCTTTTCAATTCTAAGCAGGCTGGTGATCGCCAGGGGTGTGAAGAAAAATACCAGTATTCCGAGACCCAGGGCCGCGGCGGCAGTGAGCATTAAGGTAAAACTGAACAATCCTTTGAAATCGGAGTTCGATTTTCGCGGTTTCCCAGGCAAATCCTCTTCGGCGTCACGTGCGGCAACCTCCGCAGAAAAATTCAATGTCTTTATTCCCAGCAATAGCATCTCGAAAAACGAGATAGCACCCCTTAGAAGCGGGATATCCAGGTATTTGCGACGTTTGACTAACGGAATAAAGCCTTCGTTTTTCACCAGGATGGTGCCGTCGATTCTACGCACAGCGGTAGATACTTTCTCTGCAGAACGGATCATCACTCCTTCGATGACTGCCTGTCCGCCAACATTAAAAGACATTTAGATTCCTATTAAAAATGAAGAGCGCAACCCAGAGAATTCTGGGTGACGCCCCGGAGAATTGAAAAGCCTAACTGCCAGATTCCTGTTTGAGGATCTTTTCGTATTTTCTCTTGAAACGTTCCACGCGGCCAGCGGTGTCCACCAGTTTTTGCTTGCCAGTGAAAAACGGATGGCACTCAGAACATATGTCCACTTTGATTTCTTTAACAGTGCTGCGTGTTTTGAATTTATTGCCGCACGCGCAGACAACCGTCACTTCGGAATATTTGGGATGGATTTTTTCTTTCAATTTAGCCTCCAGTAAGAGCTATCGTCAAAATTCTCAATATACTAATATACAAATCTAATTAATATATGCAAGTAAAATTTTCCCAAAGGATCAAAACTGTTGAGTATTTGGACTATGATTGGCATTCCCCTTTTTAATGATTATATTATTTTTGAATAGTGTGGTTGGAGATGCCTTCGGCGGACAAAATTCTTGTCAAGAAAATGACTTTGCTTAAGTATAAATGCGGAATGAAGTGAATTTACAAAGGTCGGGCTTATTTTCCGGCATTTTTATTTTTCTCTTAGATATCAAAATACAGACGCCCCGCCCTCACTGGCGCATTGGTAAATCTGGCTCGGAATTGCCGCAATCAAATCCTGAATTAAAAAGCCCCAATAAAGGGGCTTAATTGTGCGCATTCTGTTTCGAATTTTCGGAATTGCTAAGGAATATTGCCGGTCACGTTATCGTGGCACTGTCTGCACCCTGCTTGGCGCAGAGGAATATCGGATTCGGCGGAATTCCACCTCAAGCCAAAGGAGAATTGAGAGCCGTGGGCAGAATGGCACGATAGACAAAATACTTCGTTGTCATACGAAACAACGGAAGCAGCTGCGTAATCGTGAGCCTCTTTTACCAAGAATGGCAATCTTCCGATAGAAAACTCCGATCCCTGTCCCTCAAACCAGTTAACGCTATCTGCGCTGTAAACCGGATCACCCGGTAAACCACTTATAGGACGATAAGCGCCCTCCTCGGTATTGGTGGATGGGTGTCGATTCCAATGGTAATCGAGATCGGGATTCGTGTAGTCATTGCCGTTGGCCGATCCGTCCACGAAAATATGATGACAATCGATACAGATATTTGTGGGTTCTCTCCATGTGGGCTGATTAGGTCCATCTCCGGGGCCGCCATATTTTACATTAGACTGCTGGAATTTTTGCAACCCGGAAACACTCGGATTGACAAAAGCGATGATCGGTGGTTCGCCTCCCGGCCATGATGGCCACTGAAGATTGCGGTAGTATCCTGTGCCATGGACGGCGTGGCAATCAACGCATTCTACTTGAGCTGTGGGGAAATTCCCACCGAAATGACATCTCAAACAGAGGTCCTCGCCGGGCTCTGGCCCGATATTATGTCCATTGTCATTAATAGTACCAACATCACCAAACTGCCCGCCGGCGCGCAAATAGCCCCCGTTGACATCAGGGCCCATCACGTCTGGAACACCTGCTTTGTCTTGATGGCAATTAAGGCATAGCATAAGGCTGTTATTGGCCTTAAGAAGGTGATTGGCCGCTGGATTAATTTCCAATGGATAAGTATAAGCATCGTTGTAGCCATAATTATGCTGCATCGAAGCGTGCATTATATGGCAATCAGAACAGACAAGATCGTCGCCATTATGGTATCCTGGAGTAAATGGTGGAGTGTCCAGGATCAACCCTGAAGTTTGCCCAGAGGGACCTTTATGCAACATATTCCCGCCCGGAGAAAATTGTGCCGATGCGGCAACCGGGATCATCAAGATAAGGATAACTCTCACTAATCTGAACATTCTTGTTCCTTAAGGAGAGGAAGGATTACTTCCTCTCCTGAAATGGAGTATCAGTTTTTAGCTACCTTGCTCATGGCAGATTTTGCAAGTAGCGGTAATTTTGGAGTTGTCACCATTCTCGGTCCTAGGGACATCACCGGTCATCTGGATCAATCCAAAAGGCCTGTCGTTACCATGGCCCTTATGGCAGGTAAAACAGCTTGGAGTCAAATCCGCAGGAGGGTTCTGCCAAACCTGGCCCTGAGTGCCCCAATCACCGGAGGCGCTCATTACTTGAGGCCTATAGATATGAGAAGCGAAATCAGCAGGATCAAGATTGGCATCGGCTACCGGGTGACGAACCCAGCCATCCACATTATGCATATTGGGGTCGCTGGAACTTCCATGGAAGTTGGTATGACAACCCTGGCACCAGGCGCCAAATTGGGATCCGTTAGACACTGGCTCGTAGAAATCGACATTATCAGTTTCATAAGCTCCGGCGGCGTGCGCGCTGTTGACTCTCCAGTGAACATCACGTTCGGTATTCACACCAGTGGTGGTATCATAGGTCAAATAAACGGCGCTGGCATTACCTGGATTGATTCTCAAGTTCCTCCACTGACCTTTAGGGTCGGGGTAGTTAGGATCGTCGCCAAAGTCACCGTGCGGCGAATGGCAATTGGCGCAATTAAGACCATCCACATTGCTCCAAGCCGGGTTGCTACCTGGGGCTTGGTCAGTTGAGTTAAGGGTGTGTCCGGTATAGACTGAGGAATCGCCAACCATATTGAGAAACCCACCTTGCCTATTGGTGTAATCCGGAACCTCCTGGTCCTGATAAACATCAATGGTGCTTGCGCCATTGTGGCACGACAGACAGAGTTCATTGACCGGACCACGGAGCAGTTGGTTAAATGGACCGCCCTGGGCGAGATAAATGTCGTTATTGTACGGATAACCATACAAGTGCTGTTGACTGTAGTGCATGGTATGGCACTGGTAGCAACTTAAAGAAGTGCCCATGTGATATGCGCCTGCAAAAGAGTTAACTGACAGAGCAATCACAGCGATGAGAGCAAAAAGAAGAACACGTTTCATAAAAATACCTCACTTGTTAAGGAATTTAAGGACTGATAAGGTTTGTGAAAAATTGCACTATCTTGGCATCTCCTAATACCAAATTTAATGTTTGAATGTTTCATCTGTTACTTAACTATAAATTGCTGAAATCTGCTACCATTTCTTTCCGCAACGACCAGGATGGAGTCACCATCAGATGAAATTGCCGATGGATACTGCATCTCGCCAGGAGCATTGCCGAATCCCCCGATCATTGTTATATATTCCCCTGAGCCAGTCAGGCACTTGACCACTTGGCGAATAGTATCGACAATCCAAATCATTCCGCCGCGGGTAGTTGCTACGCCTGCCGGAAAGGAAAAGTCGGTTTTGCCTTCTTCGTGTCCACCGAAACCGCCGATGTAAACCCCTTGCGCATCAAAGATTTTGACAACTGGTATCGAGAAAATATCTGTGACCAAAATTCTATCTTCTGAGTCCGTACCGATGGCTGAAATATCCTTAAATTCATTTGGACCATCGCCAATATTGCCGAATTGCAATAAGAGCCGATAATCCGGATCAAGCTTAAGTACCCGGGGCCCCTTGCCCTTGATGCCGATATAAAGATTTCCCTGCTCGTCGAAAGCCAGTGCGGCCGCTCTAAAAGACATCGAGGAGTCATAATCAATGGGCTCGATCTTTCTAATGACATTTCCACGAAAATCAAGGACATCCAAATAATCAGTCCGGCTATCGCTCACGATAATTTCACCTTGCTTATTAACCGCGACTGAGTTAGGATCGCCCGGAATCTTCTCTCCATTCTGAGGATCAAGAACCCAATGCTTGAATTTCCAGAGCGTCGCCCCCTCCAGATTGAATATTCCAATTTGATGGTTGCCCGTATCAGCCAAGTAGATTTCACCTTTGGTTGGTTCAAGGAAAATTCCGGCGGTATAACCAAACTCCTGTTTGTCTGAATAGCTTCTGACAATGTTGGATAATTCAATTCGAGGCTGGGAATCTTGGGAAGCATCGACACTCATCGCAGATAGCACAAGCGTAAGATACAGTAACTGAAATGCTTTAATCATTCTTAGTTATAATGACTGAAAGTAATGTCGTTATCAAACAAAAGAAACAATCTTATCTTCTTTGATAGAAGATTGTGAATAATATAACAATAATCGATATTCTTGTCAATAGTAAAATCAAAAAAAGTGAAAGAATTTTCGGTGAACGAGAAAGTGCTTTAATATGTTGCGGTTCAATATATTAGATGATCATTTCATTGATTTCAATCTCTTGGCAACGTCGTGGACACCCTGGCGCGTCAGTTGGGTTAATGATGTTACAAGACCCCAATTAAATATAAGTTCCCTGTCATCGCCCTTGCGGCTATGGTATGCGGCCCAGACTATCATGCCGGTGGAAGTGTCAAGGATGCGCGCCGAGAAGCCGATCAAGGGTATGTCCCTTTCGCCAACTTTGAAATAATCATATTCATTAACTGCCCCTATCAGGAGTAAATCAGCGCCCAGCTTCTCTCTTAGCAGGCTTGCAGTCCCGCCATCAATTTGATCTGAAGATCGAATACGTTCTTCGCGCAGGACTCGGTCAACTTCGCCTGGTTCGATAATTCTGAAATATGGTTTCTTGAGGAGCTCCACAAGAAAGGCATTAGATACCTGCTTTCCCGCATCCTCTTTGCCGGAGTAATTGTTGAAAGGCAGGATCGCCAGGGTCTTAAATGGTTCGAAACTTGTCTGGGGGCGAGTGTAAATGTCGGGTTTCGGACCACAACCGCAGAAAATGGTCATTATGAGAAACGACGATAAAACCAATTTGGAAAAACTCATAATTCCTCCTAATACGCCTTGCTTATGAAGTTTGAGATAACATCATGGCAGGCCTTCTGGGTCAATTCGCTCAATGTATGAGTTTCTCCCAGAGAGATTATTGGGAATTTCGGACCGCCCTTCTTGGTGTATGAGGTCATCCAGACGACGGCGCCTGTGGAGGCATCGATCATCTTCACCTCTATACTGATAAGAGGATAATCTGCCTGGCCCACTCGAACCATGGAATATTCCTTGATGACGCCTTCGATAACGCCCTGCACTCCAGTTTTATCGCCGATGGCTTTTATCTGGTCAAGAGAGAATTCCTTGCCTATGGTCGCCGAACCTTTAAGAGCCTCGGCCGCTTTTAAATTGAACTCACCCGGCTCGACAACCTGGAATTTTCGTGCCAGCAAAAGCTCGGTCACGAAAGCTGATTGAAATTTCTCCCCGGCAAATCGGTCCGGGGATAGATTTACAAAGGGCAGAACACCCACCTTTTGGTAAAATGCCCAATCAGCATCTTCATTTATGAATGTCCTTGCGCCGGCACAGCTTAATAAAAGGAGCGTTGCTGCGATTGCAAAACATCTACTTCTCATTTATCCTCCAAAATCTCAAAAACTTGTCACGAAATCAGCCCCGATACCCTGGCTCTCACGGTGGGTGTTCATATTTGAAATCGAATAATTCACGTTAATATTGCTCCTGCTGTTCACGATCCACGAGATTCTTCCGGTAAGAGATTGGTCAATCTCGCTGAATGTATTTCCCTCTGTCCTCAGCAAACCTCGCCAAGCGTATGAAACCAGAAGCGATAGGTTCCGCGCCAGCCGGTAATTCGCAGCCAGTGATCCTGATGAGATGGGATCCTGACTGCCTGATTGAAAAATTGTCCTCATATAGGTCGCCGAATAGTTGAAATATGGTTTTAGTGTCTGGGCAAGATTAATGGACAAGACATCAATGTCGCTGCCGGTGATGCTGATATCGTCGGAGGACAAAGACGATTGGTAGCTGAAATTAAGCGACATTTTGGGCGTTGGCCTTGAGACGATGCTAAGATTACGTGTCATCTGGTAACGGCCATGCCCAATGGCGACCCTATCGTTGCGCGATACGCCAAAGTTCGCCGTAACGCTGGTCTCGCGGTAAATATCAGTGTCAATGATCACAGAAGCGTTGTCAGCTCTTGAGCGCTCCAACGTCGATTTGAGAAACATCGTCCTTGATACTGTCAAGAGGGCGTCAGATTGGCTGATTATTTGAAAGCTGAATGAGCTGGAAATATTGACATAGTCATTTAGGGTCCTTGCGGAATTGTCATTCACGACCTCATTGGAACTATAGCCCCGCATTACGGAAAAATTTAAATTCTCCTTTAGCTTGACATTCGCTGAACTGCTGGCAAACAAGTCCTCGATCCGCGACGTGTGGCCGGGACGATTGAATTCCGAAAATCTGCCGGATGATGCCGCTGAGAGAACCAGCCACTGCCCGAAGCCCCTGCTGACTCTGGCTGCTCCGGTATGAGTTAGATTTTTATCTAGAGTCACTTCGAACATTTTATTGCGGGAAGCTGTAAAATCATAGCTTGCCGACCAGGAAATTCTTGCTGGGAACTGCTTGCCGATGTCATAACCCATATTTATGGTCTGCAGATCTTGTTTCAATAGGTAAGGCTCTTCTGTCCTCGATCTCTGTTCCTGGAATACGCCCCTGAAATTGCCAAATGATTTGGAAACCCGCGTGCTGGCGTTCCATAGGTAGTTGGAGCCATCTTTGGTGCGGGGTTTATCAACGGTATATTGCCTGGATAAGACCAGGGAGACTAATAACTCGGGAAGCAATTTCGGAATGTAGCTTAATGAGGCCTGGAAAATCCTCACCCGTTGCGCCGCCTCATTTTCCGAAAAAATAGTGTAGGGGGAATAAGCCGAATATAACGAATATCTATAGCCAGCCATATTTAATGTATATCTAGTGCGGAATTCAGGTCTCTTTCTATCGGAAGCTTTTTGGTGAAATACATAAAAGCCGAAAGTAAGATCATTGCTGTAAAATATCCGGTCCTGAACATAAAGGTTTAGTGTTTGCCCGACATTTGATGTGACCGCGCCGGTTGCATCAGATTCTGTTCCGCGATAATTGAAGTTGAGATTGCCTCTTAGCGATGCTGCAGCAGTTGGCGGGAGAAAGACTGCCATCAGCACGAGAAATGATCCGAGTTTCATTCCGGTCCTGCCGTGTAGTTTTCCCTCCCGTGGCAAGTGGGTGTGCAACTCCCGGGCGAATAATCGGATATGTTGGCCCCATTCATCAATCCGGGGAAAGTGTTTGTGCCATGAGCTGAGCCAACTTGAGTTGGATAAGGAGTAGTTCGCTCCGGAGTTGCCGGGGGAGGATTTTGCCTTGTTGCGTGGCATTGCCGGCATCCGAAATGTCTTTGGACTACATGATAGTAATGGGAGGCGTCCCCCTCGCCCGTAGTCTGCCTATCGAATCTGCTCCCGGTCTCCTGGGTGCCGGGGTTAACCGGGGGAGAATAGACAGATGCTTTGTGGCATTTAGTACAGAACGATATGTCAGCGGCTGATGGCGAGCCGATGAGGATATATGGTTGATTTGAACCGTGGGGACCTTTTGGATCAGAGACCGTTTCTGAAGAATGGCAGTCAGAGCAGGCCATTTGATCGTGCCGGCCATTATCCCACGGAGATTCCATCGTCTCGCGAAACCCATTGATGGGTGATGGCGAAGTGTATGAATTCGTTCTGATGGTATCCTCGATCGAATGATACGATGCATTGGCCGGATTGAATTCCCTGGCAATATCGGTGTAGCCTGTCGGGGGTATGTTTCCAAAGGCGAAATAGCTATGGCATTTGAAACATAACTGATATTCCCTTGCTGTTTGCATGGACGAAAAATCAACAACATCGAAGATGACCGGAGTGGTCCATCCGGCATTATTGGTAGGCTCGACTCCCCAGATTCCTAATAGAGCCCCGCCGATTTCATTCTCGCCGGGGATATGATTGCCTGAAATAGATTTGTGGGGATTATGACAATCGACGCATTCAACATGGCGGTTATTGCCCGAGAAGAATCCGGAATTGGTGGCCCTGGATTCCCGTCCATAAGGATAATTCGGCGACCAATCTGAGGAATGGATTTTTGTCTTGAAGGTCACATCATGCTTTGACGGTTTCAATAGTTGCGAATAAATATCTACCGCCCCGATGGGGCGATTGGCATTGTTATTGCCGTGACAACCCTGTCCGGGGATGCCATTGTATGAATAACAACCATGTTCCTCAAGGTTGCTTGTTGCCGATGGAAAGGCGCCATGAAGGGAGTCACCCGAAGTGTGTGGATTGTGGCATTGCAGGCAAAGCCGCACCTCCCGTGTGGTTCCCGGCGGAAAAGGATTAACCGACGAACCGTGCCCGGAGTTGTACCAGTCGGGCACATTGCCGGGATAAGGCCAGTAGTAATACCCCGGCGGCCATTGGTATTGGAATTCATGACATCCTGAGGATTGACATAGTCCATTATCATTCGGCGCAAATAGGGCAAAATCGAAAGGAATTTCGTTATCATGCTCCAAATGACACTGGCTGCAATTTCCCCTTGGTAGATCGGAATCGCGATAAACTCCGATAGCCGCACTGCCGTGTTTGCTGGTCTTGAAAAAGCCTGAATCGGCTAAGGCGATTCCGGCAAAAAGGGTCGCAATAATCAGGATAGAGGCTTTTCGTAATGTGGATTTCCTTGTCATAGCGTTTCTCATTTGTAGTGGCACTGCTGGCATCCCGAATATAGGTCAGCCTCGCCGGCTATCTTAAATGGCCATAACAGCCCGGAATCGTATGGGCCTCCGTGAGCAAAATGGCATGAATTGCAAAAAATCTGGTTATTGGAGGCGGGAGTAACGGCTGAACCATAATTGGTCGCTGTCGGCGCTTGAAATCGAAGGCGGGGAACTCCCTCGAGATTATCACCGGTGGTGATTCCGAAACCATCGCCGGACCCGTTCATCCAATGACCAACGTTGACATGGTAACCGGAGCCATCCTGACCTGCATCGGACGGATGGCGTTGAAAGTGAGCCGGGGGGTTGCCCGGCGCATTTGGAAAAAGCGCATCGTGGCAGTCGGCGCACCAATTTGCCATTCCGGAGCGATACCCTATGTTGTCTGACCTATAAGCCGCAATGGTTGCACTGCGGTTTGGTGGAACCTGAGGACGGAAATTCTCAAAGACATCAGTATCCAGAGCGATATTGATCGGCGCTCCCGCACTATCCGGATTGAGGATCATATTGCGATAGTTGGAGGTGCTATGAGGATCGTGACAACTTATGCAGGATATGATCATGCTCCTGGGTGGAACGGAGAATGGCACCGGGGTATCAACTCCCAGATCGTGCGCAATAGCCGAAACTGTTCCTTCGGGAGCACTGAAGTATCCGGCACCTGAGAACTCGGAGCCGGAGCCGTTATACATCGTTACTGGCGCAAGAACATCAGGCGCGGTTGGGTCTGTGCCATCATGGCAGGAAAGGCACAGTCTATCGGCGGAAGCAACCAGGAGGAGCGTCGAAAATGGCCCCCCGGGATCGGCATGCTCCGGCAAGGCACCACGTTCGCTATAATGCGTGGTATGACAATCGCTGCAAATAATATCGGTTTGTGAATGGTATTCACCGCCCAAAGCGGCCGCGCTCATGGCCAGATTAATGAAAAGAATTCCGAGAATCCTACTTGTCATAAACCAACCTGAAAATCTGCAATCGTCCGGAGCCTTTTTCGAGCACTCCCAATTTTCCACCAGGAGTCATCTTCAAATCGACCGGAAAAAAGAATTCGCCCAAGCCTATTCCCCGTTGGCCGATCATATCGATGTAATTGCGTTTGGGGTCAAAGCGTTTGATGTGATGACAGAATGAATCAATCACCCACATATTGCCGCCAGTTTCAACAATGGCCGCTGATGGATGTGAAAATTCTTCCAACTTCTGACCATGGACTCCCAAAGAGTAGATTACTTGATTTCCCGTATTTATGGCGGTAACTGCGTTTCCTTCCGATGATATCAGGAGGATATTTCCTTTATTATCGAAACAGATTCCTGAGGGTCGGCATTTGACCTCTGGAGAATCGAATGTCTTGAGGATTGCGCCGTCTTTGTCAATCTGGAGGATGCCTTTTCCGGCGCGATTGACAATAAAGATATTATCATCTTTGTCAACAGCCAATCTTCCCGGCAGGACTGTGCCTGGCAGTGCAATGGTACTTAAGTAGCGCCCGCTGTAATCGTAAATCCATAGTTCGGGAGTGTCCATCGGGCTAATGATAATCTCCCCAGTGGAATTGACCGCAATCCCAAATGGATTGTGATGTCCATCCATCAATGAGAATGTGAAAATTGCCGCGCCAGTTGTGTCAATAATGACGATTCTGTCATTTAAGGCATCCGCAATCAGGAATTCCTCATGGGACGGGTTGACCGCAAGCCCCTGAGGATTGTTGAGTGGCAATCCATTGATATTCTCGCCGGCCGATGCCAGAAACTCCACTCGAGGCGCTGATGATACAAGAATGCCTAAAATTAAAGCGGAAGTATACCAGAGCATCCTAACCACCTTTTACAAAAATGCGGGCGCTGCCCGAACTTGATTCTAAAACATAGATATTGTTGTATCTATCAATAGCGATATCTATGGGGATGAAAGGTGGTGGGGGAGACCATTGCGTCCGATTAACCCCAATCGGATCAAACCAGATGATTCTGGAGGTGTTCACATCCAAGGTATAAACCTGCCCCTGCTGATCGATGGCGAGGCCAGATGCCCTGTAGCTAAATTTCTCTGTTGGCAGCTCCGGCGGCGAAAGCCTCCGGAGATAGACGCCATCGGAGCTAAATATCAGGATCGGATCGATTCCCCTATCGGCAACCATGATTTCTCCCGATTGATTGACAAGTATGCCATTTGGGTTTCTCAATTTCTCTTTGATTTTGAATTTGAGATTGGCTGAATCATCAATTACATATATTAGGGCTTGGTTCTGGTCGGCGACATAAAGTAAATCGTTTTGGTCGATAAAAAGCTTTCCGGGGTGAATACTGCGAGATGGATCGGCTCCGGACATTTCCAAGATGTCCGGATCAGTAGCGTTGGGCCCAAAAATAATTATACGGGAATTGTCTGCCTGAGATATGAATAGATCACCATTCCTGCTAAAAGCCAAACCCACCGGATCCTTAATCTCCTGGTTATCTCCCAGAATGGTCGAGGACCGGTTCGATAGATCAAATATGTAAACGAGATTGCGGCCCCTATCGGCAAAAGCCATGCGATGCTGACCGCCATCATAACTAATGGCGCTGGGCATATCAAAAAAACCAGGGCTTTGAAATGAATATTCCTTATCTTTTTCGATCAGCTGGGCAAGAGGACAAGAAACACAGCCCCAATAAATAATAAAGCCAATTGACAGTGCAATAGTTTTGCTAATCCTTAGGAGGACTATCTTCCGGCAGATATATTTGATAATTGCGTCAAAGCTCAACATCAAAGCTCATCCTGTTTACTTGAATTCCTTATGGCAGGTTATGCATAATTCGCGTCCGGGCTCGAGAGGGCATAAATATTTATAATCTGTGCCATGGACATCATGGCAGTGCGAAGAGCAAGTGATGACCCGGCCATCTGTTCCCCTGACAATATTTTCCATTCCATATCTGTCAATAAATGTTGATACCGGATGCGATTTGTATTCTTTGGTCTCCTGGTGGCATGAGTAACAAAGCTCAAGCGCATCCATAGAAAGCTGCGGTTTTGCCAGGGCGCGATGCAACAGGTGACAGCCCTCACACCCATTCGAGGGATACCGATCGTTGGCGACCATGACATGTCTGAACACCTTGCGGGATTTCTTTTCAATCGGACTGTGGCATTGGAAGCAAAGTTGGTCTGTTTTAATATCGGGATGTCCGTTACTATTGTCGTGGCAGATGTAGCAGCTATCGGACTGCATCCCTTCGTAAGAGGATGCGTCGATATGGGAAATGGCGCTATCGGCCTGCCCTCGGTCGTCATCTGCAAATATACTGCCTGCCATAAGTGCAACAATCAAAGGCAAAAAAATGAGGAATCGCATCAGGTTTTCAAGTTATCCAGAATTCGGTTAAGCCTCGCTATGCTTTCCTTGACTTTAAGGGCATCATCAGCAACCTTGGAAAGTTCAGAAATTTCCCCTTTTATGTCGGCAACCTCATGGCGAAGCCGCTCTATGGCTATGTTCATTGCTATGGCAACATTCTTCAGACGATCCCGATCGCGGAAATTTGTGCTGATGGTCAAATCTCCTTGCTGTAGCTTCCGCATATCCTTCACAAGATGATAGGCAGGGCCGGAGACTTTGTGAGTAAAGAATATTGAAAGAACCAGGACCACTATCATGCCGATGAGATTGACAAGGATCAGCCAGGGTAGCAACATTTGCATCGTATTGCGCAATACCTCGAAATGCGCCCTGTACGTGGCTTTCTCCAGGTCCTGGTTGGCAAGAATATAAAACAGCCCGGAGGCGACGATCGCCAAAACCAGAATCAGGATGGCTGCTCCGATCAAGAGACCCCATTGGTCTCCTTCCTTTACGAAATATTTTCTTCGCCTATTATCCATAGGTCATAGAGAGTGGCATAGGATACAAATTTCTCTTTGTTTATCGGCATACAAAATATTTTCATAATCGCTGGAATGTGGCGAATGGCAGCTTGAACAAACCAGCCTTTCATTGGTTCTTGGATCTTTGTAATCTTTACCCATCGGATGCAAATGAGTTTTCTCCGCATCGTGGCATTGCTCGCAAAGGCTTATCTGATCCTCGACGGTAAGCAAGCCGGCATTATCGGAAGAATGAACATCATGGCATATCGAACAACTTTCGGTCGCCGGTTTGTGTTTGAATTTTCTTTCAAATTTAGCTTTCTTATGGCATGCGTAGCAGACCTGGTTTCCCGGCTTATTTAGAAAATTGGCAGTAAACCCGGAATGCGAGGAATGACAATTCAGGCATTCGCCAGACATTGTAACCGCCTCATGAACAATCCGCTTTGAGAAGAGCTTCTCTGATTTTGAATGGCATTGCATACAGAGCTGCCGTCCCTCTCCTTTTGTGCTGATTGATTTCGAAGAGATATGACATGCCACGCAACTTCTATTCTTAAATGGAGTGTGCTGGTCGGGATACAAAAGCTTAGTTGAGGTCCTGGGAGTAGAGTGAGGGTCATGGCATTTGGCGCACCGCACCTTATCCATCGGAAATCCAAAATGGGCCTGTTGAAATGCCGCAGATTTGATGATATGACAATTCTGGCAAAGCTCATTTTCCGGCTTGAGCAACATAAAATCATTTTCTGTCGCATGCACATTGTGGCACTTGGAACAATCGCCATCAGCGACCGGTTTGTGCGCGAGCTCTTTGGTAAAGCGAGCTTTCTCAGTGGAGTGACAACTATAGCATAGCTGGTTCTTCCCAATTTTCAAAAGGTTCTTATTGGAGCCGGAATGCTTTTCATGGCAGCCCAGACAGTTGCCTTCGCGCACCGGTGGGTGTGCCTTGTCGGAAGTAAATGCCGTCTGTTTATCCCCGTGGCAATCGTAGCAGAGCGTGGGCACTCCGTCAATCATCATCTTGGGATTTCTTGAAGCATGTGGATCGTGGCAGCCAATACATTCCCTTCCGGTCTGGATGGCAGGATGAATATTTGCCTGAGAGAGAATGGTTTGAACCTCATCATGGCATTGCGCGCAGAGCTCGTTCCCCGACGCTATCAGTTCGACCGTGCCCCCGTTGCCGAATCCTTTATGGCATGCATCGCAACTCTTTTCGGCGAAAGGCAAATGCATGTATTTATTAACCAGTTTGGGCTGATCGGAAGCGTGAGGGTTATGGCAGGTAGTGCAGTTTGAACCGATAACAACATAGCCGCCGTGCGCTTCCTTAGTCTTTTCGATATTGGGATCGTGACAATCCTGGCAAAGCTCCGCGATTGGTTTAATCAGGTTATCCCGTTCGTTGGAGCCATGCGGCAGATGGCAAGTGGAACAATCGCCTTCTTTGACCGGCTGATGGACGACAGCCTTCTTCAACTCTTCAACCTTATCTTGATGGCATGACAGACAAAGGGCTTTTCCAGCCAATGGAAGCATTTTGGCGTTTGGGCCTGCATGCGGATTATGACAGTCAGCACACTTGCCATTCTTGACCGGCGTATGCAAATTCCTAACATTTAATTGGCCATTAACATCACCGTGACATCCGGCGCAATTCTTTTCCTGAGATTCCTTGAGTAAACCA
>PFXJ01000082.1:30074-34910 GCA_002791595.1 candidate division Zixibacteria bacterium CG_4_9_14_3_um_filter_46_8
GGTGAGAAGCTGCCTTATGCCGACGTGGCATCGACCGCAAATCAGCTTCTCTTCAGCCCTCAGCATTGCCGGGCGTGAGGAGCCATGAGGGTTATGGCATGAGCCGCATTGCCCAGACATAAATGGCAAATGAACTGTATTGGCCTTGGTTTCCTTGGCAAGATTATCATGACACTGCAGGCAAAGAACCCTCTCATCCTGGGCAAGAAGCGGAATCTTTTTTGAGTAGTGCGGCTTGTGGCATTCCAGGCATTTCTTTTCCTCGATTGCCGGATGTGGATTTGTGGCAGTTCTTAATGTGTCTTGTATCTCTTGGTGACAACCCAGGCAAAGGTTATCACCGCTATCTTTTACAAGGCTTGCGTTCGGTGAGCCATGCGGATCATGACAGGCGCTGCATTTCCCATTTTTGAGCGCAGTATGCACGCCCTGGAGCTTCAACGTATCCGCAAATTCTGTGTGGCATTCAAGGCATGCTTGCCCCGGAGGTGAAACCAACAGGAATTCGCGCTTGCTGTTGTGGCCTGAATGACATTCCAGACATTGTCCCTCTGCGGCCGGCACATGCACATTGGCCATACCAAGCTTGGCGGCGATGTCATCGTGGCAGGTTGTGCATAACTCTTTAGCCTCCCCAGAAAGCGTTGTATCACCTGCGGCAAGATTGGCATGGCAACTTTCGCACATGCCCTCTACTAATGGCAGATGCGCCGTCTCGGCAATGAGGCCGGCCAGAGTTGATGCATGCGGATCATGACAGGTGGTGCAATCAATCTTGTCAATGCCGGATACGGAATGTTTGGCCAGGTACTTCTTTTCACTCAAATTATGGCAAGTCTCGCATAACTTGACGGTTTGTTCCTTCTGCAAATGCGGGAATTTACTATCGTGCGAGACGTGACACGATGAGCATTCGTTCCTGGCAAAGGGCTGATGCTGGACCGGTTTTTTCTTAAGGCTTTTGATCTGCCCGTGGCATTCAAAACATACCAGCTCATTTCCCACCATCCTAATTAGGCCGGGAATATCCGATCCGTGCGGATTATGACATGACCAACACAAACCCTTGGTTACGGGCTCGTGGACATACGCCGACCCCGATGGAGGGTAACCCTCGCCAAACTTGGGATGACATTTCTTGCATAATGAGTTGTCGTGAGCCTTTAGGGTCAGTTTTTGAGAAAAACCGTGGGAATCGTGGCAGGCAAGGCAATCCTTATTCTTGACCGGTATATGAACGTATTTGTAAGCACCGAAAGTTTGTTTGGCATCTTGGTGGCAGTCATAACATTCTTTCGTCTTTCCGGAAAGAGATGGGGCGGTCAATAGGCCCAGAATGACTGCCCAAAGTAGTGCGTGCTTATTCATTTTCCTTCTTATGACCTGAAACCGGGAGTCTTTTATATTTACCCCCAACCTTTATATCCAAAAGCTCAAATCCGATAAATGATTTTGGCGAGAAATGGGGTATGAGGCCTGGTGAAAATGCCCAAACTTCATCCTTCTTATTGCGGCCATGAATAAGCAATATCTTCACCGCGGGATTCTTTAGAGTATCCGAACGGCTAAAAGCTTTATGGGTCAGAGTATCAATGGCGAAATCCGGCAGAAACTCAACGACAACTCCTTCAAGGTCAGTATCAGAAATTGGGAATTTCTTGAACATCTCCACCTTGTGATCTTCCTGAAAATCCTGATACATACGGCTTTTGACCCGTACGGTCAATTCCGTAACATCTGTCTTGCAAGAAAAGGTCGTCGGCAGGAAAATAAGCACGAATAATATCGTAATGCCAAACCGTAGTGTGAATATATTCACAAGTTCCTCCATAAATGAGGTGTGAAATATATGTATCTGCCATACTGACCGTCAAGTAAAATCTGATATGTGAGCAAATCGGTTCATACCGCCAGCTATTTGCGAGGCAGGTGCCCTGCCGTGATACGAGGATCAATGAGGCTTTCGAGCCTAACATTGCCCGGTATTGAAATGTGCACAAGTTTGAGGCCTGAGTACATTTAACGCAAATACACGACCCGTTTCATTGTCTTCATCCAAATAAAATTCTTGACATCGATAATGTAGGGGGATAAAATGAAAACAATTTTATTTATTGCTACCGAGGCTCTCTCTATGATGTTTACATGAAGAAATTTAGGATACGCCAGCAGATAATAAGCCTATCGATTTTATTCGCATTATTGATCGCTTCCTTTATTGTAGCGCGGCTGATTCTAATCCCGCGCTCGTTCGGAGAATATGGGCATTACCGTGCAGATGCTATCGACGATATAACTGCGCAACCCATAAACTACGCCGGCTCTGTGGCTTGCATCGAATGCCATGATGATATTGTTGAATTGAAAGCGAATTCGAATCACAAGGGCCTCTCGTGTGAGATTTGTCATGGTCCGGCCGCCAAGCATATTGAGGCTCCCGATGAAAATTTGCCCAGCGCGCCGCGCGAGCGGGGGTTTTGTCCCCTCTGCCATGGCTATGATCCTTCACGTCCAACGGGATTCCCGCAAATAGTCACAGCATTGCACAACCCCGGCACCAGATGCATGAGTTGTCACAATCCTCACAATCCGATCCTGCCTCATACTCCGGAGGATTGCAGTGCATGCCATCGAGGCATCTCCAATGAGAAGGCGGTTTCTCCACACTCTTCCCTGCCATGCATAAAATGCCACCCTGCTTCGCAGGAGCATATGGTCAATCCGAGATCCGCAAGTGTCCAGAAACCAACCGGCAGGGAGTTTTGCGGCCAGTGCCACTCGAAAGATGCCGACAGCTCCAGAGATATCCCTCGCATAGACCTGAAAACCCATTGGGAGCGATACTTATGCTGGGATTGCCATTATCCACACAGTCCGGAGGCACTATGAACCAGAAAGAATCACAAGCTGTTAACCGACGTGAGTTTATATTTGCATGCAAACGGGCGTTGCCCTTAGCAGGATTACTCTTCTTCCCTCTTTCAGCAACAGATCTGATTTTAGCTCAGGAAAACGAAAAATACAATCCTACCGAGCATAATTATGCAATGGGAATCGATACCCACAAATGCATTGGATGCGGAAGGTGTGCTGATGCCTGTAAAAAGGAGAATAATGTTCCCCTTGAACCGATATTTTTCCGCACGTGGGTCGAAAGGTATATCATCGCCGGCAACGGAGAAGTTTCGGTGGACAGCCCCAATGGTGGCATAGATGGTTTCCCTGAAATTAAGGGTGATAAAGAAGCTTTGCGAACGTTTTTTGTGCCCAAGCTCTGTAATCATTGCGCCAATCCTCCATGCGTGCAGGTATGCCCTGTCGGAGCCACATTCATATCGCGCGATGGGGTAGTGCTGGTTGACGAAAAATACTGTGTCGGGTGCAGGTACTGCATTCAGGCATGTCCCTATGGGGCGCGTTATCTTCACCCCGAAAAGAAAGTCGCCGATAAATGCACATTCTGTTATCATCGCATTGTGAAAGGTCTGCTTCCGGCATGCGTCGAAGTGTGCCCTACCCAAACACGCATTTTTGGCGAGGTCGGCGTGCGAAGCAGCCCGTTGAGCCGATTCGTCCGTTTTAACGACATCACAGTTCTGAAACCGTCGCTTAACACAAGCCCCAAGGTCTATTACGCGGGCACGGACGGGGAAGTGAGATAATATATGGAATCTATAGCGGCCAATTTGCTCCAGGGATTTCATGAAGTCACCGGCTATATGTACCCTAATGAATATGAGTTGCACTGGGGCTTGTTGATCGTGCTTTATCCATATCTGACTGGGCTGGTGGCCGGCGCATTTATTTTGGCCTCACTTGAGAGGGTCTTTAACGTGAAGGCGCTCAAGCCTGTGTATCGACTTTCGCTGTTGTCGGCTTTGGCTTTTCTTTTTGTGGCGCCATTGCCCCTTTTAGCCCACCTGGGCCATCCGGAACGAGCTTTTGAAATGTTTCTGACCCCCCATACCCAATCGGCGATGGCGATGTTCGGCTTCGTTTACGCCTGGTACCTAATGGTGGTTCTGTTGCTGGAAATCTGGTTGGATTATCGGAAAGACATAGTAACTTGGTCGCGGGAAAAAAAAGGCATAATGAAATTTGTGTATCGGATCCTCTCGCTTGGAACTTCAGACCTTTCCGATGGCGCCATTCGTTTTGACAATAAACTTGGGAAGATAATCACTATCATAGGAATACCATCGGCATTCTTGCTGCATGGTTATGTAGGCTTCATTTTCGGGTCGGTCAAAGCCAATCCTTGGTGGAGCAGTGTCTTAATGCCCATCGTCTTTTTGTTTTCCGCCATAGTATCTGGAATCGCGTTGGTCCTCCTCATATATATGATAACGACCATGTTCCGCTTAAAAGAGCTGAACATGCCTTGCTTGAACAAACTGGCTGAGTTCTTGCTCTATGCCATGCTCGTGGATTTCTCGCTGGAGCTTTTGGATTTCATTCAACGGCTATATGAGTCGGAGGAATCAATCCATATATTATCGCAAATGATATCGAGCAGGCTTTTTATCAGCCTGATTATCTCGCAGATAATCCTGGGTAGCATCTTACCGATGTTGGCGCTGGTCTGGGCCCGGTTTGGGAAGATTCCCGATGAGATGCGAAGAATGGCCTATTTCATTGCGGCAATTCTTGTGCAAGTGGGGATTTTCAGCACTCGTTGGAACGTGGTTATTGGCGGACAGTTATTTTCGAAAAGCCTCCGCGGTTTGACGGTTTACAAGACCGAGTTATTCGGGTTTGAGGGCCTGTTTATGAGCGCTTTTTTGCTGATGCTCCCCTTTCTCATTTTGTATATTTTCGCTCGATTTCTCCCGCCCT
>PFXJ01000082.1:35071-35213 GCA_002791595.1 candidate division Zixibacteria bacterium CG_4_9_14_3_um_filter_46_8
AATCTATTTACCAATATGATCAACGGCAAACCACGCAAAAAGGATTCGGCGCGATTGGTATGGGATACCAAACCCCGGCGCGCGGCCAATCCTAAAGACATCGAATTTCAGACTGCCGAGGTAGTGATCCCCAACCCGCAGA
>PFXJ01000018.1:0-8251 GCA_002791595.1 candidate division Zixibacteria bacterium CG_4_9_14_3_um_filter_46_8
CGGCCTACTTCCATTTGGGAGCCAGATTGCTCCGCCTACTTAAGCAATGTCATCCGCTCGGTGAATACTTTCTCACCAGCAGATAATTTGCAGAAGTATATACCGGAAGAGTAATTCGCCGCATCCCAAGTAACATTGTGCTGTCCGGCTTCGTTATACTCATTCACCAAGGTCGCCACCTTTTGGCCGGCAAGGTTGTAAACCTCAAGGTTCACATTACCGGCTGTCGGCAAAGCATAGGTGATGGTAGTAGAGGCATTAAACGGATTCGGAAAGCTGCCAACAGCATACTCGTTAGGAGTATTGCCTGCATCAAAGCCGCCTTCCAATGTCCAGGCATCATATCCACCTTCGATGCGGCCGCCAACTACAGTGAAATTGAAAAATGCCGAATCGCACTTATTGGATTGATAATCTCCGCAATAAGCGACATATTTGTATGTTCCAAGTGGGGCGTAATTTGGCACATGCTGAACAATATGCGCCGACAAAAATTGGCTTGGATTTAACCCTAAGTTATTGAACTGATAAAGCTGATAGAAGACATTCAAATAATCCACCCCTACCCAAACATCGGTAATCATCGGGTCTGGAGTCGGATTGGCGATGAATCCCGTCAAGCCGAACAACCCTCCAGGAAAAATATTGATTGGATAGGTGTCCGGGGTCATATTTACATCACAACAGGAAACGCCAAACTTCAGTAGCCAGGCATCACCATCAACATACCCAGCCACTATGTAGCCTCCATCAGTAGTCTGCCGGACGCACTTGGCGACTGCATCCAAGTAGGGGCGTCCATATATGCCCGACCATTCTTCCACTCCAGCATTATCGGTCTTCACGATATAGACGCTATCTACGTCATAAGCCCCGCCGCTGAATCCTGCAAATATGAAACCGCCATCGGTGGTCTGTTGTACAGAATACGCAATACTCCAATCATATTGAGCTCCGGGGCCGTAAGCCCTCGACCACTGGATTGTGCCGGTAGAATCGGTCTTAAGCATATAGCATTTTATTCGGTACCCCGGGAGCGATTTGCTGCCAACAGCAATATAGCCGCCGTCACTTGTTTGTTGCACAGAATATAGCTCGACGCTATTTGGGGATAGATCAACTGACCATATCACGGCCCCTATGGAATCAACTTTCACTAGTGTAGCCCAACCATTACCGGCCAGAATATACCCACCATCGGAGGCATTATCTATGGATTGCAGATAATCGTTACCACTCCCGCCATATGTCCAGTTGGCAGTTGTATTTCCATTTGGATCGGTCTTGACCAGCATCCAATCGTAGCCATCATTAGGCTTAGAGGTAATGCCGCCCATAATGAACCCCCCATCCAAGGTCTGCTGACCATCGAATGCGTACTCAGCTGATTCGCTTCCGTAACCCTTGGCCCATAAAGTGTCTCCCCAAACATCCATTTTTACCAGCCACATGTTATTACCCGCACCCTGAGTATCGTAGGTATTCCCGACTATTATATATTTCCCATCCAAAGTGGGGCTAATTGACTGAGCCCCCTCAAAGGCGGAGTATCCATATGTTCTAGTCCAGAGCGAATCCCCATTTGCATCGGACCTTACAACATACAAATCACTATTGTCGCCCCCAAAGTAAGTGCTTCCGACCATAATATAACCACTATCACCGGTCTGCAAAACAGAGGAGGCCGAAGCGGAAACGTTGGGGCCATAGCACTTCGTCCACAGGGTATCGAGATCGCACCAAGACGATTCCGTAGCAAACAGCACGATACCAATAGCCGTAAAAAGGATTATTACACATTTTACAGCACCACAAGATATTAGTGATCTACTCATATATTCTCCCATATACCCACTTCAAGAGCGTCATTTTTATGACTCTTGATTCGCTGAGAGATGAGAATTTGCAGAAATATATCCCACTCGGATAATTGGATGCGTTCCAAACTAGCTTATGCTCTCCGGCCTCTGAGACTCCATCGAATAGAATCGCAACCCCTTGGCCATTTACATTAAAAATTTCGATCTTGATTGGAGAATCTTCTGGCAAATAGTATCTAATTCTCGTCGACGCATTGAAACTATTGGGAGAATTCGGATACAATCTTAGGGATTGTTGCGTAAGTGACTTGTCGATTCCATGGTTGATTCTCGAATCGCCGGATTGATATAAGCTATCTATATATTCCCGCATCCGGTTGGAAAGGGGTGTATCATTGACCCAATAGTCGTCCGTGCGATCAATTATATTTAGGGGCAGATCTTCAGCACTGCGAATGAGCAAATCAACAAACACCGAATCATAATCGATATCATCGTCCCCTTGCATAGGCCAATCCAGAATACCCACAACAGGGGGAAACTCCAGAATGTGGGCAGAAAACCAATGCACCGCTGAAGCTCCATATTCCACAAAGGTGCCAACTCGCTCATTAAACTCATCTACCTTTTCGTCCGCTAGGTCATTCCAATTATCAGGAAGCCCCAAGTTGTCGGGATCTATTTCGCTGACCCATTGCCAAAGGGAATCCCTGATTTCGACATCGGTCACCTCTGGATCCCCTGGTATAGAATCCCTCAAGTTGTAAAGAGAATCCCTTATGGATATATCGTGCTGCCACCGAAAAAGCGTATCTTCTACTGGAAACGTGTAATTGGGACCCGAAGTTTCCAGCACTGTCCAATCAATGGCGATAGCATTGCAATAGGAACTTAACGAATCAGCTATTAATGAATCTTGATATGCAGTCAGGTCTCCATAAACATGAAAATCTATGGCATCTATGATAGGCGGTTCCTCATTCTCGTCGCCGACCGCGAGGATCGAATCAACCGCATCATCGATAAAACCATCGAGAGTGCTGGCCCCGGCAAAGGCGCCGAAAATGATCTTTGCCTGTCTATTGGCTGATTTAATTTGCTGCGCACATAAATTACATTGCCAGGCGAAATCCTCCGCGCTGTTCCTCCAATTAGAACCTCCATTCGTCTCATTCCAATAGAGATTGGGCTCGTTATGGAGGACAAAGTAGTCTATACCCAAGGAATCCTTCAAAACATCAGCAACATTGAAGCACATCTCGTCGAAATCATCGATGTAGTTTGGAGAGACCTTGTAGGTATCAAAAAAGGCTGCGCCGCCTCCGGTATTAATCATCTTGTATGGATGCCAGAAATTTATTGGGAAAATGGGAGATATGTCATTCCCTTCCGGCGGGAAGTATTTTCCCGCTGTATCGGCAATAGCGGAATACCCCAATCCAGCCGCATTAGCAATGAGTCTATGTAACCCCATGTAATCCCATATCGAAAAGACTTTATGGAAGTTGAGTCAATAAAAGCTTGACCAATTAGCTTGCTTGGTTTCCAGTCGTACTCATAGCATGTGCCTATGAGTGGCTGGCAATTCGCCCTAATTGACATGGAAATAATTAGCACCAATATGGCAGTTAATATTACCCCCCTCAATAAATTCGAATCCTTCTTCAATTTCATAGCAAACTCCTTACAGTTTAATAAGCTAGAAAGATTAATTCGTTCGGAAAGCTAGCTCTTTCTTCCTATCCACCTCCTTCGGGAAAATTGTGTATGCAATACCTCAAAATCAATCCGTTCCACGCCCTAGTTTTTTTCAATATACAGTCCAAACTGCAAGAAGTCAATAAAAAACTACGGGATTCATTCAGAAATAAAAACCCCCGGTCGAAGATCCCGACTCGGTCGGGGTTACCTAGGGGTTGGTAATCAGTAGGTTGCGTTCCCCACGGTCGACGATGAAGGCTCTGGCTTCGGCAATTATGTCATCTACTATTCCAATGGCAAGTACGGGGCAGCGTCGAAATCCTTCTCGAATGCGATTTTATTGTCAATTATCAATTTCCCGGCCATAGCAATCATTGCGCCATTATCGCCGCAAAGTGACATATCCGGAAAATAGCAGCCGATGCCGGTCTCTTCTGACAATCTGGCTACTTCCCGCCTCAGAAGCTTATTTTGCGCCACGCCGCCCGCTATCGCTAAACGCCGACATCGCGTAAACGCAATTCCTTCCCTCAATCTTGAAATCAGCATCCCCACTACCGCTTTCCTGAATCCTGCCGCCACATCAGCCGGTGCAAATCCCCCTTCTTTCAGACTTTTCACCTTGAGAGCCACCGCAGTCTTAATCCCCGAAAATGAAAAGTCCCACTGCCCCTTCTTCAATTTCACTGAAGGGAAACGATACTTTTCCGGATCTCCTTGCTCTGCCAAGCTATCCAGCTTTGCGCCTCCGGGATAACCCAACCCCAATAATTTCGCTACTTTGTCGAAAGCCTCCCCGGCGGCATCATCGCGGGAGCGTCCCAAAATTCGGTAATTCCTGAAACCATTGATCACCACCAAAATCGTATGCCCCCCGGATGCTATCAGGCACAAAAGCGGGAAAGCCAGATGGGGATCGGTAAATGCCGCCGCTATGTGCCCCTCAAGATGATTGACTCCGATCACCGGCACCCCTAATGACAAGCCTAGGTTTCGGGCATACGAAACCCCCACCAAAAGGCATCCCACCAGCCCGGGGCCACGAGTGACCGCAATCGTTCCTATATCCGAAAATCCAACCGCCGCTTCGGCCAAGGCCGCTTCGACTATGGGAACAATATGACGAATATGCTCACGGCTGGCGATCTCCGGAACCACCCCTCCAAACTTGCTATGGACAGTCTGAGTCAATATTATATTCGAGAGAATGCGATCCTCTTCGATTATGGCGGCCGCGGTCTCATCGCATGATGTTTCTATCCCGAGAAGATACATATCTTCGCTATCCTTTACAATCCTGTCGCCTTAATAACGGTTCGAAAGCTTCCTTCCCAGTATAATACCCTCTTACCCGTATTTCAAGCTCTTATAAGACCGGTCTGCCTACCTCCGAAATAAATCAATTGCAAATTGACGGTCATTTTCTTAGAGTTGACTAATTCAAGATATTAAAGGAATTGACTGTTAACTTACCGATTGCAAAAGAGTCGATAGTATAGGAGATATAATGAGAGACCCAAGAGTCGCTAAATTGGCGGATATTATCGTAAATTATTGCTGCAAAGTCAAAAAGGGAGAATTGATTCTTGTCAATGGCAATGAACTTAGCAAACCACTGATATTAGAAATATTCAAAGCCGCTCTCCAATGCGGTGCGCATCCTTATGTGCGCCTTGCCGTCGATGGTCTTCAAGAAGCGTTTCTCAAAGAAGCCAAAGATTTCCAGCTCAAATTTGTATCACCTATCGCCAAATTCGAAGTTGGGAAAATCGATTGCCTCGTAGGAATCCGCGGCCCCCACAACACCAGAGAGATGAGCAATATCGACCCCAAAAGGCAAGCGATGCAACAGGAGGCTAACAAGGGAATCCAAAAGCTTTTTATGGAGCGCTCCGCTAAAGGCGAGCTTAAGTGGGTTGCCACTCAATATCCTACTCACGCCGCCGCTCAAGATGCCGCTATGTCGCTTCCCGATTACGAGAATTTTGTATTCAACGCCTGCCTCGTCCATAAGAAAGACCCCGTGGCTGAATGGAAGAAAATATCCAAAAAGCAGGAGAAAATCGTCCGTTTCCTCAACACCAAGAAAAATATCCGCATCGTCGCCAAAGACACCGATATCGCTTTCAATGTCCAAGGACGCAAATGGATCAATTGCGATGGCGACAATAATTTCCCTGATGGCGAAGTATTTACCGGACCGGTCGAGAATTCGGCCAATGGTCATATCCGCTACACTTTCCCGGCAATTTATGGGGGCAGGGAAGTCGAGGATGTCTTTCTCGAATTCAAAGATGGTAAAGTGGTCAAAGCCAAAGCGGTCAAGGGCGAAAAATTTTTGCACGCTATGTTGGATATGGATGCTGGCGCCAGCTTTGTAGGCGAATTGGCAATGGGAACCAATTATGGCATCCGGCAGTATACAAAAAATATTCTCTTCGATGAGAAGATCGGCGGAACTTGCCATATTGCCCTCGGCGCCGCATACCCTGAGACGGGATCGAAAAATGTTTCCGCGCTCCACTGGGATATGATCTGCGATTTGCGCCAGGGAGGAGAGATTTTCGCCGACAAAAAACTAATCCATAAGAACGGCAAATTTCTGATTTAGCAGGACGTTAGTTTTGAAAAATTATTGCTAAGTTTCCGTTCAAATTAGCCGAAAAGATGAATAGAAGTAGCATCCGCTCATCTGAATATGGGAATACCCCCACAGATGGCAGCCGCTAAACTCCTATTCCAAAATATGTAATTGTAAGATTAGAATACTAAGTAAACAGAGTTCAAGAGGTTAACGGAAGAGAAAAATTTGTTCGGATGACGGCATCCCCTTTGCGTTTGAGTTGGATGGAAAGGCAACATAACTCAAAGGGGGGGACATGGCACCCAAGAAACGCAAACCGAATTTCAAGATGCCGCCCAAAACTTGCTGGCATCTGTATAGCCTGCAGGATCTGCATCCGGAGAAATTCATAAAAATTGTTAACAAAATCCTGAAGAGAGAGCATCTCTTAATAAAATGATTTTGTGAACAGGTTCCGAAAAACCTCTTGACACCAAAGACTCCTTGGTCTATTTTGTAATCTTATTCAAGATAGACTACCATATTTGAAGGATACGGAGGTCCATGGCGTTCAAAAATATATCTCTTCTTCTCATTCCGCCAGACAGTGGGAAGGTTAAAGGTTTCACTATTTCCCTATTCACCATTTCAGCTACGTTAGGGGCATTGGCTATAACTTTGTTGCTTACCGTATTCTGGGGAACCGCGTATTTCGAGGAAAAGCTCGACCGATCCCAAATGGGCAAACTTCAAACCGAAAACAGATTCCTTTTGCAACGTCTGAGTGAAATGGATAACGCGCTCCACCAGGTGAGAACCCAGGTCGATGAGATCGTCACCAAAGACAAAAGCATCAGGAAGGTGTTCGATATACCTGAGGTGGATCCAGAAACCCGCCAGCTCGGAACAGGAGGTACTTTTACTTCGGAGCCGATCCCCCTTGTGGGCGAAGCGGCTTTCACCCTGTATAATACTCAGAATGAAATTCAGACGCTTCTTCGCGCCGCCAAATTTGAAAATGAATCCTATGCCGCGGTCCTCGACGAAGTGGCTGGCAAAAAATTTCTATTAGACCATACTCCATCGATCCATCCCTGCGATGGTTCTATTTCTCGGGGCTTCGGTATGAAGGCAGACCCATTCACCGGCTTAGTCCAGCTTCATTCCGGGATCGATTTTGCCAGCGACTACGGCACACCGATCATCGCTACTGCTGATGGTAAAGTTCAATTCACTGGATGGGCGGGAAGATTCGGCAAGGTCGTTATTATCGACCATGGTTTTGGCTATACCACTGTGTATGGGCATCTCTCTGAAATCAATGTGAAAAAGGGCCAGACTGTCAAGCGCTGGCAAACCATCGCGATGATGGGCTCAACTGGTTATTCCACCGGACCACATTTGCATTATGAAGTCCATAAAAATGACCATCCGCAAAATCCAGACAGGTTTATCCTTACCGAGATGAACACTTTGTTTCAATAGGCTCATTCAAGATGAACTTCTCTTACCCCGGCCTCGCGCCGGGTTTTTTTATCGTGTGATCTGATGGATTGGCCAACCCGCTTTCCTCCCCATCACTCGTCAATCGAAATTTCGTCATTTGCCACAATCACCACCATATTTCGCTTGACTGATCATCTTTAGTTGTGAGGAGCTTCAGTTCCTTATATCTGGAAGACTATCCCAATAAGAATGTTCTGACCATCGGGGGTTGGGCAATTTAATCTTGGCAATTGGCCCATTTAGTTTATGGGATGACTAATAATCTTTCATCTCTAAACCACGACCTTTTGTGCTTCTATTATTCTGGACCCGATCACTCTCGCCGGATTGCCGGCAATAATTTTATACGGCGCTATCGGTTTACCTCCGACAACGGCTCCTGCGGAAACAATTGCCCCGTCGCCTATCTGCGCTCCGGGCATAATGAAAGCATTCGCCGCAATCCAAACATCATTCCCAATAACAACCTTGCTGAATGTATATCCTTGATCCTGCACTGGCTGGCATGGATTTTTGAATTCATGATTTTGCGACCATATCTTGACGCCCGGACCGACTATCACATTATCGCCTATCTCGACCCCCCCCGCCGCCTGAATGAAACAGCTTTCTCCGAGATTGACCCGATCGCCAACTGATAACAGGTGAATATTTCTGACAC
>PFXJ01000018.1:8300-9153 GCA_002791595.1 candidate division Zixibacteria bacterium CG_4_9_14_3_um_filter_46_8
CCCCATCCTACCGAAATATTTCCTATAGAATTTTCTTCTTACCTCTATTCCGGCTAAACCGGGAATATCTTTTAGCATCGATTGCAGTATCGCATATCTTCCCGGTTTGTGGCTTATGTCCCAAATGAGATATCTTAATATATTAAGCATATAAATTAGTATAATGTATGATCCTAAAATTAATTTCGGCAGGTAGCGGTATCGGCTTGAGCAGAGTTGAGCCGTCCCGAAATGTTTGAGTGTCTTTTGATACATTAAATCTTCGCAGGGGAAATCCGACAATATGATTTTCCGAAGAATCTCGGGTCACATTCCCCCGCCAAGGCGGGGGTCAAGACCCGACACGGCAGAAATCCAATATCAATAATGGTTCGGGTGCCCCACCACGCCTAAAGCGGAGTGGTTGGTTCTCGAATTTCGCGGGGGGCCAAGCCCTTCCAATAATGAGACACCGTGTTTTAACACGGGGAGACTCACAAGCCAAAATAACGATGGGTTTGACCCATCATATTCCAATTATCCGTTATGTCAGTTCTTGATCCGCCCCAGGCGGATTGTGAACTGACATCTAAGTATATGGTAGATAATAGTGGCAGGTCGCATGAATTGGCTGGCGCGAATTAGCAAGAACTGCCGCAACTGCATGAGGCGGCTTTTTCAACAAGCCCGGGCGCTGGCTTCCAGAAATCTTTCTGGATTCCGGATCGAGTCCGGAATGACATGTAGTTCGTAGGTCGGTGTTCCGAATCAAACCGCCAGGGTGCCCCACAGCTTGCTGTGGGAATTATTTGGAAACTCAAAAAACGATCTTTACCTTCTCCCGCTTCGCCGGGAGAAGGTGTCCCAACTGGTC
>PFXJ01000102.1:0-5828 GCA_002791595.1 candidate division Zixibacteria bacterium CG_4_9_14_3_um_filter_46_8
CCTGGGAGTTGGTTCAGTATTGGTCGCCTTCAGAATGGAGGGCGGCCATTTGTCGGCAATCGTGCAAGCTCCGGCAATGATACTCGTCATACTCGGGACTATCGGGGCAGCTACCGTTACGACCTCGATCGAGAATTTGCGGAAAGTGCCTAAAATGCTGAAAATCATTTTTAGGAATAATAATTACGATTCTTATGGTATCATCGAGCAAATTACGAAAATGGCCGAAAATGCAAGACGCGATGGAATCCTGGCGCTGGAGCGGTCCTTGAAGGGAATTAGGAATCCATTTTACCATCAGGCATTGCAATTACTAATCGATGGCACTGAGATGACAGCCCTCCGAAGCATCCTGGAGACTGAATTGAATAATATGTCCAATAGGCACAAGGCCGGCATCCTGCTTTTTCAGAAGCTGGGTGGGTTCTCGCCAACTATGGGCATCATAGGAACGGTGCTTGGACTAATTCACAGCCTGGCGAATGCGGATAATGCCAATCAGATGGCATCTTCCATAGCATCCGCATTTATAGCCACTTTATGGGGAGTTGCGCTGGCCAATCTCGTTTATTTGCCAATCAGTGACAAGCTAAAAAGGCGGCATGAAGAAGAGATCCAACATCTCAATTTGATCCTCGAAGGCATGGTGGCGATACAATCGGGCGAAAATCCTCGCGTGATCCGGTCTAAACTTTTATCATTTATCGAGCCTGTTTTGCGCAAAGACATAAAATGAGTGCATTGAAGAGACAGGGTGACGACGATGAGAATCTGGAGCGCTGGCTTCTGACCTACGCGGATCTTATAACTCTGCTTTTGGCTCTATTCGTGGTAATGTATTCTATGTCTCAAATCGATTCGCAAAAATTTGGCAAGGTATCGGCGGCTCTTAATGCTGTTCTTGCCGGATCGGATGGAGTATTAAAGAGCGAATTACCTCTGATACCCCAGTCTAATGAAATTAGAATGCTAAGTTTGAATGAGCTCCGGCTTCTACGAGAGAAAATCTCCAATTATGTGACGGCACAAAAAATGGAACCGGAGATAGAGGTGATACTCAATGAACGGGATCTGACATTGCATATCACTGAATCGGCATTTTATGAACCCGGGCGGGCTGAAATCAAGCCGAAAGCAAAGGAGTTTTTGATGACGTTATCGGGAATGCTAAAAGATATCTCCAACCATATCCGAGTCGAAGGGCATTCGGACAATGTGCCAATCAACACTCCTCAATTTCCATCAAATTGGGAACTTTCAGCGATCCGGGCCACGAATGTTGTCAGATTTCTGGTTGAAGCATCCGGTCTTGATCCATCGAGGGTCTCCGCTCTCGGGTGCGGGGAATTCCGTCCCCGTTTCCCAAATAATTCCCCGGAAAATCGAATGCGCAACCGCCGAACCGATATTGTTATTATCAGTCTATAACAATAACTGAATCAGGGCAAATTCTTCCAACCGGTTGGCAAAAACTTCCAATAGACTCCGAGTCAGCCGCTACCGCACCCGAACATTAAGATATTGCCATATAACTACTTATATCCCATGCCTCCGGCGAACTCTGGTCGGTATGAACTTTGCTTAAGAATTCAAGCAAATACGCCCCATTCCTGGCTTGGCAATGAGATCGTCCGCCTGGAAAGATGTGGAAGTATTGACTGAGAAACATGGCAAATGGGCATATTAGATTCAAAATTAATCTCTGGTTCAAAAATCACTCTTTTTGACAGAGTTCTTGATGTCAACTCAGCGCGGCACCGGGCAGTTGCCGGCAATATCACCAATGTATCCACTCCCGGCTATAAGCGGAAATATGTGGATTTTGACTTGGAAATGAAAAAATTACTATCCAGTAAGCCTGCGATTACGCTTGAAACCACCCATTCAAACCACATATCGGGGAAAAAGAATTCCAAGAATCCGTCCGTGATGACTGATAATAGCGATTCGAATAACAACGGAGTAAATAATATTGATATTGATCAGGAGATGGGGGAACTGTCAGAAAACCAGATAATCTATACTACGGCGGCAAGGCTGCTTGCCAATAAATTTCAAGGAATTAAAGGCGCCATAAGAGGAAGGACCTAACGGAGCAAGACATGAGTGATATCTTCAGTTCATTTAAGGTAAGCTCGAGCGGTTTGTCAGCACAACGTCGCCGAATGGATGCGGTCGCCTCGAACATTGCCAATTCTGAGACTACCCACGGACCGGATGGCACATTTTATAAGCGAAAGAGAGTCTATTTCGCCGAAGACCTCAAACAAAAAGAATTTTTTGACGAATTCAGGCAGGCCTCGGTGAAACTTGCCCGCACGAATGCTCATCATCTCGCCGGCATTTCAGCGGCCAAGCGGGAGGAGGCTGGCATTTCGATGGTGAAGGCAAATGAGCAACTTGACACAGAAGATAATTTCAAATTGGTTTTCGACCCAACGCATCCCGATGCTGATGAAAAAGGATATGTGAAATTGCCAGATATCAACGTCATCGGGGAAATGGTCGATTTGATGGTGTCTTCCCGGGCTTATGAAGCCAATATAGTGGCCATCGATGCCAGCAAGAACATGGCCATGAAAGCATT
The DNA here is from genome assembly GCA_002791595.1 of candidate division Zixibacteria bacterium CG_4_9_14_3_um_filter_46_8. Lineage (GTDB taxonomy): Bacteria > Zixibacteria > MSB-5A5 > UM-FILTER-46-8 > UM-FILTER-46-8 > UM-FILTER-46-8. The sequence continues at coordinate 2,588 of PFXJ01000102.1, forward strand.
AGATATATAAAGGGAGTCAGCAATGAAGATAATTCCCTCGGATCAAGTAGCGAAATATAATGTAATTGCGCCTTTTGATAAAACCGTGCTTCAGCCGAGTAAGGCGCCTGAAAAAGCATCACCACTACTGCCTCGTCCTGAGAATGGGGTCAAGGTGGCGGAGTTCTCAGATATCCTGAGTGTCGAGGAAAAAGGCATGATTACGGAATTGTTCTCCATTTCAGAATTGGAGAAGCTTATTGGGAACGGTGCACGTGAGAGTTGCCATTATCAAGGATATAATCAAAAGAAACCCGAATCTAATAACGCTAAGATTCTGGGGACTATAATTGACATCAAAGCATAAGTATGGCTGTCGTCGGAATAGAAACCATTAAAGCGCTTTCTTCGCCAATCGGAACAAACACAGCGCTTCCCAAAAGCTCCAAAGTTGATGATAATGGATTCTCAAGCATTTTCAAGGATATCATTAAGGAAACTAATTCGCTCCAAATTGAGGCTAATGAAATTCAGGAGAAATTTCTTCTCGGGGAAGTAAAGGACTTACATACTGTGATGATAGCGGCTGAGAAAGCCTCTGTTGCATTTAACCTGGTGATGGAGATCCGCAATAAACTGCTGGAGAGCTACCAGGAATTGATGAGAATGCCGATTTAGAAGAATCTGAGGAAAATGGATTTACTGCTCAAGTACTTAGATGAACTCAGACAGAAATTCGTGAGTTTTAGTCCGAATAAAAAACTCTCGGTCATTGCTTTATCAGCCGCAGGCATCGGGGTAGTCGCCACCCTCTCGATTTGGGCGCTTAAAACCAATTATACATATTTATACACGAATCTTGATCCTGCTTTAGCTGGCCAGATTACCTCCAAGTTGGAGAGCTATAACATTCCGTTCAAGGTATCGGCAAGCGGCACAGGTCTGCTCGTCCCTGAGAAATCCTTATATACGGCTAGGATGAAATTGGCATCGGAGGGCCTGCCGAATTCAGGACGCGTCGGTTACGAGATATTCGATAAAACTAATCTGGGCATGACCGATTTCGTTCAGAAAATCAATTATAGGCGCGCTTTAGAGGGCGAGTTAGCCAAATCCATAATGGAATTGGATGCGGTCCAAGATGCCAGGGTCCATCTTGTAATTCCCGAACATCGGTTGTTTGCCAAAGATCAAGAAGAAGCAACAGCTTCAATCCTGCTGTCTTTGCAATTTGATGGCGGGCTGTCTGCGGGCCAGGTGAAAGGGATAACCCATCTGGTGGCTTCCAGCGTAGAGGGCATGAAATCCAGTCAGATCACGATTGTCGATCAGTTTGGCAATCTCTTAACGCCGGAGCATCAAGACGATCCGACCATAATGGCATCTTCCAAACAAGTCGAGCTCAAACGCGATGTTGAAAAGTATCTCGAACGGCAGGCTTCAAGTATGTTGGAAAACGTAGTTGGTCGGGCCAATGCAATTGTCAAAGTTTCAGCGGAGGTCGATTTCGATCAAGTACAGCAGACCATAGAAACTTATGATCCTGATCGCACCGTAGTGAGAAGCGAAGAACGCACTGCAGACAAGGGCGCTACCGGAAGCGCCAATCAGCAGAACGCCACAACAGGTTCGCAATCCGAATCTATCATCACAAATTATGAGGTCTCTCGAACGCTGGAGACTATCGTCAAGGGTGTTGGTTACATAAAGCAGCTTTCTGTAGCAGTAATTGTCGATGGTGATTATGTGGCGGGCAAGGAAGGCGAAAGCGTAAATGAGAATGGAATGAAATATGAACCGCGTTCTCGTGAGGATCTGGATCGTCTGGCAAATATTGTAAAAGGAGCAGTCGGGTTCAGGGCCGACCGTGGCGATGTATTACAAATCGAGAATCTTCAATTCGATAATTCTGAAGAAGTCACGCGAGTCAAGGAGTTAAAGAATCTGGAGTGGCGCCACTGGATCGATATTGGGGTTTCCTACCTAATTAAGGCAGTCCTGCTCTTAGGGCTATTCATTATCCTTAGAAAATCATATAAGTACTTCAAGGCCCAAATCGAAAGAAACCTCGAATATAGGCGAAAATTATCTGAAGTGGAAGACACCACCAAATTGGCAAGAGAAATAAGGAAGCCGAAATTGCTCGATCAGATTAAAGTGGCGGCAGATGAGAATCCAGCGGAAATGGCCAAAGTCATTAAGACACTAATGGTGGAGGAATAATTGACGCTCAAGATGGATGATTTGAATGCCAGCCAGAGAGCGGCGGTGGTACTGGTGGCTCTGGGGCCCGAGGTTGCATCCAAAGTTTTGAAACATCTGAGCGAGCCGGAAATTGAATCATTGACCATCAACATTTCGAACTTAAGAGATATTCCTCCGGAAATCGAACAGCAGATAATGAAGGAGGTTTATCAGCTTCTGCAGGCCAAGCATTATATAAACCAGGGAGGTGTTGACTTTGCCAGGACGGTTCTAGAACAGTCATTTGGGATGAAAAGGGCGGGCGAAATATTAAGCCGCCTGGAAACCTCAATCAAGACGACTGGCTTTGACATGCTGAAAAACATAGATCCCAAGCAACTGCGGAATTTCATTCAAAATGAACTTCCGCAAACCATCGCACTGATTCTAACTCAGCTAAACCCTCAGCATGCATCGACAGTGATTTCGGAATTGCAGCCCGAGCTTCAGTCAGAAGTTGCTTATCGCATAGCCACTATGGAGAAGATCTCTCCGGAAGTAATTTCTGAAATTGAAAGCGTCCTTGAATCTCAATTTGAACCTTCAGGTATGAAAGATCTGTCAATATCCGGTGGAACTAAAGCCATCGCCGATATCCTTAACCTGGTCGAAACCTCTTCGGAAAAAGTCATTCTGGAATCAATCGAATCTCAAGATCCGGAGCTGGCGGCAGAAATTAAGAATCTGATGTTTGTATTTGAGGATCTAATATTACTCGATGACCGCTCCATCCAAAGAGTGCTCAAAGATATCGAATCCAAGGACCTTTCAGTCGCGCTGAAGGCCGCTTCCGAAGAAGTCAAAAAGAAAATCTATTCCAATGTTTCTGAACGTGTGGCAGTCATGATTCAGGAAGAGATAGAGTTTATGGGACCGATGAGGTTAAGCGACGTAGAAGCCGCCCAGCAGAGAGTCGTGGAAGTCATCAGAAAACTCCAGGAAGAGGGCCAGATTATAGTTTCCGGCCGCGGCGGGAAGGACGAGATTGTTGTCTAAGGTATTGAAGAACCACGAGATC
>PFXJ01000102.1:5843-77631 GCA_002791595.1 candidate division Zixibacteria bacterium CG_4_9_14_3_um_filter_46_8
CTCCAGCATCGCCAACCCGTTCTGAAAGCGAAGCAAATTCTCGATGGAGGAACAGCCCAAGTCTCGCTCACCGATATAATACTTAACTCGAACAGGGATAAATTGAGGGCCAAAAGAAGAAACCTTCCTCTCCAGGTTTATACGCGAATGGAAGTTGAGAGTATTCTGGATGAGGAAGCAGTTCAATTTGAAAAACAACTGCTCTCTAATATAGAAGAAATCCGAATGAAGGGTATCCAAGAAGGCAGAACCAGGGGATTTGAAGAAGGTAGGAAGGAGGGCTATGAGAATGGATGCCTGAAGGCGCACGAAACAATAAAACAACTTGAATCCTTTATGGCTTCTATTGAAGCAGGCTGGGAAAAGATGCATCGATCATCTGAACAGCAAATAATCAAAGCAGCATGCACCCTGGCCAACCTGATCGTTTTCGATAGTGAATTCCTGCGTCCTTCCGTTATTATCGACGCCTTGAATAATTCGTCATCTTTGCTGACCGGGGAGAAAGCACTAAAGATCACCCTTAATCCGGCAGAGCGCCAATCAGTTGAAAACGTTGTTGCTGATATATTTTCCAAATTTGCTAAGGCAGAGCAGATAAAAATCAACAGTGATGAAAATATCAAGCCAGGAGGCTGTCTGATCGAAACTGAGCTTGGCAAAATCGATGCTACCGTGGAGGCAAGATGGAAAATGTTGGTTAAACAAGTATTGGGCGGATAGGATGAGATTTGAATTTGACATCTCGGAGAAAATCGGCCCTCTCATTAATGCCTGCCCTCGTGTAGCCCAATCTGGACGAATTGTAAAGGCCATCGGAATGGTTCTGGAAGCCACTGGGCTACGTGCCGGTATAGGACAGGTCTGTAGTATCGTAACTGACCATTCTGAAACTGGAATAATTGCGGAGGTTGTCGGTTTTCGAGATGAAAATCTCATTTTGATGGCATTGGAGGACTCCCCTGGCATAATTCCTGGAGCTGAAGTGCGACCAGGGCACTTAACATTAATGACCAGATTATCACCCAGTATTGTTGGCAGGATTATCAATGGCCTCGGCAATCCCATCGATGGCAAGGGTCCCATAATCGGAGAGGATATTGTCACCTGGAGCAATCAATCGCCTCATCCCTTGAAGCGTCGCCGCATTACCGAACCGTTTTATACCGGCGTGAGATCCATCGATTCTCTCATAACCATTGGAAAAGGCCAAAGGATGGGGATATTCGCGGGAAGCGGTGTGGGGAAATCGGTCCTGATGGGTATGATCGCCAGAAATTGTTATGGAGATGTAAATGTGATCGGCCTGATCGGAGAGCGAGGCAGAGAGGTACGGGAATTTATTGAGAAGGATCTCGGCGAGGAAGGTCTTAGCCGTTCTGTGGTGGTCGTGGTGACATCGGATAAATCTCCATTGATGAAAATTAAGGGAGCTTTCCTGACCACTGCTATCGCCGAGTATTTTCGCGGCCAAGGCAAAGATGCGCTGTTGATGATGGATTCCTTGACCCGCGTGGCAACTGCTCAACGAGAGATTGGGCTGGCCGCTGGTGAACCACCCACTACCCGCGGCTACACTCCTTCCGCATTTGCCTTGATCCCAAAACTGCTGGAAAGGGCTGGCGCTTCAGAAAAAGGCAGCATCACCGGGATTTACACCGTGCTGGTAGAAGGTGATGATCTTGATGAACCGGTTTCTGATACATCCCGCGCCACCCTCGATGGTCATATTGTCCTGTCACGAAGGCTCGCCAATCGCAATCACTACCCCGCTATTGACGTTAATGCCTCTATCAGCAGGGTAATGCCAGATGTAATCAGCCGAGATTACCTGGCTCTATCCCAGCAATGCAAGAAAACAATGGCCATCTATGCGGAATCAGAAGATATAATCAATATCGGCGCCTATAGTAAGGGGTCTTCCAGCGAAATTGATTTTGCCATCGAAAAAATCGGATTGATTAATCGATTCCTACAGCAAAATATCGATGAAAAATCTGAACCAGATACCATGATGGGCTTATTAGAGCAGATCCTTGCGGAGCCGGAAAAGCAGAAGTAGAAAGGCAGGCTGAAGGATGCTGCGCAAATTCGCCTTTCCATTCGAAAAGCTCCTGAAAATCAAGAACTATAGGACCAAAGAGGCCCAGCGGGCATTAAGTCAGAGCCTTAAAATTCTTCAAACTCGCATGAATGATTTGAGCGCGCTTCAAGCCAATGAGACTAGGGAAAAAAAGCATATGGGTTATCAGCTCCGAAAACCGCGCGTTGTGATCGAACCCATTAATATATCATTGCGTTACCTCGCAAACAATCAAGCGGAAATCATATTTTGCAACGATGATATTCGGAAATTGGAAACGGATGTCGAATCCAAAAGGGGATTGCTGGTTGCTGCTTCCAGAGAAGAAGAAAAATTCAAAAAATATCGAGAAAAGACCATCGAGAAATACAAATTGCGGCAGAATCGCGAAATGAACAAGCAAATCGATGAGACTGCATCGCGAATGCGCAAGATTATCGTGGGAGAAAATATCTTATCATCAAGGAAATAAATTCTTAGGGGAAATTGGCATGGATCAAGATAGAGATAAAAAAGCGCCATTTCAGCATTGTTATCTCATTGACTGAATTGGGGAAAGATAGGAAGGCCTTCGGTAGTCCGTAATTGGCACGCCGATTGCTTATACGGATGCTGGACGAAAGTTAAGGTCTTAGATTATGGCTGAGAAAGATAAAAAGGAACCGGAAAAGACCGGAGAGACTCTGGCCCCAACTCCCCAAAAAAGCAAACCGAAGAAGAAGGTATTATTAATGGTTTTGCTGCCTCTAGTGACATTCGCAATATTTGTCTTCTTATTCTCGAATCTATTTGGAGTTGATATCGGAGTGGCACTGTCTCCTCCGCCCCCTCCGGATTCGGCTGTCGATTCGACAAGGGGGCTTGTAGATACAACACTTACCTCAATGCCCGATTCAGCAGACACCATTTTATCGGAAATAGGTTTCGAAAGGCAGGAAATTGAAAGCCTGCGCAACGAAATAAAGGGCTACGCAGTGCAAAAAGAAACGCGGCACCGGGAGGATATCCGGGCGCTGGCCAAGCTTTATGATGGTATAAAGGAAGAGCAATTGGCTTACATATTTGAGCATATGGAGGATTCGCTTATTGTTTTGATACTTCCAGAAATGAAAGCTCGAAATGCATCCAAAGCACTTGAACTTGTCAAACCTGAACGCGCCGCAGTAATCAGCAAAATGATATTGGAGAAGAAGCCTTGATTTCGAGGGAAATTAACATATCCCATAGCAACGAATCATTTGGAGTTCGCGCAACCAGGGGGGTTAAAGAGAAGGGAGTCGGCAAAGATATTCTCTCGTTGACCCAATCATCAGGGTTTTATTATGTCTTAAACAATGCCATACGCCCTGCAGGTCAAATCCCTTATACCAATAGTGTGCCATTCAAAATGCTTCCCTTATCAGGAAATCAGAAGCTTTCGCGCCTCTTATTCAAGTCCTCAGAGATTTCACGGATAATTCATAATGGTGTATCTGATCAAAAATTCTTAACTCCGGCGATTGTTAGTGGGAAATTAAATCTTCTTACCGCCAGGTACCTGACAGAAAAGGATTCTAATGATAAAATGGCCATGCCTCTGGGAAGCGCCCAAAAGGATTCTGCGATTGCAGAGAAAAATAGAATCCGTAATAACAGCCGTGCATTCGTAGAGGAGCGCCCGATTAAAGCTGTCCTTCGAAAGATTCCGGATTCCAATCAATCCGTGGAAATACCCCGGCATAAGACACTTTCAAATGACAGCATATCGCTTAAGGGAAGCGCAAGTCAGAAGGAACCGCTTGCTACTAAAGATACGCCGGCTCAGCATTCCGATATATACGGCAAATATCTGGCGCAAAAAGCACTTTCAAATGACAGCATATCGTCTAAGGGAAGCCCAAGTCAGAAGGAACCGCTTCCTGTTAAGGATATGCCGGCTCAACATTTCAGGATATCCGGCAAGTATTCGGCTCAAAATCCATTCTCGGCCGAATCGACAAGCCTTATTGGCAAACATTCCGTTGAACATTCTGCCCAGATTGCAACTAATTCTTCCTTCACCAGATTGGCAATCAAAAATACTGAGGCGCCGAGACCAGCATTAGTCACGATTCCGTCCCAGGCAGATTGGACTCGATATGCTGTTTTTGAAAAGCATCAAATCCTAAAGGAAAAGGGATTGGGCATTCGAAATTTTAATGAGCACATCGCAATAAAACTTTCAGATGATGAAAATATGCTTCCTTCAAAACGCGTCCAGAATACATCCCGATTCAAGTCCCCCGATGACCGGATTATCTCGGAAATCAATGCCAGGAAGCACGCTTCTGATGATTCGAACGTAACGAAGGTTTCGGATTCGAAAAGGACTCAAATTCAGGCGTCTCAATTAACTCATCTATTGAAAGATCATCATAGCGCTAAGGGATTGCGTCCTAATTCAGAAACATGGGCATTAGTCTCAACTGAATCAGTTACCGTGCAGAAGAGGGAACGTGTTGGTGATAATTTGCAAAATAACGAAGCCTCGGCGCCAAGAGCAACGGATGTCAAATATAGCGGCGGCAAAGATACAACCACAGCCAAGAGTGAAAGTCAATTGATTTCCGCCAATCCGGTGGAATTGAAATTGGCAAAGGCGAAAGGAGGCTTGATCAGAATAATACCGACAGAAGTATCTCGAGCTATCATCGATATCGCCAATGCCAACCAGACCTTCGCCGGCAAGGTTTTCAACATCAAATTGCACCCGCCGGAATTGGGATTTATAAATCTCAAATTAACTGAAATTAATAATGCGATCAATGTCAAGATGACGGTGGAATCAGAAGCGGTGTTGAAAACCATCCAGGATAATAGTGAGGAAATCAAAAACATCCTTCTGGCATCCGGCATCAACATGGATCGATTGGACATAAGGCTTGATGATAAGCTTAGCGATAGTGAATATCGTAAATTCAAAGACCAGGAAAATAGTTTGGATTCCGGATACAGCCATCGCGGTTCTGACAAATCCAATCGCCACCAACCCGAAAGCAATCTGAAATCTGTTTCGATGGCGCTTGATTCTAAACCCGGCGGCAATTATTTCGTTTCCGGATATGGAATTAATTGGCTCGCGTAAGGAGGCTTAAATGTCCCAAATTAACAACATAAATCCAACATACGGCAGTTCTCCCGACCAGGCAACTCCCAGAGGTCTGCCTACCGATTTCTTTTCGACTAATGCCGTTCTGGGCAAAGATGATTTCCTGCAGCTTCTGGTAACTCAATTGCGGCATCAGAATCCATTCGAACCGATGGAAGATAAGGAGTTTATTGCGCAACTGGCGCAGTTTTCATCACTGGAACAGCTTCAGAATCTAAACAGCAATGTGATGGCGAATTCCGATCTTGATTACCTGTTAAGTCAAACCATCTCCAATTCCATGGCCACCCAATTAATAGGCAAGGAAATCGTGGCTTCCGGGAATTCGCTGGAGCTGGCCAACCAGAATAACCCACGGATCAGTTATCGATTGATTGACGATGCCTCGAAGGTCACTATAAAGATTTTCGATTCGGATGGGAACTTAGTGAGGACATTGGAGCAGACTGACAAAAGTTCCGGCATCAATCATCTGAATTGGGATGGGAAAAATGATTCTGGCTCGCAGGTCCCAAGCGGCGATTACACCTTCTCCGTTTCCGCCGAGAATTCCGCAGGGGAGGCTGTCACGGCAACGGCATTGAGAACCGGTTATGTTGACGGTGTTACATATAGCAATGGCATCGCCTATCTCATGATCAATGGCGAGAAAATCCCACTCGGCGACATAATCGAAGTAAGTGGGGGTTAAAGAAATGGAGGTAAAAAACTCAACTGACAGATTGGCTGTTGTTGTTCCCCAGCATCCCAATAAAGTTGATAATCGTATTAAAGCTTCAGAAGGGGATTTCAAAGATAAATTGCATGAAGCGCTGACTCGTTGCGAACCCTTGAAATTTTCAGGACATGCAATTGACAGATTGTATCAACGTGGGATTTCATTGACGCAGACGCAGCTGGAAAGACTGCATAATGCAGTCGACAGCGCTAATTCAAAGGGTTCACGCGATTCGCTGGTATTATTGAACGATATGGCGTTTGTAGTTTCGGTGAAAAATAGAACTGTGGTAACAGCCCTGCAAACGGCTGCGGCCAGTGAATCGGTCTTTACAAACATTGACAGTACTGTAATTGCCTGAGGGCTGGACCTCTTTGAGGAGGCCCCTGGTTAACCACCAAGAGGAGAAATTAAATTATGATGGCATCACTATTTTCCGGAATTACCGGCCTGAAAAATCACCAAGTCGAGATGGATGTTGTCGGTGATAATATAGCGAATATTAATACCATCGGATATAAGTTGGGAAGAGTAACATTTCAGGAGGCATTGGTACAGACCCTGCGGGGTGCAGGACGACCATCCTCTACTTCCGGAGGGACCAACCCGCTCCAACTGGGTCTGGGAATGTCATTGGCAACAATCGACAACCAGTTTCAGCAGGGCGGGTTGGAATCCACCGGACTGGTAACCGATTTAGCTTTACAGGGCTCCGGCTTCTTTATCGTTTCTGATGGCGACGCCAGCTATTATTCCCGTGCAGGAGCATTTGGCTTTGATGCCGATGCCAATATGATCCAGGTCTCCACAGGTTATATTCTGCAAGGGAAAATGGCTGATTCAAGTGGTTCCATTGGCGCTTCATCGCCGATAGGCAATCTCTCTATTCCTTTCGGGCAGCAGGACCCTGCCCGAGTAACTGAGAGCATCAATCTGGCAAATAACCTTGATTCAAACGCAACTGATTCCGATGCTACTCTGGTTTCAGCAGGGGATACCAATATCACGAGTGTCAGCGGAATTGCCACGAATGGGGTCGGCGGAACTCACAATATTAGTATCACCGGTGACAATGCGACTTATTCGATCAGATCGGGCATCCATGCCAATCAGCTTACAGATGCAGGCCAGCCAACTTGCACCATCAATTCCGGAGCCGGAGGATTTGCTCAGGGTGATGGAACCTATTACTACTATGTTACTGCTATCAATGATTTGGGCGAAACCTTAGGCACCGAATCGGTGGCTGTAGCTATCGACGCGTCAGTTGATGAATCAGTTGATGTCACATGGGCGAATGTCACCGGCGCAACTGGTTATAAGATCTATCGCACCGAAACGCCCGGCGATTATTCCGGCAGCACGGATGGTTATATAGGTGAGGTGACCGCACCAATATTAACCTTCAATGATACCGGGCTTGATGCTTCCGGAGACATTCCATCATCAAACACAACGGAGATTCTTTTCGGGAGCGAAAGATTGGGAACAGAGCTCGGCGTTACCAGCGTTGCCGGATTCCGTTTAAGAGTCGACGGAGGTAACTGGATCTCGTTTTCAGAATTGACGGTCGATAGTACTGTCAACGATCTTATAAATGCGATCAACAGCAAGGCCAGCGGTGTCACAGCTGATATTGTGGATGGCCAAGTTCAGCTGCAACGCAGTTATGCCGGCGCGGGATCTACATATAGCATTGAGGTGGAAGATTCGGGAGTCGGCGATGTGGCGCTTCAGGTTTTTGGATCTTCTGATTTTACTGTGAATAATGGGACCGCTTCGACATTGCAAGCTTTTGATACTTTCACGCCAACGGGCCAAACTGCGCTTGATCCGGTGGTTTTAACCCTGACAACTGATGAAAATTCGGGCATTGTTACCGGTATTTCTGATATTGGCGATGGTGGTGTGAACGTTGTTACCGGGGCCGGTGGGTTGGCAGCCGGAGATTTGGTCATTGGGACCGATGATACCCAGCATGCCGCCTCAATCACAACCTTTGATTCATTGGGAGCAACTCATATAATCACGATGAATTTCACCAAGTCTATAGATGAGAATACCTGGTACTGGGAAGCCACGCTTGGGGGTAATGAGATTATCAGCAGTGGAAATACGGGCCAGGTTGTTTTTAATAATGATGGTTCATTGGGATCATTCACCTATGATGGAGGCGCGCAGAGCCTTACATTTAATCCAAACAATGGAGCCACTGTAGTGGATATATCTTTCAATGTCGGGACAGCCAATTCTTATGATGGCTTGACCGGATTTGCGTCGGATTCGACCGCAGCCGCCATCAGTCAGGATGGATATACATCAGGCATACTGAATGATATCTCCATCGATAATAAGGGTGTCATCACCGGCATATTTAGCAATGGCGTATCGCGCTCACTCGCTCAGATTTACGTGGCTGATTTCAACAATCCAATGGGTTTGTTGAAAGTAGGAAATACCCTCTACATAGAGTCCGCCAATTCAGGGCTGCCCCTTGTTGGCGTTGCCGGCGAAGCCATCTCGGGAAGCATAACATCTGGCGCATTGGAGATGGCGAATGTGGACTTGGCCAAGGAGTTCACCACCATGATTATCGCCCAGCGCGGTTTCCAGGCTAATGCCAGAACCATTACGACGGCAGACCAAATGCTCGCTGAACTTGTGTCGCTAAAACGTTAATCGGTCTAATGAGATGAGATAAATGATTAAAGTAACGCGGATAAATGGCGGTTCTTTCGTAATAAATTCAGACCTAATTGAATTCATCGAGGAAAAACCCGAGACTTTGATTTGCCTGACTACCGGCAAGAAAATAATGGTGCGTGAGACCATCAATGAAGTAGTCGAGAGGATCGCCGATTTCCGTGGCATCACAAATGGAAAGGGCCTCGCCTTTCAAAAGAAGGGGATGGAAAAGTCCACCAGGGCTGACATCAGCCCGGGAAACGACGATCAAATGTATGATTAGATTGGGTTAAACTATGCCTGAAGTTAAGGAAAAGGAAAGCGCTCAAACTCCGGAAGTTGCTCCAGCGACTGAGGTCAAATCCGGGAAGAAGTCCAAATTGACCGCAATCATTTTGATTCTGGAATTAATTTCTATTGCGGCCGCATATTTTGTTGTCAATGATGTCCTTAAGCCAAGAATTCCCGAATGGTATCATCCAGAAGAAGTAGCGCCTAAGGAAGTTCAAATGCCGGGCGTTATTTTGACTATTGAAGATTTGGTAGTGAATCCGGCAAATTCCGGGGGGACTCGCTATCTATCGACCTCTCTGGGCGTTGAAGTGCGCGATGAGGAAGCAAATCGTCAGCTGGAACTAAGGAAACCGGCGATTCGGGATGCATTGATAAGGATATTATCAGCCGAAACAGTGGATCAATTATCTTCGCCGGATGAAAAAGCTATTCTCAGGAATAAAATAATTGAAGAGCTTGGGCAATTATTTAGCCCAGTAGAAATACGAAATGTCTATTTTATCGATTATGTTCTTCAATGATTCTATAGGTAACCGATGGTAAAGATACTCTCACAGGATGAAATTGATTCCCTCATAAATTCGGTTGCAGGCGAGGATCTGTCAGGGGGCACATTCGACGAAAAGCCTAAGCCGCATGATCGGCATGTGCGTTCCTATGACTTCAAGCACCCCTGCCGTGTAAATAAGGACCAGATTAGAGCAATTGAAAGTCTGCATGGAGGCTTTGCCAGTCAGCTTGGGTCCTCTTATTCTGCATACACCCGCTCCGTAGTCGATGTGGATTTGATCGCGGTGGACCAGATAACTTATTCTGAATATATAATGTCGCTGTCTTCACCGAGCTGTTCCTATATTTATCAGATGGATCCTCTGGCGGGCGCCGGCATAATGAATATTAGTACCTCTGTAGTATTCCTGATAGTTGATAAAATCTTCGGCGGCCGGGGCAAGCCGATAGAGACCGAGAGGGAATTGACAGGCATTGAAAAATCTATTATGAATAAAGTCCTCGATAAGACTATGGTTGCTCTGGAAAAAGCTTGGGAGCATATATGTGCTATCAAATTCCGTATCAGCGCTTATGAGACGAATCCCCAATTCCTTCAGATTGTAGCCCCTGGAGAAACCGTGGTCACGGTCACTCTTCAGATTAAATTAGCGGGTTCATATGGAGTTATGACTATTTGTTATCCATATCTATCATTGGAAGAAATTATTAGCCGCCTTTCAATACAGCATTGGGCAGATTCTTCTAAAAAGAAAAAAGCTGGAACTGATTTCGAGCAGAACATAAGGCGAATTAATCCGATTAATTCGGATTTATCCGTGCAAATGATAGGCACCTCAATTACTATGCGCGAAATGCTGAATGTCAGAGTTGGGGATGTGATCTGCTTGGAAAATAGTGTGAAGGATGAATTCACTGTCTTAATTCAGCAAAAACCAAAGTTCCTTGGTAGAGTTGGCTATGTCGGCGGCAAGAAGGCGGTGAATCTGACCAGAGTTATAGAGCCAGTTTTGATGGGCGAAGGAGGACCGAAGTAATATGATGAATAAATTCCCCAACATTCAAGACCACGGAAAACGGAGTAATTATGTCGATTGACCCCGGAAATGACCAGAATAATCAGTTATCTCGGGAAGAGATGGATAAGCTCATCGAAAAACAGATGCAAGAATCTCTGGATGCCGATGATTCCGCGGGTGCCGTGAAAGCTGATTCAATCGGTCCTAACCAACCCTCAATTGAAATGCCCAAAGTAATTCAGAAGGCGGAGTTCCCGCAATTTGGGGCAGGCACCAATGAAGCCTCTAATCAGAATATAGGTCTGCTCATGGATGTGCCGCTCCCGGTATCGATTGAATTGGGTCGGACTACTATGACGATTGAAGATATCCTTAATCTGGGTCCCGGCTCGATAGTCGAGCTTGACAAATTGGCCGGCGAACCAGTTGATCTGCTGGTCAACTACAGAATGATAGCGAAGGGGGAGGTGGTAGTGGTTGACGAGAATTTTGGCATTCGAATCACTGATTTGATTTCAAAACAAAACCACTCGGGATAAATTGAGCGATGATGTTGAATAAGAAGCGGTTTGCTGTATCATTGTGCCTGCTGGTTCTCTTCCTTTCGGCTTTTTCCACAGTGGTGATTGGCGGAGGCCAGGTGAATTCAGGCTCCGGTAGCCAAGCCTATGATAGCGTTCCTCGAATTGAAACATCATCTACAGAGATAGGGCTACGGCTATTGGCCTCAATTGCACTGGTCATTGGACTAATATATATATCAATTTGGGGGCTCAAGAAACTGGCCACCCATAAGGCCGGTGGTCATTCTTCGGCCACAAATATTACCGTTATTGACAATTCCTATCTGGGCCCCAAGAAGGGGTTGCATATCGTCAAGGCTGGGCGGAAATACATTCTGGTGGCGTCATCAGAAAACGCAATATTCTTTCTATGTGAATTGGACCACGAGGATTTTAAGAATTTTGACGGCGCGGTAGTTCCCCAAAATACCTCGGGCAGATTCAAGGGGATGCTGGAGAAACTCAAATTACCATCTGAAAGACCATTCCTGGGAAAGGCGAGGAATGTCGAGACCGCATTATAAAATCCTCATTTTCCAATCAGCCTTGATCATAATTCTGCTGATAGGGATCAGCTCTTCCTCCGTTTTCGGCCAGACCTTGCCCAAAATATCTATTCAAGTTGGGCAGTCCGATTCGCCTTCGGACCTTTCAACGACGATGCAGATCTTATTAGTACTGACGGTGCTGGCCCTGGCACCGTCAATCGTAATAATGGTAACATCGTTCATCAGGATTGTAGTGGTTTTTTCATTTCTGCGTCACGCTCTTGGCACTCCCCAAATGCCTCCGAACCAATTAGTCGTAGGTCTGGCGCTGATATTAACTTATTTCTTGATGGCGCCCATTTTCGGGGAGATCAATAATACAGCCTTGAAACCATACTTCGATGGCAAAATCAATCAGCAGGAAGCCTATGACATCGGTATCAAGCCGCTCCGCAATTTCATGTTGCACCAAGTGAGGGAGAAGGACTTGGAACTTTTCGTGGAGCTCGCCCACCTCGAAGAACCGCAATCTAATGATGACATTCCGACATATGTACTAATTCCGGGGTTCGTTACCAGTGAGCTTCGAATAGCATTTCAGATCGGGTTTACATTATTTGTCCCATTCCTGATTATTGATATGGTCGTGGCGTCCGTTTTGATGTCAATGGGGATGCTTATGCTCCCTCCGATAATGGTCTCATTACCGTTCAAGATATTGCTGTTCGTCTTGGTCGATGGCTGGTATTTGATCATAAAATCTTTGATATTATCATTCGGTTAGAAAATGGATATGAATTATGTCCTGACCTTGGGACGAGAAGCCATAACCCTCACGCTACTGGTATCGGCGCCGATGCTTATTTCCGGCCTTGTGGTAGGGCTGATAGTCAGTATCTTTCAAGCAGTTACACAAATCAATGAGATGACCTTGACATTTATTCCCAAAATAGTAGCCGTAGCAATCGCTCTGCTGCTGTTCTTGCCGTGGATGATCAATATGATTTTGGATTTTATGACCAGGATGTTCGGTAGCATATCCACTTTGGCACATTAGGTAAAGAATATCCAAGAGGGGGGAAATCAGTTCCGCATCGTCATTTGTCAAGATCAATCGCGTGCTCCTGCATCAGCTCTAACTAATTTGTAATCAACAAGTAAGCAAAATTCTCATAAAGGGGGGAAAACAGGAATTAGGCTTGCTATATGTCTTAAAGATGAGAAACAAGACGCATTTAGTCGTTGGATGCCAAGTATGGATTTAGTGCCAATTCTGACTCAGAAATTCGAGACTTTTTTAATTATAACAATGCGAGTGGGTGGCATATTTTTTACATCGGCATTCTTTGGAAATCGACTCTTCCCGATTCGGGCCAAAGCCGCTTTAACGCTCTTTGTCGCAATCTTGATTCTCCCAATTGTTCCATTACCTAAAGAACCTTACAGCGGCAATCTCATTGGGATACTCCTAACTTGTGTCAGCGAAATTTCATTTGGGGTCATTATAGGTTTCTCTTCGTTGCTTTTGTTTATCGGGATTCAGATGGCTGGTGAAATCATCGGATTCCAGATGGGATTTTCTATCGTAAATGTCATTGATCCTATGTCCCAATCACAAGTCTCTACAATCGCTGAGTTCAAATTCATCATTGCCACCTTAATCTACCTGGCCATAAATGGGCATCATTTCCTATTGTCCGGAATCGTACAGAGTTTCCAATTGATCCCGCCTGGGGAAGCTTCTTTGCCTTCAGCGATGGGGGAGGCGATGACGCGGATGTGCGTGGATGTTTTTGTCATTGCTATGAAGATATCTGCTCCTGCAATGATCACACTTTTCTTGACCAGTGTGGCCTTGGGAATCATCGCCAGGACCGTCCCCCAGATGAATGTATTCATTGTGGGTTTCCCTCTGGGAATCGGGGTCGGATTCCTCATCCTGGCGACAGGCATTTCTTATTTCGGAAATATCTTTGCGAAACTCCTTTCGTCAACCGAACAGAACATCCTCGATCTAATAATGCTGGGAAGGCATTAGAAGATGGCAGACGACACATCAACGCAGGACAAAACCGAAGAACCAACGGCTCGACGCATCGATGATGCTCGGAGGAAGGGTCAAGTAGCTCGTTCTCAGGAGCTCTCGTCGGTGGCCATTATCACTACCGGTTTTGTCACGATTTTCGTGATGTCATCAACACTTCTGCAACAAATGTCAGGAATCTATATTTCGCATTTTTCCCAATTGGGAAAATTCCCGATAAATGTCACCAACTTCTACTATCTTTTCCAGACTTGGGGCCTACAATTTGCCCGGCTAATCGCTCCATTTCTGCTAGTAATGGCAGTCATCGGCTTTTTCGCGACCTATTTTCAAGTGGGGCCACTCTTTTCGTTCGAGACGTTGGAGCCTAATCTGGATAAGCTTGATATTGTGAAGGGATTCAAACGAATCATATCGGCCAAATCTCTCTTCGACCTGTTCCGAGACTCGACCAAGATAATCATTGTCGGAATGGTCGCCTATCTGACTCTAAGAGCAGAAGTTGACAATTATATCCCACTAATAGACAAGGATCTAGGGCAGATATTGATTTTTGGTTCCAAGCTGACATTTAAACTTGGGCTTCGATGTGCGTTTGCTCTGCTGATATTGGCGATCCTCGATTTTGCCTATCAGAAATATGTTCACAAGAAAGGCTTGAGGATGAGCAAGCAAGAGATCAAGGAAGAGATGAAGCAGTTCGAGGGCGATCCTATGATAAAGGCTAAAATTCGCCGTATTCAGCGCGAGCAAGCTATGAAGAGGATGTTCCAGGATGTACAAACTGCTGACGTGGTCGTCACTAATCCCACCGAAATCGCTGTGGGCCTTAAATACGATTCAGAAAATATGGGAGCTCCGATTGTCGTTGCCAAGGGACAGCGCCTGATCGCCGAGAAGATCAAGGAAATCGCGAAAAGATTTTCAATTCCGATTATCGAAGATAGGCCATTGGCTCAAGCTCTTTTCAAGTATGTGGGAATCGGGATGCAGATTCCGGAACATCTCTACAGGGCAGTCGCCGAGATACTGGCCTACGTCCACAGATTAAAAAACAAGGCAATATAGGAAATTAAATGCCGCCTCAGAAAAAACAGCCCATACTGATGCATATAGCCGCTAATTCTGATATAGCGCTTGCTGTGGCGGTTATCGCAATATTGGCAGTACTGGTCATTCCCTTGCCGCCATATCTGCTGGACCTGCTGCTGACATTTAACATTGCCTTCTCCTTGATTATTCTTTTGGTGACAATGTACATCACTCACCCTCTGGAGCTTTCGGTATTCCCGGGATTGCTGTTGATAATCACTTTATTTCGATTATCTCTCAATGTAGCCAGTACCCGCTTGATCTTGGCGGATGTCTATGCCGGCGAGGTGATATCTGCCTTCGGAAACTTCGTGGTTAAGGGTAATTATGTTGTCGGATTTGTAATATTCCTGATCTTGGTGATCATTCAATTTGTGGTTATCACAAAAGGCGCTGGTAGAATTGCGGAAGTGGCGGCAAGATTCACATTGGATGCGATGCCCGGCAAGCAGATGGCGATAGATGCCGATTTGAATGCTGGATTGATAACCGATAATGAGGCACGGCGCAGAAGAGAAAATATCTCCAGAGAAGCCGATTTTTACGGGGCAATGGATGGCGCCAGCAAGTTTGTGCGGGGAGACGCGATAGCCGGCATTTTAATCACCTTGATAAACATTGTTGGCGGATTGATCATTGGAATTGTCCAATTGGGGTTGGATGCGAGTCAAGCCCTCCAAACTTATACTCTGCTGACCGTCGGAGATGGTTTAGTCACTCAGATCCCGTCCTTAATCATTTCTACGTCATCAGGAATTATAGTCACGCGGGCCGCCTCCGAAACTAATCTTGGCCAGGATATTACCAAACAATTCTCGGGCTATCCTCGGGCTATCAAAGTAGCGGCGGTAGTGCTGTTCTTGTTCGGCATCGTCCCGGGCTTGCCGACATTGCCATTCTTCGCGCTGGGGGCGTTGGCTGGATTTATCGGGATCACCGCTGAGAAATCGAGAAAGTTGGAATCCGAACAGATAAAGAAGACAGAATCACCCCAAGTTGGGCAACCCAAGATAAAACCCGAGGAATTTCTTAAAGTCGATGCTTTGGAGGTCGAAATAGGATATGGGTTGATCCCTTTGGTTGACAGCGCTCAGGGTGGTGACATTCTGGAACGCATTTCGCTGATAAGGCGACAATTAGCAACCGATTTGGGGCTAATCGTGCCGCCAATTCGCATCAGAGACAATATCCAATTGGAACCCAATCAGTATCGGATAAAGATCAAAGGCATTCCCATATCCAGCTTCGAACTAATGCGCGGGTATCTTTTGGCCATCCCTCAGCCTCAAAACGAGCGCGATGTTGAAGGCATAGACACGGTCGAGCCGGCCTTTGGCCTCAAAGCAAAATGGGTGGCGGCGGAGAGTATGGAGGCCAGGGGCTTTGAAGGTGTTACTCTCGTCGAACCACCGGCGGTTCTGGCAACACATTTAACAGAGGTCATCAAGAATAACGCCTTTGAGCTCTTAAGCCGTCAGGATGTTCAGAATTTGATCGATGTTCTCAAACAGGATTATCCGGCAGTCGTCGAGGAAGTAATTCCCAGCATTCTATCTATCGGGATAATTCAGAAAGTATTGCAGAACCTTTTGAAAGAAAGAATCCCAATTAAGGACATGCTTACAATTGTGGAGACTCTGGCAGACTATGGGCCATCATCAAAAGATCCGGAGATTTTGACCGAATATGCTCGGCATTCATTGGCGAGAGCGATTTGCCACCTTTATAAAGATGATAAAGGAACCATTTATGTCACAACCTGCGAACCGCATCTTGAGCAGTTAATCACAGATAATACCAAGAGCACTCGTCACGGAATAAATGTCATCCTGCCATCAGAAGTCACGCAAAGAGTGATCGCAAATATGAGGATTGCGGTGGACACTATGATAGCCAACAATCAAAATCCGATCATTCTCTGCTCGCCGAATATCAGATTGCCTTTGAGACGGATGACCGAAACAGCGTTGCCTCAGGCGATCATAATTTCCTTTAACGAAATCACCCCTGAGGTTGAAGTATTTTCTGTAGGAGCGATAGGAATTAACGATGAGAATTAAGAAATTTACCGCTGAAAGTGTTCCAGAGGCGTTGCGTCTGGTCAAAAAAGACATGGGAAATGATGCGGTCATCCTCAATACTCGGGAGCTGAGCCGAATGTTTTCCCGGAATGGAGCCCGTTCCGTTGAAGTTACCGCGGCAGTGGATCTACCCGATGCATCCGGCAAGTCAGCCGAGAAAAAGAAATCGGTAACCATTCAACCCAATCGCCTGACGGGCGTATTGCCTTCCACGGATTCGGGGGCCTCATTGAAAGCCTTAAACACGATTGATTCTGCTCCCGTAATTAATCAAGCCAACACTCCTCCTAATTCTCATATCGCTGAGCTTAATAGAGTGCGTGAGATTATTGGTGAAAAGGACTTGAGAATATCGGCAGAAAAATATCTTGAACTGATGCCGGGTGAAATAGGTAAGCTTTATCGCCTTCTGCCATGGTTGAACCTTCATCCTGATATAATCGACGATATCGCAATGGCTACTATCTCCGGCTCAATACCGGGGACTGTGGACGATTCATGGCAGAACAGATGGGCCAAGTATTTGGCTGGCAAATGCGGTTCCAGCGAATCGCTGACCAGGTTGATGAAGAAAGAACCTATCGCCTTTACCGGGCTTGCGGGCTGTGGCAGAAGTGCGCTTATAGTCAAGATAGCTCATCGCTACATTAATCGGGAAAAGCTGGGGGCCACCATTATCTCGATGGATAATTATAATGTTTCTGGCGGGCACCAGCTTCGCCGCATTGCAAAATTGCTGGGGGTCCGCTTTCTGGCCACAACCCGAGTCAAGGAATTAAAGCAACATATCTCGAAATTCAATTCCAAGGAGCCAATTCTGCTGGACTTGCCGGCATTGAATGGAACTGATGACTCTGAGAAGGAAATCCTTCAGCAACTATCGAATATCCAGCTGGCGCGAGTGCTGGTGGTCAATGCTATGCAGCATTTCAAAATAACTGAAGAAACTATCAGCCGGGCCCAACAATATAAATTGACCCATGTGGCATTCACACATTATGGAGAATCAAACGATTCAGGGGCCATCCTTAATACATTATTGAAATCCAAGTTAAGACCATTGGCAGGGGGATCGGGCCGCAGTCTCACGACAGAGCCCAAGAGTCTTAGCCCAGAGGAGATCAGCGCCGCCTTATTTTCAGGAATGGGTCAGGAGAAATCTTATGCTTAAGCCAATGGCCAGGCCCAATTCTCAAAGCTGCATATTAACGATCTGTTCCGGCAAAGGCGGTGTCGGCAAGACTACGATTGCCCGCACCATCGTCAAAATGCTCAAGAAGAGATATCGCATTGCGGTGATCGATGGGGCGCTCGGTCTGGGAGGAATCAGCTCTTTTTATAATATCAACCCAGAATCAGATATGAGCTATGAAAGATTCCTAAATAGCGTCCGCCCTCCTTCCGAATTCATCTGCCGTACCGAAAGCATTCGATTGATTCCCTCATTTTCCAGAGGCACGATTGAGGATTTCGGGCTGGACCGCGAATACGGGCGGATTAAAGACCTTATTGAATTTCTGCGAACCGGCAGCGACCTCATTATCATTGACACTGCATCAGGATTGGATCTGGGTCTTTATGAATATATGAGTTTGTCGAATTTTGTTCTGATTATAGTCGCCAATGATCCTCAATCTATTTCCAACGGCTACGCCATCTCCAAATTGGCATCTTCTATAACTCCGAAACCGACCATCTCATTTTTCTTGAACATGGCGGCGTCCGGCGGAGATTTTCTCGATTTCAATACCAAAATGCTCTTGCTCTCGAGGAAGTTCCTGCAATGCGAGCTTAAGGCGATAGGTTATATGAAATTCGATAGAGTTTTCATGCAATCTCCGGGAGTTATGGAACTGGGGTCGATGCTCGGCAATGATAATATGGAAAATATGGTTGAATTCGAGAAAGCCATGGAAGAGCAGCTCGGGTTCATCATTCCCAATAAACCTATGATTCTAACAACTGGGTCTGGCACTACCGCTCAGATGACAGGGAGGTAATAATGAAGGTCCGAGTAAGAATTGGATTTACACATTGCAACCACAGTCGGGAGGACATAAATGAACAGGGAAACTGCCTGGTCAGAATACAAGAGAACTGAAGATCCGGTATTGAGGCAAAAATTGCTGAATGAATATCTGGGGCTTGTCAAGAACGTGGCGGGCAGGATGGCGATGGGATTTCCGAAATCGGTGGAGTTGGACGACCTGGTTTCGACCGGAGTCATTGGTCTGATTGAAGCCGCCAAAAACTTCGACCCCGACCGAGGGGTGAAGTTTGAAACCTTCGCCGTACCTCGCATAAGAGGCGCCATATTGGATGAGCTTCGCGCATTGGATTGGGTGCCACGATCTACACGTGCCAAGTCGCGCGTCCTGGATAAAAGCACATCAAAGCTGGAGAATCGCTTGCTTCGTCATCCGAATACCACGGAATTAGCCAAGGAGATGGCTGTCTCTCCCGAGGAAGTAGATGCCACGTTGGGCGAAGTATCATCTTGCTCCATTCTCTCGCTGGACGAATTAATCTGTCGGGAAGACGACAATAGGCAAGTTCCCCGAATTGAAACCATCGAAAATTCACACGCATCCTGTGTTCTTGAGGACATGGAATTACGGGAATTGAAGGAATATGTACTTGATGCCATAAGTCTGCTTTCGGAGCAAGAGAAACTGGTAGTTGCACTTTATTATTATGAAGAACTCACTCTAAAGGAAATAGGCGCAATTATGCAGATCTCCGAATCGCGCGTCTCCCAAATCCATACCAAGGCGATCATGCGGCTCAGTGAGATGGTAAAAGAAAATTTCGCAAGCTGATTATAATTCGGATTAATCTATATTATGGTCCAGCCCCTTGATTTGCAAAATGTCTTATCCAAGACCCAAGCCTCGGAAAAGATCGTCAAGCTTGAGAAGTCGCAGCCTAATATTACCCAGCAGCAGACAGCGGCGGAATTTAAGACCAAGATCGAGCATAAACACAAAACAGTGCAGAACTCCAACAAGGCCGATGAAGTAATAATTCATCGTGATGACGCAAAAAACAAAAATGGGAAGAATAGAAAGAATGGAAAAAAGGAAACAGCCGATGACCTCAAGTTGGCAGTCGAAGACAATTATGAGCTGTCAGAGGGCGATTCCCCTTCACAAAACAAGCATATTGATTTCAGGGCATAAAGGTAATATTCGAAAGGATCAAAGATGTTACAATCCAGCGATAGTCTATTGGTAGGCCTAATAGGGCTCAATATCCTAATCACAAGTGGACTGGCAGTAACTGTGATTTATTCATTGCGACGCCAAGGGCAACTGCTTGCTATTAAAGGAAAGGAAATCAGGGAGGGCCAGAACAATTTTGGAGCGCGTTCCAATTCTGAGCTTTCCGCTCTCAAGAACGTCATCACCTTGCTAAGCAAAAAAGCCACTAAAGAAGCCACAGTTTCCGAAAACAATTCTCAGGGTGTGAACCACATAAGATCCAATAATAATCGAAGCGAAGCAAAGTTGACAGACAAAGAAAGTGACGGATCCAAAACACCACCAAAAATCCGATTCCGTAAATCATATAATAAGGCCATTCCAAAGCGGCAACAAGCCAAGAACAATCGAGGCGCCATTGCGAAGAACCTATCCATAGCTGAAGAGGAACTCCAAAGTGTGATGACGGTGAAAAGAGAGCACGAAGTAACGGATGCTTGAATCCCGATCGGAAATTAACCGCTTGAGGATTCGGGGACTTCTGCCGATAAAAGGAAGAGAAATACAGAATCATAAAGAGAAATGGCATGAAAACTACATCTCTATTTTATTGTAATGTTGTATGCCCGATTTGCAATACGGATAATAAATTTGAGGTCATCAGAAAGGGGGCGTATTCTGTAAGTGAATTGGATACCGACTTTATGCCTCTGGGAATAAAGTGGACGGATTCACGATTTGAGGGCATCAATCCCCTTCTGTATTTCATCGCCACCTGTCCAGTCTGCAGCTACTCAACCGAACTTAATGATAAATTCAAAGAATGGCAAAAGGATAATCATTTTCGTAATTATAGATTGGGGCCATTGAAGGAAAAGCATCATGAAATCCTGGGAAATGAAAATGGAGTAATCAAGAAGATCGTTGCCGTCTTGGATCCTCGAGCTTATCCAAACGAGACTGCCGTCTGCAAATTGATACTGGCGGTTCTTGATGAAAGCTTAGGCGCTCATCCAAGCCATTTGACTCTGGCGAGGTACTATCTGCGCCTCGGATGGCTTCTTCGTGATTTGAAGTGCGAAAAACCATCCCAAGAGGAGGGCAAGTTAGTCGAGTTAATAAAGATGCTGGAGGACCATCTTCAGCTAATTAATAAGGATATCACCAACCTGTGTCAATCAACTAAAGCTCTGGCTTCATTTTACCATCAAAACGCCAATGAGCTTTTCTCCTCATCCCTTAATCAATACTTCGAGCTGCTGAATAATATCTTAGCTTCGACCGCTGATGCCCGTGAGCAAATCTCCCGATTGAAGACTTTGAATATGGGATTGCTCACGGATCGATCCGAGGGTAAATCGGCCAGGCCTATGTATTTCAAAAGTTATCACGATTTCGGGACCTTTTTGCAGGCCATCCAAAATATTATGCCGAATGCCCCGACTAATGAGATCGAATCGCTTAAATTGTCAAAAGATTTTTACAAGCAATCTCTTGATATCGGCCGGGAGCTTAAGGATGGGCCGCAATCTTTCCAGGCATTCTACCTCATAGGCGAATTAGCTTATCGGATTGGCGATTATAATGAGGCGATAATTTATTTTAATTCCACGATCAATAAGGGGAGAGTTTTTATTAATGATCGAAACAATAGTGATTGCGAAATCGCTAAAGTGAAACCAATAGTTGATAGGGCATTATTTCAAGCCAGAAAAGTCATGGAAAAAGAAAAATCCGCACAACCTGTCGCATAATGGGTATTACTATGGCAAAAATTAAAACATCGCCCCCCAAAAAAATGAAGCGAATCCAAACACCTCTGAATGCCAGCCGCAAAAGGCGATTTGTGCGGCTGGATGTAGCCGCACCATTCGAATTAAATCGATTGAACCTGCCTCCCAAAAAGGGGAGGGATCTGATTGATCCCAGGACACTGCATGGCGTAATACTTAATATCTCGGGCAGCGGAGTGTTGTCACTCATTGATATGAAGTTGAAAGTCGATTCCTACGTCGTGATATGTCTAAATCTCAATGGGATAGAGAAGATAGAAAATGTTCTGGGCAAAGTCAAAAGAGTTGAGAAACTGGAATATTCAGAATATCTGACCGGAATTGAATTTACTTATCCACAAACCCTCTATTCTGAATTTCCATTAGATGGATTGAGAAAGAATGAGGCTTTATTTAGCTTCGATGAGCAAATACAAAGGCTAATTTTAAGATACATTTTTCAAAGGCAAATTACCAATAAGGCCAATTAAACTTATGGCGTCGAAGAGAAGGCATTTGATCCTATCGATATTGATGATAATTTTGTCGTCTGGATGTATCCAGGCCGCTGATCAATCTATCGCGGCGTTTTTCTCTTATAGTGAAGTCGGTAAGCGAATCACCCCCATTTCGAACAAGATTTTGCTCGAAAAACTCCAATACGAATCAGGGTTGTTTTGGATAGCGCCTGAATCCGAAATTGATGCCGTCAATTCCGGCGGGATATTTCTAAAGCCAGGTCCGGAGAAGGCGGAGGATTTTATCATCGAAAAAATAAGAAACAAACATTGCTCGCATGTTGTAAAATATCATATAGCTAATGCCGAAATTAATCTAAAGAGAAATGTCTCCGTGCCTTACGTTCTCAATCGCTTTTCACGCTTTTTTTCGGTTGAAATTTGTTATGATATGATCGATATTTCCTCTATGAAGAGCATTTCGAAAGGCTCATTCGATTTTGCGGTGGAGATCGATAACAATGCTCAGTTTTTTGAATATGACCCCTGGAGAGCCGATCGTCAGATCGATGCTATTACCGAGGACAAAATTATAAATAGGGCGGCCTTAAAAGCCGCTGAACTTATCCTGGAACATCTTCAATCGATGAAGGAGGAAGCGAATCTCGAAGTAAGTATTAAATAGATAGAAAGTAGTTCCTATAGGGTATAACTACAAACCAAGGATGGGCTTTATGCCAAAGGAAAAACACGATTGCTATTCGGCAGAACGTGTAGTACGGCAGTTCAATACCCTGCATCGCATAAGCGCGATCATTCAGAAGGAACTGAGGGGAAAGGAGTCGTTTAATGACATTCTCGAGGAAGTTAATGAGGCTGTCGATTTCTCATCTGCCTGCATTTTCATTCTTAACAGAGACGGGGAACGTCTTGAGGAGATTGCCAAAACTGGTAAGAAGGGTGATTTGATTTCATTTGTGAAATTTGAGCTCGGCTCGGGATTTTCCTCGTGGGTCGCCAAATACCGCAGGCCGATTCTTATGCCAAACATCAAACGCTATCGGGAATCATTGGACGACCACATTCGTTCATTCATCTCGGTTCCAATCTTAGCTGATGGCGAGTTGATCGGCGTATTTAATGTTGGCAACGAAAGAGCAGGATCGTATGATGAGAATGACCTCAGTTTGATTCAGATCATTGCCAGTCAGATTTCGTCACTTATTGAGCGAATGCGCACAAAGTGCGATTCAAGCCAAAGGCACAATAATACTGAGAAGGTGGAATCGGCCACAGTCAATCCGCTTGCAATGCTCAAAAAAACAGCCGGCAGGAAAATGGAGACAGTGGAAGATGTTATCAACAGGGTTCAGAAGGGGATATCGAAGCCGATCGCCGCGATGGCCAATAATGCCAAATTCCTCCGACTAACTTTGAAGGGATCTGACCGAAAACTCGAAAGGAACCTCAGCGAATTGGAAGAAAATATCAACAAAATCAATGATTTCTCATTACAACTGGGCTATCGGGACGGACAATAATATGCTGGCGGATTATAGCTCCATATCTGATATCGAAAAACATGCTTTCGCCGATAAGACCCTTACCTGTTATCGAAACCCGATATTTATATCAGGGTCGGGCGGCAAATTGCTATGGCATAATGTGGAATTCCAGGAATTCGCCTCTAAATATATGTCGGGAAAATCCGTCCAACAGGTGGCAGACATCATAATCAATAGAAAGGGCATTGCTGAACAGAATGACCGAGCCACAGGATTCTCGCTTGCCAGCAAGGCGGCAGAGAATTCCCCCCCTACCGATTTCTGGGTCAACCTCTCTCGCCTGATGGCTGGTGAGGGCGCTGAATTAAACGTTTGCCAGATTTCCAAAACGCCCAGCGCTTCCCGGGTTAACGCAGATAGAAATTACAGCTTAGCCGCGGTCATCAATCAAATCGGTAGAAAACTGGATATGTCCTATCGTCTCGATGAGACGCTTAAAATAATCCTTATAGGGGCAACTGCGGGTGAAGGCCTGGGCTTTAATAGAGCTTTTCTCTTACTTTATGATTCAGATAGTGGACTGTATAAGGGTGAGATTGCTATCGGGCCTTCTGATGGCCATGAAGCTGGAGCGATTTGGTCAGAACTAGTCGGAGCTCATAAGACCCTTGACGAGTTGATCGATAATTATAATCACGCCGCCGGAAAGTATGATGTCAAAGTTAATAACATCGCGCGCAGGATCAATCTGCCTGCAAGTGACCTGTGTCCGGCGTTGAATGAAGTATTTCTTACTCATAAGCCCCGACTTGTCACGAAAGGCAGTTGCCAGTCATCAGGAAAAATTGGCTGTGAACTTTTCGGCATTCTTGGTGTAGATTCCTTTGCGGCGGCGCCATTGACTGTTGAGGGGAGCATTGTAGGATTGCTCCTCGCCGATAATCTGATCACGGGCAGGAATATCTCAGAATCGGATCTGGAAATTTTGGGGATTTTTGCCAATCATGCTGGCACCGCTGTGCAACGATCACGCATGTACGAAAGGCTTCAAAATAAAATTGAGCTACTAGCCCAAGCGAACGAGAGATTAAAAGAAAGCCAGAAAAGGTTAATTGAAAGCGAGAAGCTTACTGCCATTGGCAAAATGGCTTCCGACGTTGCCCACGAAATTCGAAATCCTCTTTCAGTCGCAGGCGGGTATGCCAGGAATGTTAGAAAGAAGGCGGGGGAGAAGCATGAATATTCTGAAGCTCTTGATATCATAATCAAGGAAGTGGACCGGATAGAGGAAGTGCTGGATAACTTTGCCACAGTATCTAAAGCCGCTCCCGAGGAGAGGGTGGTTTTCAATTTTTCCCAACTTGTGTCCGATGTCCTACAAATGGTCAATAGTAACGTGGTCGCTTCTGAACCAATTATTGATATTATAGAAATCGAAAACAACATCATGGTTTGCGGGAGCGAGAAGCAATTGAGGAACGCCATCCTGGCATTTTCGAAGCAATTCATTAATGTAGGTGGCACCTCTATTCCGGTCGGAGCAATATTGAAACCTGTTGGCGACCAGGCATCTCTATCGTTCCTATGCAAACCAGATGATGCTGGAAAATCCAGAATCCGCCGGGTTCTCTCCAATATCCTAGTGAGCAGTCCTCTGAAGCGCGAAACTGATTTGGTTATAGCCAGCGAAATTATCAATCAGCATTCAGGATCGATAAGTATAGAGCACGGAAAAGATCGACCCCTATCAATAGTAATAAATTTACCAATTCACAAGGAGTGATGAGATGCAGAATATTTTAGTTGTTGATGATGAAATCGAGCTCAGCAAATTATATCAGCAAGAGCTTAGGGACGAGGGCTTTAATGTCATGGTTGCTAATGATGGATTCGAAGCAATCAATCTGGCGCAAAAAAATACGATTGACCTGGTAGTGTTGGATATTAAGATGGCAGGCATGGACGGCTTGGAAGTACTAAACGAATTCCGTATGAAAAACGCCGATATTCCAGTAATTTTAAATTCAGCGTATTCCACTTACAAAGATGATTTCTCAACCTGGTTGGCAGATGCTTACGTCGTGAAATCGAGCAATCTGGATGAGTTGAAAAACAAGATACGCGAGCTGTTGAAAATCTGACTGGAGGTTATTTTGGCTGATAAAGCCGAGACTGCCGAATTACAGGAGCAAAAATTCAAGCTTGTTATTGAATACCTCCGAGAGATTATGCAGCAAGCCCAATTTGTGGCTGTAAACATTGCCATCGCCGCAGATGTGGCGAGTAAAAGCTATGGTACAGAAAGTGAATTAGGCAAAGCCCTCCTCAATTTGGCTTCAGAATCGACCGCCGCCACTCAACGGGTCGAAGAGTTATCCAGGGTAGCAATCGAAGGATTGAACACTTTTGATTACAATTCCTTGACCAAGAAAAAGGATATTGACCCTCAAACATTGGGACGGATAGAAGTCTCATTCGAGCAAATCTTGATTCAAAGCAAGAAAGTGATGGAAATATTGAAACGTCTTAATCTTAAGCATTCTGAATAATTTTCGACGACTCACATGTTAATTTATTACTGAGAAATGTCGATTATTCAGAATAAAGCAGAATCTGCAATCACATAAATTCATCTAAGGGAACTACATAATGAAGAATGACATCAGGATTTTGGTTGTAGATGATGAGCCGGTGATGTGTAACCTTCTGAGGAGAATTTTGGAGAAGGAAGGTTATGAGGTTACGCTCGCTGAGAATGGTCGGGAAGCGCTCGGCATTTTAAGAAAGTCTGATTTTGAGCTTGTCCTATCAGATGTAAAAATGCCAGAAATGAATGGCTTTGAGTTGCTTAAGGCTGTAAAAACCGAAAAACCTCAAATCGGAATGATAATGATGACCGGTTTCGGTGATTCCTTCACCGTAAAAGATGCTCTGATGCTGGGCGCTGATGAATATATTACCAAACCATTCAAGGCTCATGAGATTTCTCTGGTGATAGAACGCACTACCTGGCGAAGGAATTGCACCTCCACTAATATCTCCGATGAAAGTGAAGGATCTCACAACCAAAACCTGACTTGAGGACAACCCCAATTCAGCTCATCTTATACTTTACTTGATATCGCATAAATAATTAATTCGCAATTAATTGGGCGTCTTGATCTTGGCCTCTAATTTTGTTCGCCGCAAGCAATTCTTAACTCACTCTGACCGGACATTTATGCTCATCCCCTTGAACTATTTTTCCACCATACCTCCAATTAAAAATAAGAATCGTCCTAACAGCTAACTCTAGGTAAATCCGTTATAATAATACGCTATAACGCATTACGCCTTTGTATCTATCATTTTGAAGTCCCTAAGAGTTCAAATGGTATATTTATTGCTACAGGTTTATGGTAGAGCATTTCATATTCGCGCAAAGGAATTGATCAATGATTAAAGGTATTTATGATTCAGCATCAGGAATGATGCCTCGTATGACTCAGCAAGATGCAGTAGCCAATAATATGGCCAATGCCAACACCATCGGATTCAAAAAGGACCGAATTTTCATTGAAGCCGTCGGTGACGCGATTGCTCGCCAAATCAAAACAGATTTTGATTGGCAAAAACCATTAATAGACAAATCTTTTGTCGATTTTTCTCAAGCTGAAATTGATAAGACCGGGAATGAGTTGGATGTTGCCATCGAGGGAAATGGTTTCTTCGTGGTAGATACGGAAAATGGGAACCGATATACCAGGAACGGTCAATTTCATCTTGACGCGTCCGGGTTTCTTACGGACTCCAGAGGAGATAAGGTCCTGTCAGATTCGGGGCCAATTGTGCTCGAAATTGAAAATCCTACTATCGATGAAGATGGGAACATCGAGGTCAATGGCGAGCAGGCGGCGCGGCTACGAATTGTGAAATTCGCTGATCCACAAGCGCTTATCCGGACTGATGGTGTGGATTTTGCGGCTCCCGACAATGTTCAACCCGAGAATGCATCAGGGGTAAGGATACGTCAGGGTTATCTGGAGCGTTCCAATGTCTCCATCCTAAATCAGATGATAGATATGATAACTTCCTTCAGGAATTTCGAGGCCGGCCAAAAGGTGGTGCAGATCCTAGATGGCACGACCGACAAAAGCATTAATAATCTTGGAAGAATTCGCGCTTAGGGAGATATAATGATCAAAGCAATGAGAACCGCGGCGTCCGGGATGGAAGCCCAACAGATGAATGTTGACAATATTGCCAATAATCTCGCCAATGTGAATACCACCGGCTTCAAGAAAAGCAGAATCGAATTTCAGGACATACTATACAATAAAATCCGAACCGCGGGGTCCTTAAGTGCGGCCAATTCAAAAATACCGGTCGATATGGAAATCGGCTATGGGGTGAGACCCGTGGCGACAACCAGGAATTATGGCCAGGGAAACATGACTCCCACCGAGAATCCTCTTGACTTATGCATCGAAGGCAATGGCTTTCTCAGGATTTTGATGCCCGACGGGACATACGCATACACGCGTGATGGAGCCCTCAAATTATCTGATGACGGCAGAGTAGTGACCTCTGATGGATATGTGCTGGATCCTGAAATCACAATCCCTGCGGAAGCAGATGCTATCAGCGTATCTATCGATGGAACTGTTTCCGCCTCCGTACCCGGAGAAATTGAACCACTGGAAATTGGCCAAATTGAGCTCACCAGGTTCATTAATCCCCAGGGTTTGAATGCCGTTGGCCATAACTTGTACACTCAATCGCCAGCTTCTGGAAGCCCGGTTTCTGGAAATCCGACTGAAGGCGGGCTTGGAAGAATCGTACAGGGGTACCTGGAACTCTCCAATGTGGATATTGTAACTGAAATGGTAAATATGATTGTGGCCCAAAGGGCTTATGAAATCAATTCAAAAGCCATTCAGACCTCAGAAGATATGGCTGGGATTGTTAATTCACTGCGAAGATAATAATGTCAAATCCTTCAAATAATAAACTTAACCTATTTATTGGACTGATTTTCCTAAGCCTGTTCTTTTCGGGCGGGACCTCATACTCGTTGGAGCAATCCCATATTGATAAGGCCATTCATGAATACTTGGCCGAGAAAATCCCGGATGCCATAAATGGACTTCAATTCTCGATAGGAAGCTATCCCCAAACCCTAATGTCATGCTCGGGAAGCCCGGACATATCTGTCGAGGGGACAATACCACCGGATTTACCAAAGCGACTGCCCCTTAAGGTCTCCATTTCAGATCCGCGCGGAAAACGAATCTCAGCTTATGTGACTATAAGCCTTTCCCGATTTCGAAATGTAGTTTGCTCGAGCAGTTATACTCGACAGGGAGAAATATTGTCCGTTGATAATTGCATAGTGGCACCAGCCGATATTTTCGGTCACATCGGCAAGCCGGCGGTTGAAATGTCTCAATTGTCAGGTCGAAGGGCAAAAAAATGTTTCAATGCCGGCGAAGTGATAGATCTTGAAGATACAGAACCTATCCCAGCCGTCGTGCGCGGCGACAGAGTCAGGATAATCGCCAATGCCGGCAACCTCCGAGTTTCCACCGAAGGGATCGCCAAAGAGGATGGGTTCCCGGGCGAATTCATTCGCGTTAAGAATACTAATTCGGGCAAGGTCATAACCGGGAAACTGACAGAAAACAAGGAAGTAGAGGTTTCCTCAAGGCCGTAAGGATAATTATATAAAATGCGTTTGATGAAAATAAAATGCCAGCCGCTTCCATCGGCAGGTCAAATACAATTTGAGCATCCCCGAAACTCATTCGAGATTATATTTCGATTCCTGGTTGCGATGGCCCTTATTATGGCAGTGAATGCATCTGGAAAAGCAGAAGGCATTAACTTTAGTCAAGCGGCCAATAATAGTCTCTTTTCAGATCATCAAGCACGTAGGATTGGGGATTTGCTCACGGTGATGGTGATGGAAAATGCGGAGGCGACACATTCTGCAAAAACCGTGACCAAGAAAAACCATAAAACTGAGGCAAGCGGGGGACCGGGGAGCGGCGCTCTTGGCCTTCTCCCTGAATTTGGATTCAAGGGTGAGGGGAAAAATGAATTTGATGGCCAGGGTTCAACGGTAAAATCCGGCTCGCTTAAGGCAACTATGACAGTCACGGTGGTTGGCTTAAAAGAAAATGGTAATCTTCTGATTGAAGGCAATCGCGTCATTGGAGTCAATGACGATAAGGAGACTTTGATATTGAAGGGGGAAATCCGCACACAGGATATTATGGAAAACAACACTGTTTATTCCTACAACATCGCGAATGCTGAAATATCATATAAGGGCAAAGGAGTTGCCAATACCGGCGCTAAACCCGGAATTATTGCGAGGTTCTTGAATTGGATTTTCTAAGGGCAATGAGAACCGTTAATTTTGGAGTTTTATTGGCGATATTGCTTGCTGTCTCATTGCCAGCCGATGCGACCGCAGTTCGCTTGAAGGATATTGCCACTATCCAATCAAAAATCCGAGTCCCATTGCTTGGATATGGTTTGGTTGTAGGGCTGGATGGAACAGGGGACAGTAAGGGAACTATCTTCACGATGCAGTCCCTTACGAATATGATGCAGCGCATGGGGATCACTCTGCCGCCGGATAAGGTGAAAGTGAAAAATATTGCGGCAGTGATCGCCACAGCGGACATTACCCCTCTGGACCCCGTCGGAGGACGGATCGATATAACGGTCTCCTCACTGGGAGATGCCTCTAGCCTTGAAGGCGGCATGTTGCTATTATCTCCATTATCTTCGCCGACCGGAGAAGTGCTGGCTTGGGCGCAGGGACCAGTCTCCACCGGAGGATTTAATGCTCAAGCGGGCGGAGAAAGGGTCACCAAAAACTACACGCTTGTTGGGCGAATTCCTTCTGGCGGGCTAATTGAACGTCAATTCAAATTCCCGTTTGAAGATAAGATAATAAAAGTTCAGCTCGAAATGCCTGATTATACTACGGCATCACGCGTGTCGGAGAAAATTGCCTCAGAGGTTAGTGATTGCAGAGTTGAAACTCTCACTGAAAAAACGATTAACATAATCCCATTGGACTCCACACTGGATTCTGGAAATATGACCCGACTGATAGCAAGAATCGAGAATCTCGAAGTTGAGACCGATGGTCCTGCTCGCGTAGTGATAAATGAAAAAACAGGGACTATTGTGGCCGGAGCGAATGTGAGCATAGATGCGGTAGCGCTGGCGCATGGGAGCCTGACTGTGGAGATTCAATCGACTCCAGTGATCTCTCAGCCTGAAGCATTTTCCAAGGGTGAGACAGTGGTTACTTCAGATGAAACGCTTAAGGCCGGAGAAGATACTGCCAGGATGATTTACTTGGAAAAGCAAACTAATATAAGCGAATTGGCAAGGGCATTAAATGCGATAGGCGCCACGCCACGCGATATAATTGCCATTTTCCAAGCTTTGAAAGCTGCCGGCGCACTGCATGCGCAATTGATGATTATCTAAAGGTATAAGCTATGATGAAAAGCACATTGGCCATAGATTCATCGTTACCCCAGACTGAAAAGACCGTCAGGGCGATTCAACCCGAAAAGGAGCTCAAACAGCGTCAAAAAGTGCATGAGCTCAAGAAAGCTTGCAGCGATTTTCAGGCCATTTTCCTAAGCTACATGCTAAAAACAATGAGAGAGTCCGTTCCGAAATCCGGATTCCTCGGTGATGGATTTGGCGGGGAGCTTTTCACTGATTTATTCGATATGAAAATTTCAGAAAGCTTGAGCGGAGCGGCTGGATTGGGATTGGACGAAACTCTCTTTCGACAACTTGCTCCTAATGCATTTGGAGAGGATTGGAAGGAAATAGCGAAAGATATTAATTCATTGCCGAGAAAGGGCGGGGTAAAGGTGTTAAATAGCGCGGCTTCCCCAGCTTCCTTTGGCGAGATCGTAAATGCCGCCGCAACAAAATATGATTTGGAGCCGGCCCTTATTGATTCTGTCATAACAGCAGAATCGGGCGGGAATCATCTGGCGGTATCGAATAGAGGCGCCAAGGGATTAATGCAATTGACCGATTCAACATCACAGCATCTCGGCGTTGCCGACCCTTTCGATCCGAATCAAAATATTCATGGAGGGGCGCGTTACCTTCGTGAGCTTCTTGACCGATATAACGGCGATCTGAGGCTAGCTCTGGCCGCATATAACGCAGGTCCGACAACCGTTGACAAGTATCAGGATGTTCCTCCCTACAAAGAAACGCAATTGTATGTAAACGGCATAATGGAAAGGTTGCATAATGACAGGCCTTAAATCATGTATGCAATTATTAAAGAAATTAGAGAAGCCTGCCGAATTTAATGTCAGGAGGTATATTTGGGCAGTGTCCTTGACAACCTTATAATTAATCTGGACGAACAGATCAAAACCCTCGAGCAGTGTGAAAAACTGCTTGCCGGTCAGCAAGAATACTTGGTGCGGAACGATGTTGATTCGCTTAAGATCAATATGACCAATCAAAGCCGACTGATTTCCAAAGCACGAAATCTTGAGCGCAAACGATTGGCGATCGTAAATGATTACCTTCGTGAAGCCGGCTCCGGCAGAGAGGATATTAAACTCGGAGATCTTTGCAATGAAGTCGATCCCGAATATGGAAATCAGTTGAGAGAATTGCGTCAAACGCTCAAAGTATCCCTCGATAGAGTGAATCTTGTCCGCCGGCAAAACGAATCACTCATAAAACAATCTCTTGAGATGATCAATGGCACCATGAAAATATATTACCACGAAGATAATCGTGGAGTGCCATCGTACACTGCTGGAGGCAATACGCCAAACGATCAGGGCGTCGCGAATATGGTGCTTAATAAAATAGTGTGATGATTTAATCTATGTATGGAATAAATGTTGGATTTGAAATAGCCAGGCGGGCGCTTCTTGCCCAACAATACGGCATGAATGTCGCTGGCCACAATATAGCTAATATCAGCACTCCCGGATATACCCGTCAGGATGTCAATTTTGAAGCGACTGAGCCGATGAAAATCCTGGCTGGCTATGGCGGCACGGGGGTTGAGGTGGCTGCCATGCGGCGGATACGATCGCTTTTCCTTGATACTCAAATGTATAAGGAAAACCAGGGGCTTGGACAGTGGCAGAGTTTGGATCAAACCTGGAATCAAGTTGAGATGATTTTCAGTGAACCTTCGGATACCGGGCTGTCACAGATGATGTCCGATTTTTGGAATGCCTGGGAGGATTTGGGGGATAGTACAGAGGAATTGGCGGCGAAAAATAGCGTCAAGGAAAAGGCGTCGTCTGTGATCAATGGTTTTCATCAGATCATCGGCCAATTGAAAGACTTGCGCCGGAGTCTTGATACTGAAATCGGTCAGACGGTTGGAGAGATAAATGGGTATATACATCAAATCGCCCAATTGAATGGAAGCATAGCTCAAATGGAGGCTGGAGGACAGCAAGCCAATGATTTGCGTGATCAACGAGGCTATTTGACTGAACAACTTTCCAAGATTATGAATATCCAGGAAGTGGAGCAAAGCGATGGGACGATAAGTTTGTCGGTAGGTTCAGTCAGCTTAGTGAATCAGAGCAATTATAATGATCTGGGCACTGAAGTCTCTCACTTAAGCGGAGATCCAATAACGAAAGTTGTTTTGTCGTCCAATTCAATGGAGATCAATGTGAAAGGCGGTTCATTGAAAGGCATGCTCGAAGCCAGGGATGAAATTATTCCTGAGAAGATGGCGGAATTGGATGCGTTTGCCGCACAGCTTGTTCAGTCAATAAATTCTGTGCATTCAGCTGGCTACACAACGGATGGGCTGACAGGCATCGATTTTTTCGATCCTGAAGGAACTACCGCGGAAACCATCTCGCTGTCATTCGAGATCGAAGAAGATGCCAATAACATCGCTATCTCTCAAAATGGTACGCCGGGAGATAATTCGAATGTTCTCGCCATATTGGATCTCCGGGATCAATACTTGATGAATGGTAATTCAGCTACTTTCGGCGATTATTACAATTCGGTTATCGGTGAAATTGGTTCCAGAGCCCAGGAAGCCTCCAATTTGAGCTCAAATCATCAATTGCTTGTTAATCAAATTGAGTATCGCCGTCAGGCAGTTTCCGGTGTTTCTCTCGACGAGGAGATGGCCAATATGATATCCTATGAGCACGCCTATGGTGCAGCCGCCAAATTGATGAATGTGATGGATACGGCGATGGAAACTATAATAAATATGTTATGATTAAATCGCATGATGATTAATTAGGGTTAAATGAACTTGCCAGGGAGGGTAAAGTGCTAATACTAACCAGGAGGGTCGGAGAATCAATTTCGATAGGCGACGATGTCGCAGTGAAAGTCCTTGGGATACAGGGACGACAAGTGCGATTGGGAATCGTGGCGCCGCCAGAGATTTCGGTCCATCGTGAAGAAATTTACAAAAAGATCCAGCAAGAGAATCTTGATGCCTCTCAAGCCAAAGGTGAGGATATCGACAAGATGAGTGACATCCTAAGGAAACGACGGAAAAGCAGTGGATAAAGCCACTGGAACCATAGTCGAGGAAATTACCATTTGGCCGATAATTATTATGTATGAATGAGTTTAGTTTGGAGTAGGACAAATGCGCATCACCAACAAAATGATACTTGACCAGACGGTCTTTAATCTTTCTCGTGCTTATTCCCGCTTTATTGATCTGCAGGCAATAGTCTCAAGCGGCAGGCGCATCAACAAACCATCTGACGATCCAGTGGGTTGTACCAGGGACTTAAGCTACAGGACCCATCTGGATGAGTTGGGCCAATTCAATAGGAACATTAGTCGGGCAAAATCGCTTTTGAATTTCACCGATTATTCTCTGGGATCAATGACTGATTATGTCATTCAGGCCGAGGATATTGCCGTTCAGCTTTCGAATGATACTTATGATGATGCGGCGCGGGATGCGGCTGCTGAGCAAATTAGCGATATTCTCGATCAAATCCTGGACACTGGCAACTCCACGCTTGGAAGCCGATATATCTTTGCCGGCAGCAATACCAGAACTGCTCCTTTTGATTTCAATGGTGTCGGGGTTGTCTATAGGGGAAATGATGATCCACTCAATTTCAAGCTTTACCGCGGCGCTTTCCTGACGGGCAATATCTCGGGAGCCGAATTATTAATTAAACCCACAATGACTTTGGGAGATGGCTTCGACCTGAACCCGGGTTTAAGCAGGACCACTTTTCTTTCGAATCTCCATGGCGGTGATGGAGTTAATCTGGGCGATGGTCACTTCACATTGAGGACTTTAAATGGCGAGGCCGATATCGATTTGACAGGTGCCTTGAATATAGGCGATGTCATTGATGAGATAAATGCGCAGGCTGCGGCGCAAGGTCTAAGCAATCTTACCGTATCAATCTCTGAAGCTGGGAATTCATTGAAGTTCGTGGATACTTCAGACCCATACTTAACAGTCAATACTCCCCTTAGCATGCTTAATCAGGGGAGCGGAGTTGACCTGACCGTCCCTCAATTTGCCATTGAAGATAGCGATGGAAATTCCTATACGATTGACGTAACCGGTGCCGCTGGACTGGGCGATGTTATAGATGCTATTAACGGGGCAGGCATTCCTGATTTGACCGCTTCAATTGAACCCGGGACTAATTGGATCACAATTTCAGATGCCGTTGGCCACGACTACATTATTATAGAAGAATCAGGAGCCGGGACAGTGGCCGAGGACCTGGGTATTCTGACATCGAGCCCGATAGGCGGTCAATTTGCCGGCGAAGATTTGCAGCCATGGATGATTGCAACCAGCGAATCTACCGAGGGTCAGACAACGGCCGCGGATCTCGGAATTCACTTTCAAACGTCGCAGACTTCTTTCGATGGCGATGATCTCGATCCTCGTTTGACGTTGAATACCAAAATCACTGAACTCCGCAATGGATTGGGCATCTCATACTCTATGATCCATATTGTCAATGGGCATGACTCTTTTGATATCGATTTTTCGACCCTGCAGGAGAATAGCAACGCCACCTTGAAAGACCTAATCAGGCTGATTGAAGGTTCCGGAGCTCAGGTTGATTTAAGGCTCAATGATGATAAGACCGGAATTGCGCTTGAATCGCGGGTCAGCGGCCAATCTTTAGTCGTATACGATACTACAGAAGAAGGTTCAGCCAGCCAATTGGGAATAGCGGGTAGTCCTGATCTTGTAGGAAGCCTGCTTTACTTGAGAGATGGATTGGAGAGGAATTGGGGAGATACCGCACAGAGAGTAATCGACCGCCTTCAATTGGGTCAGGGACAACTATCATCCCTTCGCTCAATTGTCGGAAATAGAACGAATAGAGCTGAAAGCGCTGAGGCCAAGAATCTCAATCAGGAGGTTTATACAACGCAATTACTCTCCGAGGTTGAGGACGCAGATATGCTTATGGCCATAACTGAACTGTCAACTCAAGAGGTTGTTTACCGGGCCGCCTTGGCCGCCTCTGCGCGAGTGTTGCAACCATCACTGGTAAACTTCTTGAGTTAACAAATATGGAAAGGGCAATAAATACGTCTCAAATTACAAGTGCGATAATTGGAAAAGTCTTAACCACTCGATTCGGCGACTTGGAATATAATGAAAGGGATCTGGTGATTTTCCCGAAAGGATTATTCGGATTTGAAAGGCTCAGAAAATATGTCATTGTCGAAAGGGAAACATCCAGGCCTTTTATCTGGCTCCAATCCGCCGAAATCCCTTCAGTCGCATTTCCGATTGTAGATCCGCTGTTTTTCAAACCCGACTATGAGGTAAGGGTGCAGGTGAACGAATTACTTGAAATCGGGATAACGGATCATTCCAATTCCAGGACCTTTGTAATTGCGACTGTCCCTCACGGTAAACCACAAGACATAAGCATAAATCTATTGGGGCCTATCATTTTCAATACAGAAAATCGAAAGGCTCTTCAGATAGCACTCACTGATAGCGGCTACCCTTCCAAATTTTATCTCGGCGAAAACACAACGCAACAGCCGCAAATTCCAGCCAGAGAGGAATTGAGCAAGGCACTGTCCAAAGCCCAGGCTATTTGAGCCATTCCAATCTCCAATCAAAGCGATGATATTGAGACTTAGTTTCTGGCAATGCCATTTTAATGGGCATTTTAGCTATAATTCCCTAAATTAAAATCATTTCAAAAAATGCTTGCGTTATTGGGATAAGCAACATTATTTTCTTAACCTATTAGTTGATGTGGAAATATAGAATAGTAATAGATGGCATAAGTGGCAGTAAACCAGGAGGTGCTTAATGACCAAAGCTGATTTGGTGGAAATCGTTTCTCAGAAGACAGGCTTGACCAGGGCTGATATAGCGGTGACTATAGATTCGTTGCTGGACGCCATTAAGAGCGCCTTGAAGGATGGCAAAAATATTGAAATCCGAGGTTTTGGGACATTCAAAATTAAACCTCGCAAAGCAAGGAAAGCCCGAAATCCAAGAACCGGTGAAGTTGTGCCTGTCCCGGATCGCAACATCCCTGTATTCAAGCCATCGAATGAATTTAAGAGTTTAGTGATGACCTCAAACCCCATGGATGAACCTTTAAGCAAATAATGGAAAATCCCCAATAATCAAATAGGAGCATTATGCCAAGCGGCAAAAAAAGGAAACGTTCTAAAATTAAAACACACAAAAGGAAAAAAAGACTTAGAATGAATCGTCATAAGAAGAAAATTCGTTGATGGACATTTTCGTCATTTCAGATACCCACATCCCCGAGCGTATTGGTAAGTTGCCGAACAACCTTATGAAACAGCTACAGCAAGGGGATATTCTTTTTCATTGCGGCGATTTTACTTCAATTGATGTTTATGATCAATTACAGCAATCTGCCCATTTGCATGCGGTGACAGGCAATATGGACGACTTTGCCTTGACCTCGACGCTCAAAAGCCAATTGATCGTAGATATAAATGGCAAGAAAATTGGCATGATGCATGGTTGGGGTTCATCTGTGGATCTGGAAGAGCGTGTTTACGATGCCTTCAACGAGAAGCCCGATGTGATTCTATTCGGTCATTCTCATTCACGTCTCAGCAAAAGAATCAATAATACTTTGATGTTCAATCCGGGTGCGGTGACCGGCGGATGGGATTCACCGCCATCTTTCGGGAAACTCTTTATTGATGGCGGCGCTATCTGGGGAGAACATTACTTTATAGAATCGAGATAAATAGGATTGCGTTTTCCTTAAGGCCGCAATATTTGCCGAAGAATAACGTAAGAAGCGATTTTCGAAGGATGCGAAGCTCAAATCATTATGCCTAGCAATCAAATCCCTTGACATGGATCGATGCTTGATATCATTATTCCGACTGAGAAATTGCCCCCGTAGCTCAGTTGGATAGAGCACCGGCCTCCGGAGCCGGGTGCACAGGTTCAAGTCCTGTCGGGGGTATTTTAACCTTTAGAAAGTGACGGTTGCAGAGAATGAGGTGGACCCAAACATACATACCAACATTACGTGAGGACCCTGCCGAAGCCGAATTGGCTTCTCATAAGCTTTTGGTCCGCGCCGGATTCATTCGGAAAGTAACTGCCGGCGTTTATAATTATTTGCCATTAATGCAGCGCGTACTGCTTAAAATCACTAATATCGTGCGTGAGGAGATGGACAGGTCCGGGGCGTTGGAGATTACGATGCCGGTTCTCCATCCAGCCGAACTCTGGCAGGCATCAGGCAGGTGGGATATTGTAGGGAAAGAACAGATGCGCCTGAAAGATCGTCACAATCGTGATTTGTGCCTCGGCGGCACCCACGAGGAAATTATCACCGATATGGTAAAGGGGGAATTAAAATCATATCGCCAGCTTCCAAAGAATCTTTATCAGATTCAGGTTAAATTCCGCGATGAGATCCGTCCCCGCTTTGGCTTGATGCGGGGCCGAGAGTTCATCATGAAAGATGCTTATACTTTTGATGTCAATAATGCCGGCTTGGACAAAAGCTATGATATCATGGTCGATGCATATTTTCGGGTCTTCAGACGCTGTGGCTTCGATATCAAAAAGGTGGAAGGGGATACTGGTGCGATGGGAGGAACAGGCGCTCATGAGTTTATGGTCATTGTGGATACCGAAGGGGGCGAAAGCACCATTTTCCATTGTGATAAATGCGATTATGCCGCCACCGATGAAAAAGCAAAATTCAGGGAATCGAACTTGTCCGGGAATCCCGATGAAAATCAATTAGAAAGAAAGAGCGTTCATACCCCGGGTATGAAGACAGTTAAGGAAGTAACCTCATTTCTTCAAGTTCCTGCATCCAAATTGGCCAAGACTTTATTATATCTCGCTGACGGCAAACCGGTGGTGGCCCTGATTCGTGGCGATCGTACTATCAATGAAATCAAATTGAAAAATTACCTTGAGTGCAACCTATTGGAAATGGCAGATCCCGAAAACGTCAAGAGATTGACAGGAGCTGATGTAGGATTTGCGGGCCCGTGCGAATTGAGGGAAATCAAAATGGTGGCTGACTCCGAATTGATGCATATGAATAATATCGTTACCGGCGCCAACAAAAATGATTATCATTATATTAATGTGAATCAGCCGCGCGATTTCGAAGTCAAGGAGATCGTCGATATCAAGATGGCCCAAATTGGGGAGCATTGCCCTCGTTGCGACGCCGGAATCCTGAAATCCGATCGCGGCATTGAAGTGGGAAACACATTCAAATTGGGAACAAAATATTCTTCTTCCATCGGCGCCAGATTTATTGACATTGATGGTGAAGAAAAACCCTTCATTATGGGCTCTTATGGTATTGGAATCACTCGTACCGCCCAAGCCGCCGTTGAGCGATTCCATGATAACGATGGCATCATCTGGCCTAAACCCCTTGCTCCTTATGAGATCGAGGTAATCTGCACGAATAGCTCCGATGAACACCAGCGTAAAACGTCATTTGATATCTACGATGCCCTTATTGAGCGAGGATGTGAGGTCTTAATTGATGACCGCGATGAAAGGGCGGGAGTCAAATTTAAAGATGCCGATTTGATTGGCATTCCTTTGCATATTGTAATAGGGGAGAGGGGTTTAAAAGAAGGGGTGGCGGAAATGAAGGTCAGGAGGACAGGTGATGTGATCAAGGTGAAAATTGAAGATGCGAGCAATAGAGCTATTGAGTTATTAGGGAAAATAAATTAGGAATCATTTTCAGTTGGATACCAAAAATAAAACTTGCCAAAGTCTTTCGGCCATAATAAATTTACGAAACGATGTTGCCGGCCTATTGGGCGATAGGTCGTTGGGCAAGCTGAGAAGGGAAAATAATAAGATTAATTAAGGAGATATGCTGTGATGAGATTATTGCGATTGGTTTTTGTAACAGCGATGATTCTGTCCATCCCCTCGATGCTATGGGGTCAATGGCATTATCAGCAGCAGTTTTTTGACGGAACCGGCGTTAATTTCAATCCCCAGGGATCCTCCACCCGAGCCAGAGGAATGGGCAATGCCTACCTCGCTTTATCGGATGATGCCGCCGGGGCCACTTGGAATCCGGCAGGCGCCGCCTTTATGAAAAAAAATCAGGCTAATATCGAATTTATGTCCAATGCTTCTACCTACGATGTCAAATCGACTCTCAATGGCCAGAATTATTCTTATGATACTAAGGATAACATTTTCAGCAGTTTTGGTTATGTTTCCCCATTGCGCTTTTATCATCGGGATTTCGCCCTGGGCGTAAATTACTATCGAATGATCGATCTAACCAAGGAATACAATATTAATTTCTCCGACAGCGCTGGCTATCCGATTCGCACCGAGAAATATTTCATGGATTTCGGGCTGGATGCCGTCAAGCTAACTGCGGCCACTCAAATCATACCAGAGCTCTCTTTCGGAATCAATGGGAATGTCTATATTAGAGGGTTCACAGAAGATTACCGGCAGATTTATCCGTCATTCGACTGGATTGTGGGCAATGACACAGCCGCCGTTCTTTTTCACGCGCGTAACAAAGCTTCTTTCAGCGGTATCAATTTTGATTTCGGGTTGCAGGGCCGTAGCGGCGGGCTGAGCATTGGTGCAGTGGTTTCCACTCCATTTAAGTTGCGCCAAGAGGCCAGTATAACTAATGCAGTTGTAATCCCTGATTATGGCGAGATAGGCAACATTATTGATAACACCCATATCAATGTCGATTTCCCGTTAGGTATTTCTGGTGGAGCCGCTTATGGCATTGATAAGGCGACCATCGCCGCTGATTTTTCGTTTTACAAGTTCTCTAAATCAAGAAATACTATGCATCCGTACTTTGCGGATCCTCTTTATCAGTATTCTTTTGATCCGTCAGTTCCGAATGTTGAGGTTGACCCTCAATGGAAAGACATCCTTCAATTGCGGGTCGGGGCTGAGTATTTATTCGATATCAGCAGCTTAACCATCCCCGTGAGAGCCGGTTATCGCACTGATCCGAAGGTTTATAGCGATGGAACCATATTTTATTTCGACATAGCGAATCAGCCCCCGCTTCTTTTACCGCCGGGATATGAGACAACTTATGGCCACACTGAGTTTAATGGCGATCAGGTAAAGGGTTATATCATCTCATTAGGAACTGGCATGAAATATAAAACCTACAACCTTGATATATCTTATGAATACGGAAGGGCTGAGCGGGAACTGAGACGAAGATTCGTGGAAGTTACTGATTTCGTGGATAACCAATTCGTAGAGGGCCAGATAACTAAAGACGAAATTCAAACTATTAAGGAAAATACCAGTAGGCTTAATCTTTCGATTTCCATGTC
Source organism: candidate division Zixibacteria bacterium CG_4_9_14_3_um_filter_46_8 (assembly GCA_002791595.1). Lineage (GTDB taxonomy): Bacteria > Zixibacteria > MSB-5A5 > UM-FILTER-46-8 > UM-FILTER-46-8 > UM-FILTER-46-8. The sequence continues at coordinate 47,321 of PFXJ01000102.1, forward strand.
ATTTTAGCAAGCCGTTGATCAATCCGATAATAATGAGGCGGAACCGGTGTTTCGCCTCTTTTCCATAAAAAATACATCGAGTTCAGCATTCAGTTCGCAGTAGGAGAAAACGAGAAATCAATGAGTCCGTATAAGAGAATCACCCGTAAGGAAATCAAGAAAGATAGGCTGGTTACTACAACTTTCCAAGCCACCGAATACATACAAAAACATAAGCAACCGTTTATCATAGGGATTGCGGCCATTGCGGCGGCTGTCCTGCTCGCTTATTTTTTCTATGGCTCGAAAGAGGGCAAGAAAACTGATGCAGTTGAGCAATTGGGGATGGGCGATTTATCTCTAGCCTCGGGAGATTATAATACTGCGATCGCTGAATATGAGGAGACTGTATCGAAATATGGTTCCACCATAAGCGGCCGCAAGGCATATATACTCCTGGGCAAAACCTATAATAATGTTGGTAATTACCAGAAGGCTAAGGAGATTTTTCAAGAATATCTAAATAAGTTTGGAGATGGCAAACCTGCCTTACTTCATAGATCGGCATTGGTCGGTCTGGCGGTTGCTTTGCGCAATCTGGATGAAAAAGGGGAGGCCGCCCAGAATTACGAAAAAGCCATTAAGGCGGATGCTTCCAAAGAGGAGACCGCTTATTTATTGTTTGATGCCGCCAAATGCTATCGGGAATCTGGGAATAATGAGAAAGCGCTTGAGCTTTACCGCCGAATAAAAGATGAATATCAATTTACCGTCTATATGTCGAAAGCTGAAAGGGAGATATCAAACATCCTGATTCAGGAATAGTTGATCTGCCAAAGTGTCCCTCCCATCAAGAAATGATAAGTTGCATATCGCCTTTGTCTGGCATATGCACCAACCCTACTATCGAAATCTAAGAGATGCTAATTTCCAGATGCCATGGGTGAGGCTCCACGGCGTTAAAGACTATCTTGATATGGTGGCAATTCTGGATGAATTCCCCGATATCAAACAGACCTTTAACTTGGTTCCTTCTTTACTCGAGCAAATCGAGGAATATACATCAGGCAAAGCCACAGACCGAAGCTTCGAGCTCAGCAGAATACCTGCCGCGGAATTAACTCAATCTGAAAAAAATGAAATTCTGAATAGTTTCTTCTCAGCGCATTATCCAACGATGATTCAGCCTTATCGTCGGTATCGGCGCCTGAAAGAAATCACCTCCAAGGGATTTAAGGCGCTTTCGATTCAGGATTTCCTGGACTTACAAGTTTGGTTCAATTTGAGCTGGATCGATCCCATCTTCAGAAATGAGACTCCTATTTCAGACCTTTTCAAGAAAGGGGAAGGGTTCAAGGAAGAAGAGAAGCTGAGTTTGCTGGGAAAGCACATTGAAATCCTGAAAAGAATTATTCCCAAATACCGCCAAGTCCAAGACCGTGGGCAGATCGAGATTTCTGTGACCCCCTTCTATCACCCAATACTGCCCTTATTGTGCGACACCGACATAGCCAAGAAGTCAAATCCTGGAATCATACTTCCTACGAATAGATTTAGCCACCCTGAGGATGCGGCATATCAGATCAATTCCGCAATCGAATATTATGCACATCATTTCGACCGCAAGCCTCGCGGTATGTGGCCCTCGGAGGGTTCAGTTTCGCCCGATATTATCCCCATCATTGCTGAGGCGGGCATAGAATGGATTGCTACTGACGAAGAAATTTTGGCCAGCAGCCTCGGAAAACCCACTGATCGGAACAATCGTCAGAATGTCTCCACCTCCGGTGATTTGTATCAGCCATATATCATCGAATTAGAAGATTATAAATTGGCGATGATTTTCAGGGATCACGCCCTTTCAGATAGACTGGGCTTCGTATATGCCAACTGGGATCCGAAGCAAGCCGCCCAGGATTTTGTCAATAAGCTAATCGGAATCAGACAGCATCTAAAGAATATAAAGTCTCCCGGCCGATTGGTTCCAGTCATCCTTGATGGCGAAAATGCCTGGGAGTATTATGCTGATGACGGGCATGAATTTTTCCACCATCTATATTCTCTTCTCAGCGATCATCCTGAATTGCAAACAACCACCGTTTCCGATTATCTCCGAGAATGCGAATCTAGAACTAAATTAGTCCGTCTTTTCCCCGGCTCATGGATCAATCATAATTTCAATATCTGGATTGGTCATGAGGAAGATAATTTGGCGTGGGACCTGCTCCACAAGGCGCGTAAGATGCTCGTAGAATTCCAAAATAGCGAAGAAGGCCAGGCTATTGACCCGGAGAAATTAAAAATCGCATGGAAAGAGATCTATATCGCTGAAGGTTCGGACTGGTGCTGGTGGTTTGGTGATGAGCATCAGGGTCAGAATAATGAGCATTTTGATTCACTTTTCCGCTCAAATCTAATGTACATTTATGAGCTATTGGGCAAGGATATTCCCGCCGAACTACTTAAACCTGTCCGCTCCAACTTCTTAAGCTCCAATCTCACCCAGCCAACCGATTTTTTCACTCCTATTATCGATGGCAAAAATAGCAGTTTTTATGAATGGTATTCTGCCGGTTATTATGATTGTATAAAGGCCGGAAGCACTATGCACCGTGCTATCCACCACACCAAGGGCATTCATTTCGGTTTTGATGAAACCAACATATACATTCGCATAGATCCTGATCCGACGACAGACAGAAGCATTTTCCTTGAAACCGATTTTCTCATAGAGTTCTTAGGGCCCAGCCGATTGCTAATCAACATCAATAGAGCCAAAAATATCTCCAAGATAGAAGGCTCATCTAAGGGTCAGCGTGAAATCATCGCGGTCATTGAATCATTCCTGGAAATGCAGATCCCTATCAATCTTTTCCCAGATAAAGATATTTTTCAATTTGACTTTCGACTTATGGTATCGCATAATGGAGAACATCTGGAAACTTGGCCTCCAGCGGAAGTTATCTCAATGAAGCTCCCAAAGGCCAAGGCAGAATCTATATTTTGGTAGAAACCGTCAGTATAGGTTAATTTTATGGATGATTCGACAAATCAGCAAAATGTAAAAGCGCCGCCGCAGGAACAAAAAGGTGAATATGATGAACTTCGTGAAATAGAAGAAGGCAAGGCAGGCGCCATTTTGGGATATATTCCTTTCCTTTGTTTTATTCCGCTGATAATGATGAAGGACAACAAATTTGCCGTCAAACACGGCAAGCAAGGATTGTTGCTACTGCTGATGGAATTATTGGCTTTTATTTTTCTCTTCCCGGGTATCTCCTCTTTTTTCTGGAGAATGATCTTGATTCTTTGTGCAATCGCCGCTTTCATAGGCATTCTCAATAGTCTTCAGGGAAAAGAATATCGAATACCCTATATATCCGATATTACGGACAAATTCAACTTCTAACTGTTTCTTCCATAATTTGACAGCTATATAGAAACTTAGACGACCCCTCCGTTGAGGATTGTTGAAAATGCTGGGCGGCCATTGAAAAGGGAAGCGCTTCAAAAAATTTCCTTTCTTTCTCTCCTTCTCCCATTAATTGGGAGAAGGAGTCGGAGGATAAGGGAGCTTATGGGGTTAGGCCTTCATCGGTCCCCGCTTTAGGCGGGCCACCCTACCACAGGCGGGCAAGCTTCTCCCGATGAAGCTGGAGATGGTTTAGATCATTTTTCGCGTTTTCTGGCTTTTTCATCAAGCACGATGGGGAGGAGGATCGTCACGCCATCTTTAGCGTAGTTCGTATTCAAAACGATAACATCCCATAAGATATATTATGTATACTATTATTGCCAGCAATCCTAATCTTTCGACTAAAATCACCAATACGCTAAAATGGATGTTCATCGAGTTCTAATTTAGATGAAGCTATCTTAACCCTTTACTTTGAAGCTTTTAGGGTCTCATATACTTCATTCAACACCATCTCTGGTTTTAGATCTTCCATACAGAACCGTCGCGGCTGGTAGCATGGCTTTTCACCATGCAGACTGCAAGGTGAGCATTCAGCAAATATTGAGATTAATCTATCTTTTGAGCCCAATGGATAAAAGCCCAAAGCCGGATGTGTCGGCCCAAAAATCGCGATTACCGGGATCGAAAGGGCTACTGCAATATGCATTGGACCGGTATCACCGGAGATTACCAGGTCACAGTTATAAATCAAATCTATTAACTTATCCAAGGTCGGCCGCGAATGGATTTTGACTGCAGAACTATGTCTGAGTGCTTCGTATGAGGTATCGTCAGATTCGTCACAGATAATTATAAGTTGCAAGCCCTTGAGTAACAAATCGTTGGAAAGAGCGATGAAATACTCAGACGGCCATCTCTTGGCTTTATGTTTAGTGGAAGTAACAATTCCGACGGTTGGAGAGGTTGAATTACGGGTGATTTTGGTTTTGTCCAACTCAGGCTTTGTATATAATGTATTACTTGAAATGGTCTTGATGGTGGCATTATATAGATCAACCGTATGTTTAAATGGTGGGTGCTTATCCCCTGCCTTCAAATATGTTTTACGCCTTTTTCGCTCGCTGTCGTAAACTATAACTTCCTTAAAGCCACAGAGATCCCTGATGATGCGGCTCCGAAGATTATTATGCAGGTCTATGACCAAATCGAAATGCTCCTTTTTGAGGCAAAGAATATACTTAAGGAATGCGATTAAGGAGCCGGTCGGTAAGAGGATAGCACGGCTCACGCCAATCACCAATTGAGCAATTGCGTCATATTCCGCCTTGGTGGTCAGGATTATTTCGGCCTGAGGGAATGAGTTCCTCAAATTCCGAATGGTACCCGATGTCAGGATTAAATCTCCCAATGAACTAAATCGGATCACCAGGATCTTTTCGGGGATTTCCATTGTCTTCTATACAAATATGAGAACGGCGGTCCCGATTAAAAAACAATATATTCCAAAATAGAAAAATTTGCCCTTTTGAACCATCCGGAGGAGCAAGGAGATGCTTAAATATCCGATGATGAATGAAGTAATGGCGCCTACTGCATAATTGAGTATCTCATCCGCTGGAGGAACCGCGGCCAGCACCGTTTTCGTTTTTAAAACAGTGGCCCCAGCCACGGCCGGAATTGACAGCAAAAAGGAAAAATCGGCGGCACTCTTGGGATTTATTTTTCGGAAAAGCCCCATAGAGATAGTTGTCCCTGAGCGTGACAAACCTGGCGCAATAGCAAAAGCTTGAGCGATCCCAATCAAGATAGCGTCTGTGAGCCGCAGTTTTCGATTTCCAGTTCGAACCCATTTAGTTGAAATGAGCAGCAAACCGCAGAATAGCAAAATACAACCTACCAGCCGAATACTTTTGAATGCCGTGGTAATATAATCTTCAAATAAAAGCCCCATTATGCCGGCTGGGATTGTTGCTATAATGATGTACCAAACCCATGCCGGTGATATATCTGAATCGCTTGGCGAGGCGGTGCCGCGGCGCGTGGAGTTATTCATTATATCTGAAAAGACGCTTGCTATTTGATGGCGATAATAAATTATCACTGAAAGTAGAGTGCCCGTATGCGCAAAAACATCAAAATTGATGCTGTCGAGGGAAGTACCAAGCAGATGCTCGAAAATAACGAGATGCCCTGAACTTGATACTGGAAGAAATTCAGTTAAGCCCTGCACGATCCCAAGAATAATCGCCTGCAAGAAACTCAAAAATGCCTCATGTATTTATTACTTGATATAATTAATCCCAGCAATGAATCCAAAAAATCCATTTTCTAATTGAAGTTCCGCGATAATTGAGGAGTTGTTATTGAGTGAAAATTGGGCGCCGAGGTTTAGCCCTAAATCAAAATCGGAATCCGAGGTTCCCTTTTCATGGAGTCCATGCTGATCCCAATGAGTATTTTGGACATGAAATGCCATCCTTGAGTAGGGGGTGATCAGCTTCCCGGAAGAGCTTTGTAATCTGAATGAGCCGATGATACTCCCGCTTAAAGAATACAGATGATAATTTGATGCTTGAGCTGTTTCCAACCCGATTCCTGATGAAAGATCAAACTGATCACCTGCCGCCGCATTGAGTATCCGATACTTGATATTGCCTCCGAAAACAATGCCAGCCTCATCCTCTTCGCCGATATCAGCGGAGAAACCCCCAAACTGAAATCCTCCGTCAAGAAAATTCGTGAATCCATATCTGTATTGAGTCATCGCCACAATAGTGACTTTCTCATAAAAGCCAAGATATCCTCCGAATAACCGTCTCTTCGGCTGAAGATTCTCGGCTGTGGTCAGTTGCCCTATGAACTGGGCTGGCACTTCCGAGGGTAATGCGAAGAGGAGCATTGCGATAATCGATAGGCGGCGCAACAAAGTCATTACATTCATTGGCAACTATGGCAAATTAATTGTCGCTCCCACCAGAATAGTGCTGTATTTTGTGGCTACATCTTTAGTGCTTATATAGGTATATCGATATTGGGCAAAAAACTCCAAAGGAAACATCGGAGGATGGATTTTGGCTCCGAGCAAACCGTGATAGCCCATTTTGGTAGCGTCAGCCGGAACGATAAGCCCTGAACCTCCGGGCTTTTCAATGGAATAAGCGAGTTTATGCGTGCCCAGACCAGCGCCGATGTATGGCGTAATCATCGGAGTCGGCACAAATGATATGTTATAAATCCCGGTGGCTGAGATGGAGAAATCCGATATCTTGAATTGGTATCCGGAATAAAGGTCCATCTTCTTCCAGGCATATTCCGCCGCTACTTCCAGGTCAATCATTGGCAAAGTTCCGATCTTCACATGCCCGCCGACCATGGTCATTTTATCGTCCATCTTGGCGGTGAATCCCGAAGCATCGGCGAAGGTATTTATGGCATCCTCAACGGCGCCAGTATCAAGGCCGGTTATGTATCCGGCTCTCACGCCGAAACCAAGTCCCGTAATCGCAAAAACATTGCCAGCGATAAGCAGAATCGATAGCGTTGCCAATACCACTGCTCTCATCTCAAAAACCTCCTGTGCCAAGATTAAATTTAACATTATCCGACATAATTTATGTCAGGTTAATCAGGTTCCAACTTATCCTATCAATAATATAATGTCAAGAGCAAATCATAACCCGAAATCTTATTATGGAGTTCGGGCTGGATGATTTGGAGTAATCAGCACCTTACGATAAAGTTCACCATCCTTCGTCTTATCCTGCCATCTTTCCTGAACGATGGGTAATCAAAACCCGGATAACAGTATGTGCATTCCTTAGATATCTGGATATTCTGCTCGGGAATCCCCAACTCAGTCAATTGAATTTTGTTCTCTTGAGCAATATCAATTGTCAATTGCCCTTTATTATTCCGTTGATGATTTCGAAAAAGGACGGCTACTTCAGAGCTTACTTCATAACAGCACTTCTGGATGGAAGGCATAAAAATAAATTTCAATTTGTCCAAGGAGATGGCATAGTTTCTCATAGCTAAGGTCACCGCTTTAGGAGCGATTTCCCTTAGTGTTCCCCTCCACCCGGCATGAATGGCTCCTATCATTCTGTCCTCACCAAAAAACAATATGGGAAGACAGTCGGCGGTATGAACGGTTAAAACCAATCCCCTTTTGTCAGAGATCATTGCATCGCCGGAATAAATCTCTAACTGTGAGGAAGAATTATCTCCTGACGGGATTAAAATCCTGTCAGAATGTTTCTGCCTTAAAGCCGCAACGTTTCCGAATCTATTCTTCAACTCATGATAGATTGCCAGCCTCTCCCCCGACAGTAATTGAACACCAAATCCAGAGACTATGCCCTTTGCCGAAATCGATTTGTTTTTCAAATAGCATAAGTGGCGGCCTGCTTGCTCAAACGAGGCCACATTGGTCAAGGCGGAGAATCGCTTGTCAGTCACTATGAAATCCTATTTACATCAAAATTATCAAAATGCAGGCTACTGGCCCGCTCCACGGTAATTACCCCTTTGACATTCTTGAGTTTGATTATCGCCTTATTCAGCTGATTCACATTTTGCACTTCGATTACCATACTTCCCTTCGTCTGCGGACCCCTATCGGTTATTTCTGCACCGCGGACATTTATATCTGCCGATGCCACCGCTTCGGTTATATCTTTGATCAGGTTTTTGCGATCCTCAACAAAGAGGTTTAGTTTTACCAGAAATGCGGTTTCTTTATCAACATCCCATTCCACCTCGATTTGGCGCTCCCTGTCGTTCATAAGACTGGCAGTATTATGGCAATCCAATCTGTGAATTGAAATGCCGCGTCCTCGGGTTATGTATCCTATTATTGGATCTCCGGGTACCGGCTGACAGCACCTTGCAAATCGAAATACTAACGAATCAAGGCCTTGCACTTTAACACCCTTACTGACACTTCGAGCGTGCTCAAGGAAATCTGAAACGACTGTCTCTTTCCTGGGCTTCTCTTGAACCGGAGGGATGATTCTGTTGACCACCGTCACGCATGAAATTTTGCCATTTCCGATAGCAGCGAGAAACGATGGCACGTCGGTCGAATTGAGCGCCATCGCGGTATCGAGAAGGACATTGTCCGCGGGAAATTCAATATGATGCCTCTTCAATTCTCTTTCAAGAAGGTCTTTGCCTATCTCAACCGCCTGCTGAAATCCCTGCTGATAGAGCCATTTTCGAATCCTATTTTTGGCTTTTGTCGTGTGGACCATATTGAGCCAGTCGTGAGTAGGATGAGCTTGAGGCGATGTCGCGACTTGAACTTCGTTTCCATTTTTCAGCTCTGTCGATAAGGGTTTGAGCCGGCCATTTATCTTAGCGCTGGCGCAATGCAATCCCACATCAGTATGGACGGCAAAGGCGAAATCAAGGGGCGTGGAGCCTCTGGGTAGTTGTTTAATCGCTCCTTTGGGCGTATATACGAATATATCATCGATGAATAGGTCGATCTTGAGATACTCCATAAACTCTTCGGGATTAGTCATATCATTTTGCCACTCCAGGATCTGACTGATCCATGATAGACGCTTATCCTGTTCATCCGGCGCCCTTTTTCCTTCCTTATAGAGCCAGTGCGCGGCGATTCCGTACTCCGCCGTGCGATGCATCGCATGGGTCCTCATTTGAATTTCCACCATCCTCCCTTCCGGTCCAATTACTGTTGTATGGAGTGATTGATACATATTGGACTTGGGGGTGGCGATGTAATCATGAAGACGTTCGGCAACTGGGTTCCACATCTGATGAATAATGCCGAGGGCATGATAACAATCCTCGACAGTCTCCGTGATGACGCGAATCGCTATCAGATCGAATATTTCCTCGAATGACTTTCCCTGCTTCTTCATTTTTCTATAAATGGAATCATAATGCTTGGCTCGGCCGGTAATCTCGGCCTTGATGCCGGCTTTGTATAATTCATGGTAAAGAGGATTTACGACTTGCCTTATGTAAGACTCTCGATCCCGGCTACTCAAATTAAATTTTTCTTCGATGGACGCATATATCTCCGGATTCAGATATTTTAGAGATAGGTCTTCCAGTTCCATCTTTATTCGCGACATACCCAAACGATGCCCCAGGGGAGCATAAACTTCATGAGTCTCACGGGCAATCGCAATCCGCCTATCAGCCGGCATGAATTCCAAAGTCCTCATATTATGTAGGCGATCGGCAAGTTTAATTATCACTACCCGCACATCCTCCGCCATCGCTAAAATCATCTTGCGGTAATAGTTGGCATGTTCTTCAACGTTATCAACACAGCGAATGCCGCTGATCCTGGTCAGACCGTCAAGAAGAAGAGCTATTTCTTCGCCGAAGTCCCGCTTGATATCATCTATCTGAACAGGGGTATCTTCGACGACGTCGTGAAGGATTCCTGCCGCTAGAGTTGTGGAATCCATGTGCTGTTCAGCCAATATGAATGCCACCTCTAAACAATGGCTGATATAAGGCTGGCCGGACCGGCGAGTCTGTTCCCTATGGGCGTTAGTAGCATATTCGTATGCTTTGCGGATGAGCGGGATATTGATATTGGCGTTAAAAGCCTCAACATTGATTATAAATTCAGCTAAATTCATAGTCCATGCGATTCATTCAAAAGGTAGTGCATGCATTCGCCCAGCACTTTCTCAATCCCTATTGCGCTTACATCCGGCCCTGCAATTACACTGATATTTTCGGGGTTGGCTACTGGGGCCCAGCGCTTTAGACTATAATTTTGCGAGTCAGGATAGATAGCAACTAGGGGAGTCCCCGCGGCCGCAGCCAAATGCGCAGATCCTGTTGAATTGGTTACGACCAGACGAGACAACGAGATCAAAGCCATGAAATCCCTTAGATCACCCCAGCCTATCAGATTGATAACCCGACCATTGAGTTTCTCTGTAAAAGCAGTGGTCTGCGCTCTCTGGCTATTGTTAAAATCATCATCTTTGCCTGTCAGGATAGGTTTTACTCCCGGCAGTTGAATCAGTTTCTCCATTAATTGGATATACCGGCTCAATGGCCACTTTGGGGCAGAGCCACGCCCACCCGGGTGTATCAAAACAGCAACCTCATCGTCCTTCATTTCCATTTCAGCCAGTTTTTTGCTGGCTCTCTGCAAATCGGCACCCTCAATGTACACTTTCGGTTTGAAATCCTGGGCGGAGATTTCAAAATTCATATTGATCGCCTTGAGCATAGAAAGATTATATTCCATTTCACTTTTCAAATTCACCTTTCGATGCTCCAGAACTTTCTTATTAAATAAAAAGCTATATAAACGATATCCGGTTCCGATCCGGATCGGGATTCCGGCACCCGCTACTGCCAACGCATTGAAAAGAGTGGGACGAAGAATAATCGCAATATCGAATTTTGACATTCGCAATATACCAACGGCTTTCTTGATATTCGAGTAATTAAAACTAAAATCCTCTGAAGAAAAACGAATAATTCGGTCGATATTGGGATTGCCGAATAAAAGCGGAGCCGCATATTTTGAAACCATATACGTCACACTACAATCTGGAGCGCAGAGCTTTAGAACCTGCGCCACCGGCTCGGCTAATAGCAAATCACCAATAGCATCAGTTCTAACTACGAGGATATTATAGTGACTATTGCCATTCATTCAAGCAGTTTTATTCCTCCACAACATCCTTAATTTTACATACTTGATAAATACATGCATTAATGAAAGCGATGCCGCAAGCAATCCCGGGAAACCATCAAGGAAACCACATTTAGCCATAAACATTTTGAAGAATACCGCGAGCGGTCGGAATGCAATGTCTCCGAGACTGCTCTTCCGCCTTTTATCAAATAGCTCTAGGGCGGCCATGGTGGTAACTCGATTCATTTTTTCAAGATAAGTTTCCATCGAGGGATCAGTGTAATGAAGCAAATAGCTTTTCAAATAGCTTGTCTTGCCTTCAATGATAACATCCTGATGAACGACCCTGGCATTGCATCTTCCCTTTCCCCGACGAAACAATCTCATCTCGTAGCTGGGATACCACCCTCCATGCCTCAGCCAATATCCCAGGAAATTCGGCAAACGAGCGACGTAGTATCCGGTCACGCCCCGACCCCCATCCGCCAGCACCGCCCGAATCTCCGACTCCAATTCCGGCGTCATTTCCTCGTCGGCATGAATAAAATAAATCCAATCGCGGGTGGCGAAATCCAAAGCACGGTTATAGGCATCGCCAAAACCTTGCCAGGGAATTGAAAAGACGTTCTTAGTATATCCTCGGGCAACTTCCAATGTGTTGTCAATACTGCCTGTATCAGCAATTATTATTTCGTCCACCCAATGCAATCCGGCAAGGGCGCGGGGAAGATTCTTTTCCTCATTTAGAGTAATTAATACTGCGGAAATGGTTTCGCTCAATTAAATTGCCTTCTCCATTGCGCCAGAGGCGCACAAGCTGATCAATTAAACGTTCTTGTCAATTAACTCATTATAAAGATCAAGGATCTGCCTTGCGGTTGATTCCCAGTTATATTTTCGGGCAAATATCCTTGCATTTTCTATTAATTGAGAGCGATACTCAGGATTTGATTCAACGGCTTCTATCGCAGAGCAGATGTCATCTGGCTCGTAAGGAATGATAAATCGAGCCGCCCCAGTATCTATCTCAGCCCCAAAACCCTCTCCGCTGCATATCACCGGCACTCCCATCGCCATCGCTTCGATAATCTGGGGCGAGTAAACATCAGTTGCCACCGGATAGATAAGAGCTCGAGCAGAAAAGTATAAATAATGAAGATCCTCTTCCGTAACTCGGCCTGTGATTGCGAATTTACCCTTCGATCTGAGCAACTCGGTATCCTTTAGCAATTTCCGACCAAAATCATCATCGGTTTCGGAGAGCATCACCAGGGACGGCACTGTCTGCGACCTTTGCCAGTACTTGATATAAGCCTTGATCAAATTTTGTATATTCCTTCCCGGGGCTATTCTTCCCACAAAAAGGAAATACGCTCCATTTATCGAGTATTTTCCCATAATGGATCTGGTTTTCTTTTCATCAATTGTAAGGTTGCTATCAATATCTACACCAGGTAGTATAACCCTGATATCCCCGGCTTTTTCCGGCAAGTGATCTATAATCATTTTGGCCGACAATTCCGATGGGCAAATAATGGCATTGAACTTGCGAAGCATACTTATCCATTTAGAATGAAACCCTCGGTTTTCGAAGACCATTTCGCTGACCAGAGGCGAATAATCGGTAAGGGACAGGACTCGTTTGAATCTCCTCGTCTCTGGAAAAAAAGCGCCGAAAGAATGGAATATGGATAGCTTCCTCTCCCGTATCAATCTTCCCGGAGAATAATAATTCTGGAATCTCAATTCTGGGTTTCCTAGAGATTGCTTTAGGGCAGTGAGCTGGTGGCGACTCCGATTGGAATATAAAACGATGCTCGAGATATCGTTTCTGTTTACAATCGCTCTCAGGAGGTTCAAAGGATATTTCGATTGTAATCGCGGCTTCTGCGCAAATACCTTGTTTACGTCATATCCCAGGATGATTTGTCTTTGCTTGTTTCTGTCTTCGAGCATATTAGATATCTCTAAACTACCTCAAAAAACCCTTATAGAAATTGATTGAATCCTGGGCCCATTTCTCAGTTGAAAATCTGGTCTGTGCTTGCAATAGGTTATGGGCTCCGAATGAGTCTCTTCTATCAGTATCATCCAACAAGATTTTGACCGCATTGGCGAAACCATCGATATCGCCTGCCTTCACCAGGAATCCGCCTTCGCCGTCATCGATTATTTCTGCCAGAGCATTGACATTGCTGGCCACGATCGGTTTTCCTGAAGCCATAAATTCGAGGGCTACCCGCGCTATCATTTCCGACCCCAGTGATGGAATTACAGCGATATCGGTGATTTGAAGGATCGCTCTGACATCATCGACTTGTCCGATGATCGTAAATTTCTCAGGATCGCCATACTTATCTATCAAGCGATGCAAATCATCGATTCTCACTTCATATTCCTTGCCAGCTATGAGGAAATGGACATTGCGCAGATCATTCAAGAGTCCAGCCATCCTAATGAATACTTCATGACCTTTGATGGGAGAAAGCCGTCCCAAGATAGTCACTACCCGATCTCCATCTTTGATTCCATATTTTCCTTTGAGTTCGACTTGATTTAGCGGTTTCCGATAATGTTCGTATTCTATCCCAGCGGGAATTGTAATCACCATAGAGGAATCAATCCGGAATGTTTTTAAATACCGGCGGCGATGTTTATCGGTCGGGCAAATGATTCCGTCGGTCGCTTTGCCATAAAGCAACCTATTATATGAATCACTTCGTGGAGGCCGGACATCGCCTCGGACTCTGATTAACACATAATCTAACCCAAAAATCATTTTCGCTAAGGCAGCAGCCACATGGGCCTCTCCCCTATGGGCAACCACTATCTCAAATCCCTTCTCTTTAGACAACTTTCTTAGCCACATCAAGTTCTTTATCAGATTAGGGAAATAAGATGAAAATTGCGGCCTTAAATCGAATTCAAGTCCCCAATCTCTCGCCAGGGAGATGTAAGGGTTATCCCCATCACCTGCGAGCAACACATTATGGCCCAGCCTCTTCTGCGCCGCCGCCAATGCCAGGGCATAATAAGCGCAGGCATTATACCAGCGGACATTGATCAGGTGAACGATATTGAGTTGCGCCATATCTTCCATGAGTTTATCAATACACAATTCGCATTCATCATTGCCAGATGCATCATTCTCAAAATGCGATCCGAGCGAATCCCATTCTGGCTTTGCCCATCAGAATAATGCATCTAAATATTGATTATGATATGTCTTAAGTCAAATGAATATAAGGAAGGATTATCAAATCAAAATGTGATCGGGATTGTTGAAACCGCGCCGATTCCATTTTCCACTAATTTTTGCTCCTTATTTTCAATTGGTAAATAGATGGAGAATAAAGTCCCCTTTCCACTCCGACTGTGGACCTTGACAATCCCATTATGCAGTGCAATGATTTTTCTCACGATAGCCAAACCGAGACCGCTGCCATGATCTTTGTCTGTGACAAACGGATCGAAAATCTTTTTCAAATATTCAGATTCAATTCCTTTGCCGCTGTCAGCGATGACAATTTTGATGTATTCGGTCGCACGACCTTGAATGAAATCGGGGGAATTGACCCTGATTGACACCGCCTTGATAACGATCTCACCGTTGTCATTAGATGCTTCTTGGGCGTTTTTTAGAATATTGCAAAGACATTGCTTTATGAGCTGATAATCACCCATAATGCTTGGCAGGACTGGCGATATTATTTTCCTAATGTTAATATATTCATTGGATGTTTTCAGGTAATTAATGCAATCATTTATCAGCCCGCAGATTTCGATGGTATCCTTGCTGATCTCAACTGGGCGCGCAAAGGCAAGGAATTTTCTCATCAACGTTTCCATTTCTCTTGATTCCTTAACGATATCGCCGGATAAACTTCGGACCCTTTCAGCATCATCAGCAAATTTCGATATCAGTTTTCCGAATCCCGATATTGCTGCAGCCGAGTTTCTGATCTCATGAGCCATGCCAGCGGACATTTCTCCAAGAGCCGCCATCTTCTCCCTGTATGAAGTTTCCGATTCGATCTTCTTTATTTGAGTCAAATCCAGCAATAATATCGCCACCCCGATTGTCTGGCGATTTTCATTTGTAATAAGCGATGACGTTGCACCCAAGGTCTTGTTCCGTCCACCTCTTTGCAGAAGATTGATTTCGACCCTGGAATAGGTTTTTGCGGCTTCAAGCGCATTACGGATCAAATGCTTGATTTCAGGATGCATGGCAAAAGCCTTCTCATATTCCCTGCCTAATATAGAATTGACTTCGAGTTCAAGAATCCCGGATGCGGAAGGATTGAATCGGATTACAACCCCTTCTTTGTCAATAACGATTACGCCCGAGGAAATTCCTCCGAAAATATAATCATAATTGCTGGTCAGACCCAAGGTTTTTCTGCTATCACGGAGCGTCATCTGGCGCAGTTCAGTTTCTTTCCTCTTAAGTTCATTTACTACTTCATCAAAAGCCTTTTCAGCATCATCGGGATCGTCGATATCAAGGGCTCGATCATTCAATGTTGAAGCCGCTAATATCCTTATATTAGAATAGGGCCTGGTTATCATTCGAATGACAAGTATTCCGAATATGATTACTGAGGCGATTCCCGCCAATCTGAAAATATTATCCCATCGAGCGGCATTGGAGAAATTACTGAACCAACCAATGCGGCTTTTTAGAATAAGCAGCGATTCAACTTTACCTTGAGGATTGACGTCGAATGGGATATATCCAATATGCAATTCCGCATCGGGATGAAATTCATACGACTCAACATTATCAAAGCCATCTTTGAGTCGAGCCTTCGAGAATTGAGGGCCAGTTATTTTCCCTGACTCGAAATCGATTCGCCTAATTATTTCAACAGCTATCCCGTATTCTTCCCCATATAGGGTATTAATGGAATTGAGCGCTTCGGGGTTGCCCGATGAGTAAAAAAGCGCGTTTTTGCACAACCCGGCGATCTGACGTTGGTTAATTGAATGATAAGCAAGGAATAGCTCCTGCGTCCGTTTGAAAAGAAAGGAAGACGCAAAATTGCTGATCACCAGAATTAACAGCATCAGCATTATTGAAAGTTTGACTTTGGCCTCGTAGCGGGAGAATCGTCCATTCATTTCAATAGTTTCCGTCCCTTTCTTAGTTAATCGGAATGAAACTGAGGGCACTTGAAATGAATCTAAATGCCCTAAAGTAATTGCCGATAATATTAATGAATTAAATTATGGCGGACTAAATTGATGCCTAATGGTTCTACATTATGAAATAGGATTGATAGCGCCTTGACGACCCAAAAGATTTCCCGAGTTCAAAATCCTTTAGAAAATGGCGAGGACCAGATACAGACCTTTCTTTATGCTATCATTCATGATTTGCGAAGCCCGCTGATTTCGGTCGAAGGCTATGCCAGACGCTTGAAGAAGGAATTAGGCTTCAATGTTTCTGAGGAAGCTCTAACATATCTTCATTACATCCAGGAATCAGCATCGCATATGAATGACCTGCTTGATGACCTAATGGATTTAGCCCAGCTTGGAAATGTGGACAATACTGCCGCGATCCTAAATACTCAATCCCTGATTTCTGATGTGTTGAATGAGATGCGGCAGTCGCCAAATGGAGGCGCAATAAACTTCCAGGTGCAATCCGACCTTCCTCAAATCCTCTGCAACAAGAAGAGAGCTTATCAAGTCTTCACCAACGTCATCGGGAACGCAGTGAAGTTCATTGGAAATACGAAATCTCCAAGGATTAGGATCGGATTTACTGGTAACGAGTTTCTTGTTGAAGATAATGGTCCGGGCATAGCTTCCGAACATCACCAGAAGATATTCGAACTTTTCGCACGTTTCAACGCCGAAGGGATAGAAGGAGCTGGTATCGGCTTGCCAACGACTCGTAAGATCTTGGAATCTATGGGAGGCAGTATCCGCGTGGAATCCAATCCTGGTCAGGGGGCCGCCTTCTATTTGAAACTCCCTTTGCCCAACAAGCAAAACAACTTGCATCAGCCCTTTGAAGGACAACGTGAATTAATCCTCAAGAATGCCCCAGCTACTTGCCGGAAATAAAGCAGGCTTTTTCTAAGAATACTATTCGTGCATTCAGTGATTTTGGAATCTCTTGAATCGTGTAATTTATAGCTTCTTTGAATTCGCCATTGAAGTAGCCGTATCACCGCCTTACGGGGGAGACTTTACCGATTGAAGCGCAAATCGTCCTTATAATGATTTAGATAGCTGTTAAATCGCGGTGGCCATTCATTCCCGCGGCTATTTTATTTATCCCGGCCGAGCATTATCCAACCTTCAATCTTTGGACGCCTCATCCAATTTTATGTTGCCAAAATTGGGATATTTATTATATTTGCAAAAAGCTATGATTTCCTCTGAAAATAATAATTCCTAATAATAAACCTTTGGTAATGAGGTGAGATTTTGAAGAAAAAAATTGTGCTCCTGCTCACATTTCTGTTTTTGCTGAGCCCCTCCATTCTTTTCGCTGAAAGCCCTTCCCAAGAAGAGTCTCTCCCAATTGGTCTAACTGCCGAGGAAATGCTTCGATTAGATGAAATCGGTATGTATCATCAGGTAACGACGCCGCCTACCGGAATGATAAGAAATCCGGCGGAATGGGAACCCTCGCAAGGCGTGATAATCCGTTGGCCCCTTGGGATTTCCGTTGCCATTATAGCGGAGATGTCAGAGGATCTGATGGTAACTACCATAGTAGGCAGTTCCGCCCAGGAAACCAGTGCTCGAAATGCCTATATTGCCGGCGGAGTGAATATGGTTCATACCCAATTCATAATCGCGCCTACCAACACTTACTGGACTCGCGATTATGGTCCTTGGTTTATTTTCTCCGATGGGAATTCGGGAATTGTGGATCATATCTACAACCGTCCAAGACCATACGATGATCTTATACCGGGTGTAATCGGAAACGCTTGGGGGATTCCGGTTTATGGAATGGATCTGATCCATACCGGCGGAAATCATATGTCGGATGGATTGGGAATGTCGATGTCATCGAAGCTAGTATATGATGAGAATCCGACCAAAACTCATGCGCAGATTGATTCCATAATGCTTGCTTATCTTGGCAATGATTATACTGTGCTTGACTACGTGGAGGATTCTGGAATACATCACATTGATTGTTGGGCGAAATTCCTAAATCCTACCACGATTCTGGTAAAACAGGTGGCGCAAAATCACCCAAGCTACGCCCGGCTAAATGCCAGGGCCGGCTACTTGGCACAACAAATATCCGCCTGGGGAAAACCATATACAATAGTGAGGGTATATTGTCAGTCTGGTGCGGCTTATACCAATTCTATCATCTTAGGGAAAAAAGTTTTGGTCCCCACATTTAACAATTCTTATTATGACAATCTGGCCATACAGACTTATCAGAACGCTATGCCGGGATATGAAGTGCTCGGTTTTTCTGGTTCCTGGCTTGAAGACGATGCCATCCATTGCCGGGCTATGGGCGTTCCCGACTTGGAGATGCTCTTTGTTGATCACATCCCGCTTCAAGATCAAGAAGGCGATACCAATGGCTATCGGGTTCCTGTTTATATTTCAGCTTATTCCGGCGCCGCACTGATACAAGATTCGCTCAAGATCTATTATAAAGTCGATAATGGAAATTGGAATTATATTCCTCTGGAAACCTCAGCGTATCCTGACTCATTTTTTGTCTTTATTCCCCCTCAGACTGCGGGTTCAGTCATCTCGTATTACGTAAAAGCGGCCGATAACACCGGCAGGATTGAAACCCATCCGTATATCGGCGCATCTTGGGCACATCACTTCACAGACACCGGCGATGCCCTTTGCTGCGATGTAAATATGATTCCAGACACTTATCCCATAAACATTCCGCCCGGCGGTTCGTTCGGAGCTACCGGCATTATTGGCAATCCAACCTCTAACTCGATTTTGACTGATGTATGGGTTGGAGTCAAATACTTGGGCAATTTCTATCAAATCTGGAACTTCCCTAATATTCCCTTAAATGCAGGCCAATTCCTGAGCGCGCATCTCAATCAGATGGTTCCGGGCTTCGCCCCAACAGGAACTTACGATTATATATCCTACTGTGGAGATCAGCCAGTAAAATGCGACTCGGCCATATTCCAATTTGCCGTAACCGGTTCGCGCTTGACGGATGGATACGGGGAATGGATACTTGAAGGGGGTTGGGGCCAGGATGATGGGACACCCGACGAATATGGCCTCATTGGAGCATATCCCAATCCGTTCAACGCATCGGCTACCATTATTTATGAATTGCCCGCCGCCGGAGAGGCAAGTTTAGCGATTTATAATATGCTTGGACAAAAGGTAGCAGAATTGGTTGATGGATTTCAGAAAGCAGGCCGGCATAGTATTGCTTGGGAAGCTTCGGGGTTCTCGTCCGGCATCTACTTCGCGAAACTGACTATCGGTGAAAGAGCATTCACGGAAAGGATGACCTTAGTAAAGTAATCTGCTCCCTTTGTTTTTTATTGCCTTCATTTTTTCACCTTGCATCGGGAGCAGTTGCTCCCGATGCAGGATTATATAAACTAACCCATTTCATTGCTTGACAAAACACATCCATCCGATTTATCTTGAGGGCTAAAGTGAAATGATTAAAGGGTCAAAATGAAGAAGCATTGTGTTTTTTTATTTCTCTTAATCTTCCTGATAGCCACACAGGGCTGTGGCAGGAAGGAAAATCAAAATGAGATTCTAATCGGAGAATATTCCTCTCTGACCGGCACTACCGCCACATTCGGGCTTTCCACGCATCACGGATTAATGCTGGCTTTCAAGGAAGTCAATGAAGCGGGTGGCGTGTTGGGCAAAAAAATGATTTTGGTTACTGAGGATACTCAATCCAAGCCGGAGGAAGCGGCGACGGCCGTTACTAAGCTTATCACCCGAGACAATGTGAAGGCTGTTATTGGCGAAGTAGCTTCTTCACGGAGCCTTGCCGCCGCACCGATATGCCAAGCGAATAAAATCCCGATGGTCAGCCCCGCTTCAACTAATCCGGAAGTTACCAAGAAAGGCGATTACATTTTTCGCGTATGTTTTATCGACCCGTTCCAGGGTGAAGTGATCGCTAAATTCGCGGCAAACTCTCTAAAATTGAAACGCGCCGCTATTTTGAAAGATGTTAAAAATGATTACAGTATCGGTTTGGCCCAATTTTTCGAGCATACATTCACTCAATTGGGCGGCGAGATTGTCGCCGCACAAGCATATAGCGAGGGCGATACTGATTTCCGAGCTCAGCTTACCGCTCTGAAATCTACCGATCCTCAATTAATTGTGGTAACTGGCTACTATACTGAAGCCGCCTTGATCGTAAAACAGGCGAGGGAACTCAATATGAATATGCCTATGCTTGGCGGCGATGGCTGGGACTCCGTGAAACTGCTGGAAATTGGCGGCGAAGCGCTGAATGGCACTTATTACACGAATCATTTCACTCCCGATGACACCAGCGCACTTGTTAAGAGTTTTGTGGCCAAATTCAAATCGAATTTCACTGATACTCCAGATGCTATGGCGGCTCTCGGATATGATGCCGCCCTAATCCTGTTTGATGCCATAAAACGAGCTGGGAATACCGATGCGGCGAAAATTCGTGATGCGCTTGCCTCTACGAAGGATTTTATCGGAGTCACGGGCAGGATTACGATTGACAAAGATCGAAATGCGCGCAAATCGGCAGTGATTCTGGCTATTGATGGAGGCAAAACCCACTACCTGGAGACTATCCAGCCCTAAACCTGCCGGGCGACAGGCGGCATGAACGAGTTACTTCAACAAATAGTCAACGGAATCTCATTAGGGAGCATCTATGCATTGATTGCATTGGGATATACTATGATATATGGTATTCTCCGCTTCATCAACTTTGCTCACGGAGATGTTTTTATGATAGGAGCTTTCATAGGTTTTTATCTTGCTCCGCCGATTGCTGCCGCCATTGGTGGACCTCCCTTAATTGCCGGCCTTATTGTATTGGCAATTTCCATGGTCGGATGTTCATTGCTGGGAGTTACAATTGAGAAGCTCGCTTATCGGCCATTACGTTCCCGCCCCAAATTGACCGTGCTGATTACCGCCATTGGAGTGTCTCTGTTTCTGGAATTCGGCGGCCAGCTTTTATTTGGACCCGATCCAAAACCATTCCCAACGCTGATTCCCGCAGGCACTGTGGTCAATACTGAGAATCTTGTAATCAGCACCAATTCCATCGTCGTAATTGTAACCGCCATTGCGCTGATGTTGGCTCTTCGTTTTATCGTTTTCAATACCAGAATGGGCACGGCAATGCGGGCTGTTTCAAACAATCCCAACGCGGCTTCCCTGATGGGAATTAACGTTGATACGGTGATAAGCTTCACGTTCGTGCTCGGATCGAGCCTGGCTGGCGCCGCCGCATTGCTCTACGCTTCAATTTATCCCAGCATTAACCCTTTGATGGGAATTTTCCCGGGATTGAAAGCATTTGTGTCAGCAGTATTGGGCGGCATCGGCAATCTTTTGGGCGCGGCTGTTGGAGGACTAATCATCGGCCTCACGGAAACTTTCGTGGCCGGGTATATCTCTTCCACGTTTCGTGATGCCATCGCGTTCGGCGTTCTGATAATAATCCTTCTCTTTAAGCCCTCGGGCTTGTTCGGAAAACATGAATCGGAGAAAGTTTAGCCCAGATGAGAGGTCATAGACCCCTGCTATTTTTGATTGCGGGAGTGCTGATAAGCGCTCTGGTTTCTTTGCTTCAAAACGAGATCAATCCCTATTACCTTCAAATCATTATTTATATCGGCATCAATATCATTCTGGCATCAAGCCTAAATCTCATCAATGGTTTTGCCGGACAATTCTCTCTGGGGCATGCAGGTTTTATGGCCATTGGGGCTTATACCGCATCGGTAATCACGGCAGTGCTGCCTGCCGAAAGTGGCGCCATTGCCGGTGCATCGATCTTTGCGCTCTCATTAATTTGTGGCGGCGTTCTGGCTTCTATTTTTGGACTGCTGGTGGGGATTCCCAGCCTAAGGCTAAAAGGAGATTATCTGGCGATAACTACCCTTGGTTTCGGCGAAATAATTAGGGTCATTGTCCAAAATGTAAATTATTTGGGAGCGGCGCGAGGGTTTACCGGCATTCCCAAGCTTACTAACTTCTTCTGGGTATTCTCGATCGTCTCTGCAGTCATATATTTTGTCTTCAACCTGATCCATTCCACTTATGGAAAGGGTTTTCTTGCCGTTCGAGATGATGAAATTGCCGCCGAAGCCATCGGCATCAGTTCCACCCGATTCAAGGTGATGGCATTTATTTTCGGCGCTTTTTTTGCGGGAATTTCGGGTGGGCTTTACGCCCATTTTGTCACCTATATTAATCCGATGCAATTTGGCTTTCTCAAGTCGTTCGAAATTGTAGTGATGGTGATCGTGGGGGGAATGGGGAGTATCGGTGGAGTAATATTATCAGCCACGATATTGACAATCCTTCCCGAAGCCCTGCGCGCTATCGCCGAATATCGCATGGTTATTTATTCATTGCTTCTCATTATCATAATGATTACCCGTCCGCAGGGATTGTTTGGAAGCGGAACCTGGTTCAAAAGTCTCGCTAATCGTTTTTCTATCGGACCTGCGGGGAGGACGAAGTAACACGTTATGGGCTTATTGTCGCTGGATTCCTGCACCATAAAATTCGGTGGATTAACCGCAGTTGAAAACCTGACCATTGACATAGCAGGTAATGACCTTGCCGGCCTCATTGGCCCCAACGGGGCAGGCAAGACTACTGTGTTCAATATGATTACCGGAGTATATCGCCCTACTTCCGGAAACATTGCATTTAATACCCGGCGCATTGTCGGATTGAAACCCCACGAAATCGCCAAGCTGGGCATCGCCCGCACATTCCAAAATATACGCCTCTTTCCATCTCTGACAGTTTATGAAACTGTGCAGGCGGCTTTCAATAAAAATATCGAATATGGTTTTATGCAAGCTGTCGGACGGGTCGGAAGTTACCAGCGCGAAGAGAATAAAATCGCCAGTAACGTTATGGAGATACTGGAGATATTTAGTCTGACAGATGTCAAGGACGAAATTGCGGTCTCTCTCCCCTACGGCAGCCAGCGCAGAGTAGAAATCGTGCGCGCTTTGGCAACCCGGCCGAAATTATTGCTTCTCGATGAACCAGCCGCTGGCATGAATTCGTCCGAGAAGATCGCGCTGGTGAAACTTATTAAATCAATCAAAGATCGTTTCGACATTTCCATACTGATAATCGAACATGATATGAGAGTTATAATGAATATCTGCGAGCGAATTATGGTTCTAAATTATGGAATTATGATTGCTCAGGGGACTCCTTTGGAGATTCGCAATAATCCTTCGGTAATTGAAGCTTACTTAGGGGAGCAAGTCTAATTTAGCGATGCTGGAAATCACCGACTTACAAGTTCGATATGGGGCCATCG
The DNA here is from genome assembly GCA_002791595.1 of candidate division Zixibacteria bacterium CG_4_9_14_3_um_filter_46_8. GTDB lineage: Bacteria > Zixibacteria > MSB-5A5 > UM-FILTER-46-8 > UM-FILTER-46-8 > UM-FILTER-46-8. Next base: position 70,880 of record PFXJ01000102.1, read on the forward strand.
CCGCCATCAGAGGAATAACGCTTTGTGTGGAAAGCGGGAAAATAGTTACCTTACTGGGCGCAAATGGCGCGGGCAAAAGCACCACCTTAAAAACAATTTCCGGGTTGCTTAAATCAACAGGGGGTAGCATTCGCTTCAATGGAGATAACATAACCAATTTCCCGCCTCATAAAATTGTGGCCATGGGCATATCCCATGCTCCTGAGGGTCGGATGATATTTTCGAACCTGACCGTTAAAGAAAATCTTGAAATGGGAGCATATCTGCGTGATGATCGGCATCAATTGAGTCGCGAGCTTGAATATGTTTTTACTCTGTTCCCCCGTTTGAAGGAGCGAATTAAGCAGGCCGGAGGAACATTATCAGGAGGCGAACAGCAGATGCTCACCATCGGGCGGGCATTGATGGCTCGCCCGAAGATGCTCCTTTTGGATGAACCATCCCTGGGCATCGGCCCAATTCTGGTGAAAGCGATATTCGATAAGATCGTCGAGATAAATCATGAACTCAAAATGACTATCTTGTTGGTCGAACAAAATGCTCATTTCGCCTTGAAAGTCGCTGATTTCGGCTATGTGATGGAGACCGGGCAGATAACAATGCAAGGCACTGCCGTTGAACTCTCAAAAAATGAGCAGGTGCGGAAGGCGTATTTGGGGGAGGGGTAAGATTAGTGGCTGAAGTAATTTCCCTCACCCCTTCCCCTCTCCCAATTAATGGGAGAGGGAGTCGGAGGATGAGGGAGCTTGTGGGTTACACCCTCATCCGTCCCGACAAGTCGGGACACCCCGCCACAGGCGAGAAAATGTTCACCAAGCGGATGACATTACTGAAGTAAAAGTTGATTTTGCAGGCGGGGAGGGAGCAAATCCCTCCCCCGATTTTCAATATGTGTTTTGGCTGATTAATGACGACATATAATATTACTGAACGCGGCCACTTATTGCATATCTTGAGAAATGATGAATATCAAACTTGATATTTTCCTTATCTTTCTTTACTTCAAATTTCTGTAATTCCCAACCGGAATTTTCAGGATCATACCAGGATAATTCAAATCCAATATAGTCTTTTCCTGTCGGATTAAAATCCTCAAATCCCTTTACCTTCATCTCCAATGTAGCCGGTGGATCGAATATCAGCCCATCCGGTCCAAAATCCAGAACATAGACTATGCCGCTCGCTGTATAATACCATGAAGGTGTACAAGTGATATCGACGTCATTATCCAGCGATTTTTGGGGGACTTCGAATTTGGCTTTATAATCTTTATTATTAGTTTCAAGATCAAAATGGCCACCCTTATTACCCATCGTCTCATTTATTGTTTGGCCGAGATCAAAACTATAACATTGGCCCCATTTTGCCGCAATTGCATTTGCCCCGAATGGTTCCCGGTAAGTTGTCTGCTGATAGTCAGGACTATTCGGCGCAACTTTGCCGCAACCTCCGATAATTCCAATGCCAAGTGCAAGAATGACAGCTCCGGCGATTTTTAATGTCAAGCTAATTCGCTTAAATAAGTTCATTTCGCCCTCCAATCCATGCTATTCGGAAAATTTGCCTTTAGTTGCTTTTCATCATTGATTACCTTATGATTTAAATTATATGCCAAAGATAATAAACTTCATTCTGAAGGCTAAGTTTTTGCATATATTTAATTTACCAATTATTGTGATACATACGCTTGGATATTGCTCAGCCTAAATTATGGGAATATTCCGACAAACATCGGTTAAGGCCAATACAACAATAAATAGAAAACTAGGTAGGGTTTCTCCGGGACTTTGTCGCCTTCGGAATGCCAACCTGCTAATTGAGACCCGACTGAGCGTCAAACCATAGGAAAAGACCTGCGTGTCTGCCTAGGGCGGGCAATCAGTAGCGCATCCCGATGAAATCGGGAGAACGGCCTACCTCATATTGCCACCTAATTTTGCTGGCTTCCTTTCAAACCGCTTGCTGACAGGATAGAAAACCAAAGTGACGATAAGGATCAAAATTGTCATTATGCCGAAAAAGTTGCCCGGCGTGGTTTGAGTATAAATGCGCGAAAACCATCCGGCGAGAATATCACCGAGGAAAACAGTAAAAAGCCAGAATCCGGTAATCATCGACTTCATACTATCGGGAGCTTCTTCAAATGCCAATTGGAGGCCAATGACGGAAATGCAGAGTTCCGCGGCGGTGATTAAGAGATAAGCCGCAACCTCCCACAAAATTGACACTTTTTCAGAAGCGGCGTAGTAACCGGCTGAGGTCATTACTCCCATACACAGAATGACAAGAAAAAAGCCAAGAAGCATTTTCTTGGGCGAGGAAAGCTTATGGGCCACGCTCCGGTCCGTTTTGGACCAGAGCCACGCAAAGAGCGGGCTCATCAGCACGATCAAGATTGGATTTAGGCCTTGAATGGCATCGGGAGGGATGCGGCCTACGAAAGTTTCCAGAACCATATAATCGCGAGCGAAAAGTGTCCAGGTGGAATAAGATTGGTCGAATATCGACCAAAAGAACACAATGAGCAGAAATAAACCCGACAACCTCACCAGAGCGATACGTTCATCACGGCGTTGCTGAAAGCTCTTGACTTTGAGGTTATCTCTTCGGATTTCCTCCATGGGATAGTGCTTCTTGCCGAGAAAAAATATTCCCAGAGAAACTATCATCATTATGGTGGGAGCCATAAACGCCGCGCTGTACCCAAACCGGTCGCGGACAAACGGAAGAGTAGTCACTGTGGAAGCGGCGCCGATATTAATGGCCATATAAAACCAGGAAAAAGCTTGGGTCAAAAGATGCTCTTTCCCCTCCTTTTGGTACATCAATCCCATAAGCGTGCTAATGTTCGGCTTAATGGAACCTGAACCGCCGGCCAGCAGGGCTAAGGCCACATAGAGGCCGACCTCGCCAGAGAAAGTGCCGAGGACGATATGTCCCATTATATAGGGAATGGCAAAATAGATTATGGTTCGGAATTTCCCGAGCCAGTGATCAGCCACATAGCCGCCCAGTATCGGCAGGATATAGCAAGCCGCCGTAAAGAATGATGCTATTGTGGCGCTGTTGGCGTCGGAGTATCCGAGAGAATCGATCATATACATTACAAGAAGCGCTTTCATTCCGTAGAAGCTGGCGCGCTCGGCAAGTTCGCCCCAAAAAACAAACCAGAAGCCTCGTGGATGTCGGTTGTATTCAGGATCCATTTTCGACCCTTCACCTAACTGAGTGATTCTATCGCTCATAATATCTCAGGCGAAGCATCTTTGATAAATAGGAATATTCCAGTGCCTGTCTCCTTGCCCTTTGAATGTTGTCGGCGGCAGCGCTGTGGCCGCCTGTCATTTCTTCGAGGTAGTAGATTTTATTCCCCATTTGCTCCATCTTAGCCGCCATTTTTCTGGCATGGCCCGGATGAACACGGTCATCACGCGTTGATGTTACAAAGAGAACCTGCGGATAGGCTACTCCGTTTTTGAGATTTTGGTAAGGCGAATATTTCTCGATATAAGGCCTCATACCGGGGGAGTCCGGGTCTCCATATTCCCCAATCCAGGAGGCGCCCGGCGGAAGCTTGGTATATCTTAGCATATCCAACAGCGGGACCTGGCAGACCACGGCGTTGAACAAATCCGGTCTTTGAGTGAAAGCAGCCCCCATAAGAAGGCCTCCGTTGCTTCCGCCCATAATTCCAAGATATTTCGGGGATGTTATCTTTCGTCTTATCAGATCCTCGGCTACGGCGATGAAATCATCGAATGCCTTCTGACGGTTCCCAAGAAGCGCGGCTTTGTGCCATTTCGGTCCAAATTCGCTGCCTCCGCGAATATTCGGCAGGGCGTAAGTGCCGCCGTTTTCGAGCCAGAGCTTTCCCAATATTGCTGAATATCTCGGTGTTTCGGTGGCTCGGAAGCCTCCGTAGCCATAGAGCAGGGTAGGATTAAGGCCATTTGAATCAAGATGTTTTGATGAAATGAGAAAGTATGGGATAATTGTTCCATCTTTGCTTTTCGCAGTAAGTTGGGAAGTTTTCAGATCGCCGGAGTCGAACATTTCGGGCAGGGACTTGATTTCCCGCGGCTTAGCTTTGGGGTCGGAAAATAAGTAGAGTTTCGTGGGGGTAGTGAAATCTTCGAATGTCATCATGACCACATTATTGAAAGCGTCGGTGGACATAATATGAATTGATCCCGAATCCGGGAGTTTCATTTCCCAATGAGACCACTTGGATACTCCTCCACTACTATCAGAGACCTCGAAACAAAGCGCTTTACCTCTCACATTCTGCAAAATGGAAACAATAATATATTCCTTAATCGCCGCTATGCCGCTGATGGTACTGATCGAGTCCGGCTCGTATATGATTTCGACCTTTGGGACAATATTATCGGATTGGAGATCAATTGTCTTGACTGCCAATAGCGCACCCTCCTTGAAGCTGAGCCAATCGGAATTTAGATGTACAATCAGACGATTCTTGAATACGGCGGCGACCTCAGCATCCGCGGGAAACGGAAGCTCGATTTTATTGAGATTCTCATCGACCAGCCACTTTTTGGTCTGCCAAAACGAAACACTCCTATAGAGGAATAAATATTTAGCTTCCGGCCTGAATTCGACCTGCCCGGAAACATCGACATCTGAAATATCTCCTTCCATAATCGCCTTCGCTTGCGCAAGAGGCGTCCCTCGTTTCCAAAGTTTTAATATTCGCGGATAGCCTGATGAAGTGAGTGTGCCTGGGCCGAAATCAGTACCCACTACCAAGGTATTCTCGTCATACCATGCGACCATACTCTTGGCTTCGGGCAAATTGAATCCATCCGCGACGAACGACTTTTGGTCATAATCAAATTCACGGTAATAAACAGCGTCCTGCCCGCCCGAAGAAAGGGCTATCATACATCGGGAATTGTCGGGCGGGAGGGTGACGGCTCCTTTGTAAACCCAGTTCTTCCCTTCTTTGGCGTTGAGCTTGTCTATATCAAGCAGAATTTCCCATTTGGGATTTCTCCTTGTGTATTCATCCAGAGTGGTTCGCCGCAGCAATCCTTTTGCATTTGAATCGTCTTGCCAAAAGTTATAGACATACCCGCCGGTAAAAGTCCCGAACGGAATCCTATGCTTTGAGTTTAAGATGGTCAAGGCCTCATTCTGGAATCGAATAAAATTGGAATCGTTCGCGAACTCGGCCATTGTGGTGCTATTATGAGCATTGACCCATTCGAGGGCGGCGCTTCCTTCAACCTCCTCCAACCAGATAAAAGGATCATCACCGATCCCAGTTGACCCCTGCGCCGCCAGATCCGCTACTGATACGAAAGATAAGAGGACAATCAGTTTTACTATTAAACTTCTATTCATAAAAAGGCCTCCTGAGATTCTCCCAAATTTCTTCATTTATTTCTTAATGTCCAGAGCACGAACCGCCAACTTCCAGACCCAAAACAGATTCGAGGTTGGGACCTTTTGGAAGCGGTATTCGTTGCGGTTCGATCTGCTCCAGGGATTGAGCGTCATAGAGACGGCCATTGATCATTGTATAAATTATGTTCTCCGATTGCCTGATATCACTAAGAGGGTCCCCGTCAATTATGATGAGATCTGCCAGTAACCCGGACTGAATACTTCCGATCTCTTTGTCCAAGCCGATACAGCGGGCTCCCATCCAGGTGGCGCAACGCAACGCCTCATGATTTGTCATTCCACCCTGCTGGAGCATCCACAACTCCCAATGGGCGCCGAGTCCTTGCAACTGCCCATGCGCACCCAATTCAACATTACCTCCCCGGTGCAAAATCTCGGTCGCGGTTTTGGCCAGGGCGAAATGATGGTATTCCCATTCCGGCGCCATTGTGCGGCGAATGGAGCGGGGATCTATCACCCAACGAGGAGTAAACCTCGCAAGACGCTCATTTTCCCAAACGTTGCTTTGCTGATACCAGTAATTCTCTCCCCAAAGCCCACCGTAACCAACGATTAATGTCGGAGTATAGCCAGTGCCAAAACGACTCAAAAGCCTGAGTTCCGGATCGTACAGCGGCGCCACAGGGATTGGATGCTCGAGAGTCGTATGGCCATCAAGAAGCATGGCCATCATATAGTTGAATGTCGATGATCCTTCCGGTACAACCATTATGCCCAATTCATGTCCGGCCTTTATAACCATCTGGCGCTGTTCGCGCCGCGGTTGGTTGTAGCTTTTGACCGTGATCGCTCCCCAGGCGGCGGTGCGCTTTATGGCGCCGACCGCATCCTCATATTTATTAATGACTGTCTTGAAATCCCCTTCAGCTCCATATAGGATTGTGCCAGTGCTGAATATGCGCGGCGAGAGGATTGCGCCCTGTTTCTGCAACTCCGCTGAGGCAAAAATCATTTGAGAGTTATTGCTCGGATCATGCATGGTTGTGACCCCAAAAGCAAGATTAGCTAGAAAAGCCCAATCCTGATGGGAATATACCGATTGATTGCTGGAACCCGGATGAGCGTGTATATCAATAAGGCCCGGCAACAAGGTTTTGCCGGTTATATCGATAACCTTTGCATCCTTCCGGATTTTGATTCCATCTCGAGTGCCAACCTCCATAATTTTATTTCCGACCACGTGCACCACACCATCCTTAACTACCGATAGATCGTTCATAGGAAGAATCGTTCCGCCAACAAAATAGAGATCGGTATTCGGTATATCAGCTTTTTCAGCCCAACCAAGTTCTACCACTTTCGGTTTGGGGAAATTTGTGGTATCA
>PFXJ01000102.1:77639-80533 GCA_002791595.1 candidate division Zixibacteria bacterium CG_4_9_14_3_um_filter_46_8
CAAAAGGGATGGTTCCGCGCTGAACAAGCTAGATCCCAGACTCCAGAAAACCTCTTTGCTATCAGGGGACCACGAAAGGTAAGTTCCCCCATCGCTTGAAAGTTTCCTTACAGGAACAGCCCTCATCTCCGGACCTATCTCCACAGGATTGCTCATTCGAGGATAGGGGATTACATAAGTATTCCAAAGTTCCTCAAATGCCAGCCACGTCTCATCCGGCGACAGGAGGAAATCGATCGCTCGTTCTGAAATAGCGTGGATATGGCGATCCGAACCAAGAAGATTGACGCTTACAAGCGCCGCCTTCTCCCCTTCACGGGATATCAGATAAATTCGCTTTCCATCTTTTGAAAAACGAGGATTTTCGCCTTCACGGGTCAAGAACCGCGGTGTTGTCTTGCCATTGACATCAGCCACATAAATGCCCGGGTCATTTTCCCAAAGGCGGCCGCGAAATTCATCGCCCACACCACGATGATACACTATCCATTGTCCGTCACGAGAGAATTGTGCCGATACATAATGTCCCGGTTGTGAGGCGATAATCCGCTCCTTGTTCCCATCGATACCAACAATTCTCACAGTCCCGCCATTGACGTCATTCCAGGTTGTAAAAACTATATCGCGTCCATTCGGTGACAATGCCGGGGCGAATTCGAAGTGGTCCATTTGAGCAGTGATTCTTGAAGGATTATTACCGTTAAGAGGCTTCTTGTACAGGTATCCAAGGGCTTGAAAAATAATCTCACTTTTATCAGAGGTCACTTGGGGCCAACGAATGACTTTGACCGGAAATGTAGGACCGCCGAATGTTTGCGGAAAGCGAAGCGCCCTCGCTACAATTTGTGTTATATGGGCTTCAAATCGAATCTGCGTTGGTTTTCCTGAGGCAATATCGATTCGCCATATCTTCCCTTTGGCCCAAATGACGATATTTCGGCCATCAGGTGTCCAGCTAAACCCCGGATAAACTCCAAAAAGCGCCCAGGTTTCTTGCTGATCCTCGTCAAGGCCATCCCATAAATGCCGTATCTGGTTACTCGCCAGATCAAAAAGAGCCAGAATCGATTGGCCTCTTACCCGCCGCACAAAAGCCATAGTTTTGCCATCGGGACTGATCTGCGGGCGGCAGGCGCCACCATTTATTTCGATTATATTTCGAGTCTCGTTTGTTTGGAGATCGAGCCTGCGGATAACATAAATGCTGCCGTTTGGATCCTTGTTATATTCAAAGTGCGGGCTCGGCGACATATCTTCTGCCCAGTAAAGATATTGGCCATCTGGTGAAAAGACCGGCTCGTTGGCATCCTGCTGGTCATTTTTCCGCTTGGTCAGCTGCAGGCCCTCCCCGCCTTCCGGAACATTATACATCCACATCTCCCCAGCGCCCATGCTTCGGCGACTGGTGAAATGTTTTCGCGCCACCAGATAATCGCCACTGGGATGCCACGAGGGATTATGAAGAAGACGATAATCTTCTTTTGTTATCTGAATGCGTTTGCTTCCATCAGAGTTCATCATCCAAATATTATCTCCGCCGCCTCTATCGCTGGTGAAAAGGATTTTTTTGCCGTCAGGACTAAAGCGAGGCTGGACCTCATAAGGCAATCCCCCGGAAAGCAATACCGCCTTTCCACCGGTAATGGGCATCTTGTAGATATCACCTAAGAGGTCGAAGACGATTTCTCTTCCATCCGGAGAGACATCGACTGTCATCCAAGTTCCCTCAGTGGCATCGAATACGATGGTGTCACTTGGAACGTGCAGGACACTGACATCCCATTTTTTTTCTAATGAATCTTTTGGTGCGGTTGCCGCGGACTCCGAGGACGCTGCTGGATTAGCGAGCGCGACCAACAGGAATGCGGTGGCGATCACCAAGAATTTCCGATTTCTACTCATAAAATATATCCTCATGTAAATCCAATTCCTGATCACTTGCCCAAAATTCTCCATCCCATAATAGCGAGACAAACAGATTCCAGTTTCACCATACAGCAGGAATATAATGCAATTCAGAGTGAAATTCAATCTACTTGAAACGATATGCAATCAGAAAATACGTTTTTTTATTGGGAGCTCATTATACTACCGCTTGCCGATTTTTCCCACGTGATGGTGACAGGGCAAATAACAATATATGTCACTGCCCTTGAACTCTCCAATAATTAGCTTGTAAGCCTATAACTTATAGGTGCGGAAGGCATATTTGGAGGAAACTTGAGCGATGTAAAAATGTTTTTTCTTGACAACCCCTTGAATATATTTATATTTGCCGATACGAAAAGATAGGGCATTCAAAAATTCTTCCCCGGTAGCTCAGTTGGTAGAGCAGGTGGCTGTTAACCACCTTGTCGCTGGTTCGAGTCCGGCCCGGGGAGCCAAATTTTACCACAGGCAGAACTCTTCCTCCAAAGGTTCTGCCTTTGTTATTAATGATTGGGAGATCATAAGGTGCCAATAATTCTACGTTAATGTATGTTTCAATCCACGCCCCCACGCGGGGGGCGACGGCGGGTCTCCGGCCTTATCCCCCGGATGGAAATGTTTCAATCCACGCCCCCACGCGGGGGGCGACAACGTTCTCTGATGTAGCTCAATGAGCTTCGATGTTTCAATCCACGCCCCCACGCGGGGGGCGACAGGGTATTTAGATGATAATAAAGGGTATCTGGTAGTTTCAATCCACGCCCCCACGCGGGGGGCGACAACCAATTCCCATATCGCCAGTAGGGAACTTAGGTTTCAATCCACGCCCCCACGCGGGGGGCGACCACAGCGAGCCGGCGAATATGTTGATGGTGTCAAGTTTCAATCCACGCCCCCACGCGGGGGGCGACGCCGAAAAAAACAACTTTTCCGCCAACTCGATTTGTTTCAATCCACGCCCCCAC
>PFXJ01000102.1:80540-81348 GCA_002791595.1 candidate division Zixibacteria bacterium CG_4_9_14_3_um_filter_46_8
GCGACTTGATAAGGATATTGTATGCTGGCGGGGTGGAAATGTGTTTCAATCCACGCCCCCACGCGGGGGGCGACAGCCGCAGAAGAGTATATCGGAATATTCACCATCGTTTCAATCCACGCCCCCACGCGGGGGGCGACACCTCTAATCGCCATTATTGGCAGTTTGATTCTGGTTTCAATCCACGCCCCCACGCGGGGGGCGACGATTTCGCCGCTTTCTTCTTTGGGGACGGTTACGTGTTTCAATCCACGCCCCCACGCGGGGGGCGACTTAATCAAATGTCCACTAATCCCAGTAATAAACAGTTTCAATCCACGCCCCCACGCGGGGGGCGACACCATAAGCCACACCCCATGACAGACCCAGACGTTTCAATCCACGCCCCCACGCGGGGGGCGACGGCGAGGACATTAACTATATTGAGGGGGTATATGTTTCAATCCACGCCCCCACGCGGGGGGCGACGTGATTATAGGGATGCCAAGAGTGGGATATATGAGTTTCAATCCACGCCCCCACGCGGGGGGCGACATCCATCTCCCAGAATCCGCAGGTGGCAACTTGGTTTCAATCCACGCCCCCACGCGGGGGGCGACTTACATCGACCTCATCCAAGGGTTAGAGATATTGTTTCAATCCACGCCCCCACGCGGGGGGCGACGCCAGCTCATCTAATTAGATGAGCGGCAAAGCATAACAATTTCCATCCCGCGGATCGCCATTGTTTCCCATTCACATTCCGCCTGTCCGATCGACTCATTCGACTAAGACACTGCGGCACATTAATGTCCGGGCATCGCGCACC
>PFXJ01000002.1 GCA_002791595.1 candidate division Zixibacteria bacterium CG_4_9_14_3_um_filter_46_8
AGAGAATAATGTCATTTACCGATAATCATGGCGTTGACTCCGTCATTATTACCGCCGCCACACCGTCAAACGATCCTATCGAATTTGCCGGAAAGGTTTGCCGCGATAGAGGCAAGGTCGTAGTCGTGGGCGCGGTTCGCACCGATTTACCTCGTGAAGATTATTATAGGAAGGAATTAGAACTCCGATTTTCGCGAAGCTATGGGCCTGGACGCTACGATCCTCTTTTTGAGGAAAGAGGGATGGCTTATCCGATTGGATACATCCGTTGGACCGAAAATCGGAATATGAAGGAATTTTTAAGATTGATTTCACACGGGGCGATCCAAATCGAGCATCTGATTTCGCATCGTTTTACTGTAGATGAAGCCGAAAGGGCTTATGATGTTGTCTCCGGCGATTCCCACGAGGACTGTGTCGCAGTAACCTTGAAATATGATTCTGAAGATATTTCTTTGCGGCGCCTGAAATTGCCGGCCGTCTCGCCAACGAGGTCATCTGAAAAGATGGAAATCGTGCGAGTTGGTTTCATCGGCGGTGGAAATTTCGCCCGCTCGATGTTGCTTCCGCATCTAAAATCTGCCGATGGCGTGGTTTGCGAAGGGGTAGCGTGCCTCACCGGAAGCAGCGCCAGAGATGCCGCCAGAAAATTCAATTTCAATTATTTTACAAGCAATCCATTTGAGATAATCGATAATGAAAGCATTGATGTAGTGATGATCGCCACGCGCCATGATTCCCATGCACAACTGGTAGCGAGGGCGCTGGCAAAGGGCAAAATAGCGTACGTAGAAAAACCGCTGGCTATCAATAGGGATGAGTTGGAGCAAATCATATCCACCATTCAACAGACCAACGGTCAATTGATGGTGGGTTTCAATCGGCGATTCTCGCAGGCGGCGGTTGCCGCGGAGGAATATCTAAGGAAGTTGGCGCCTCCATTTAATATTATTTATCGTATAAATGCCGGCAAATTGCCCTTGAATCACTGGGTTCATAATGATGAGCAGGGAGGGGGTCGGATAATCGGTGAAGTCTGTCATTTTGTGGATCTCTGCCGTTATTTCGTGGGTGCGCCGATAAGAGCGGTTTCGGGTTTTGATTCCGCCAACTGCGGTGAGGATCCGCATTACGCCGAGAATGGCGCCTTCGCTCTAAAATTTGATGATGGCAGCGTGGCCTCGATCGTCTATTCTCCGTTTGGCGCATCTGGTATGGGCAAAGAACGAATCGAAGTTATGGCGGGCGGGACGGGAGTAATGATTGATGATTTTAAATCGATTGAATTGATTGCGAAGGATAAAAGCTATCGTCGGCGATTCAGCGGCGATCTCAAAGGGCATGCCTCGGAAGTGCATTCGTTTCTGAAGGCGGTAAAAGAGAATCGTCCACTTCCAATAGATATCGATGATATCATCAATGTAACCAAGGCATCAATCCAAATCGCTGAATTGGGCAGGATTTCAGGGGGCATCCCCTTATAGGTCAAGGCGGTGGACAGGGGGTATCCACCGCTTTTGGTAACCGTCTTGCAGACTAAAACCCACATCAATAAATCGTAATTAGCCCTGGTCCTGAAACCGCGGGGGAGTCTTGCACAGAATCTGGGATTTTCCCCATACTCCTTCAAGCGGATTCCAAGTATGCCGATAGGAGTATATATACAGTAGTCAGGCACCGCCTCGAATTTCTGGACGGGAGTTGTCCCTGAGAAATTCAGTGAAAGGACTCGAAAAAAGCTACAGGAGGTTTGTTGGCTCAGGAGGAAATGATTTCGGAATCGATCAAGGCACTGTGGATTTACTGCCAGAAGAATGATTTTTGCGGTTATGATCCTCATGATGCTCTTAATTCGCCTTACCTTCATTGGCCTGGGAAATTGCCCAAGCAGATAGCAATTCAATTATTGAAACGATCTCCGGTTAATCTAAGACAATTGTTCGGGGTAAAGAAGGGACATAATCCGAAGGGTCTGGGATTATTTTTTTCAGGGGCATCGGCGTTATATCGAATGACAGGCGAAGATGAGTTCAAATCTACCGCATATAGGATGGCGGAGCAGTTGGCCCGGCTCAAAAGCGATGGTTACTCCGGCTATTGCTGGGGATACAACTTTGATTGGCAGTCACGCGCCTTTTATCTTCCCAAATTCACACCGACCATAGTGGCGACAGCTTTCATCGGGAATGCCTTTTTCGACGCGTATGAGGCATTAAAAGATGAAGAATTCCTGAAAATAGCGATTTCGGCGGCGAAGTTCATTGCCAATGACATAAAGCGGACCACATTCGAGGATTCGCTTTGTTTTTCCTATTCCCCTCGGGACAAGAGTCAGGTTCATAATGCCAATATGCTGGGGGCGGCGTATCTGGCAAAGGCGGCTTTTTATGAAGATAATCACGATTATGCGGAATTGGCATTCCGAGCGGTGGAGTTTTCTTTGAGCTATCAAAGGCCCGATGGGAGCTGGCTTTATGGAATATCACCATCCCAAAATTGGATCGATAATTTCCACACGGGGTATATGATAGATTGCCTGGGGGATTATATACGGTATTCAAGTCGGTATGAATTGGAGAGGAATTTTAGAAGGGCGGCCCGATATTATGCCGCCAATTTATTCACCGATGAAGGAGCGCCCAAGTATTACCCCGATCAGATTTATCCGATAGACATCCACAGTTGTTCACAGGCGATAATAACATTAAGCAAATTAGCTCTGCAGTTTGAAGATTACTCCGCTCCTTTGGAGAAGTGCTTAAATTGGACTTTGCACAATATGAGAGATCCTTCCGGATATTTTTATTTTCAGAAGAATCGCTTTTATACCAATCACATTTCCTATATGCGTTGGTCGCAGGCCTGGATGCTGAAGGCATTGATTGAGTATTGCGGGTATCTGGAGAAAATAAGATCAACTGCTTCGGTGATAGCATTGGGGGAGCGATATGAACTGAGGCTGGAAAATAATAGATTTTCATTTGAGAGAGCGAAGATATGAAGAGGTATGAATTTCTTGGGTACCCGGTTGACAGTCTGACCACAGATGAGGCGCTAATGACAATAGACCGGTACATCGAAGAGCATAAGCCGCACCGCATCACCCCGATCAACGCTTCCAAGCTCTGCAGGGTTGACAGCGACAGTCGGCTGGCAAACATCATTAAGAAATCCGATATGGTGATTCCGGAGTATGCGGTTATCTGGGGCGCCAATCAGCTAAAGATAAAGCTCGCGGAGCATATCGGGGGCATAATGTTGATGCGAAGCATCCTGGAGAAGGCGCCATTCAAGAATTACAAAATATATTTTCTGGGAGCCAAAGAGGAAGTAGTAACAGAGATGGTGAAAAGGCTCAAGAGAGAGCATCGGGATTTGAACATCACCGGATATCATCACGGGTATTTCACTTCCGAGAACGATCGGGAAATTATTGAAGATATCAGAAGCAAATGCCCCGACATATTACTGGTGGCAATGGGGACGCCCAAGCAGGAAGTATGGATAGATGATCATTTTGAGGAATTGAATGTGCCGGTAGTTATGGGAGTAGGGGGGAGTTTTGATGTATTTGCGGGTCTCACCAAAGAGACTCCTGATTATCTCCGGTGCGGATTTGAGTGGCTGTATCGATTGGCGCAGGATCCGAAGCGGCTCTGGAAGAGATATATCACGACCAATCCGAAGTTCGTCTGGAAAGTCCTGAAGGCTAAATGGGGGTTAAATGGCAGTGGAAAAGTGGCGCTGTAGGTTATGATCAAGGAAAATCTCCAGCTACTAAAACGCCTGCATCTCGTGTCGGACCTAACCTTGACCGCGGTGGCTTTTTTCAGCAGCTTCCTGGCATTTTTCATCTTTGCATCGGACCCGAATGAAGTGGCCATATTGTGCCAACGGAATTGCTACCTGGTGGCGATTATTTTGCCGATCTGGTTGTTTTTCCTGGCAAAATCACCTCAGGCGTATTCATACCGAATGAAAGCCTTTCATTATATTGCGATCCAGGTTTTAAAACCGATATTGAAAGCCTCCGGGGTATTGATAGCGTATTTGACGGTGACGGGAAACTTGATGGAAATTCGGAATCAGGTCATTCTCTTCATTGTATTGGATGCCATTTTCATGGACCTCTTCAGGCGATTTATCCAGAGTATGCTCCAGTTCTTCCGTGTAAGGGGCAGGAACCTAAAGAGTTTTCTGATCGTAGGCACTGGCAAGCAAGCTTGTGAATTCTTCGATCTGGCTAAATCCAACTCGCATTGGGGAATCAGTGTTCTGGGTCTGTTATCCGAAAATGGGGATTGTCCTCATAATGGGAAATCGAGTCTGGTAATCGGGAATTTGTCGGACTTACCGCGAATTCTCAACCGCAACCCAGTCGATGAGGTTTATATTTCATTACCGATGTCATCATTTCACAAAGTGGAGAATCTGGTGGCTCAGTGCCAAGTGCAAGGGATAACCGCTCATGTGGCGGCCGATTTCATCAAGGCGAATGCGCCGACATTTTCAGCCAATGATCTATTCGGGACTCCTGTTTTGAGTTTTTCCGCAGTTCCGCGCCGCCTGGACCTTATGCTTATCAAGAGGATAGTTGATATTGTGGTCTCGAGCGTAATGCTTTTACTTCTTTCGCCGGTGTTTATGATCATTGCGATGGCGATTAAGCTGGATTCCAAGGGGCCTATTTTTTATCGGTGGAAAGTGGTCGGGCATAATCGGAAGGAATTCAATGGGTACAAGTTCCGGAGCATGGTGGCGGCCGCCGATGGGCTGAAAGTCCAGTTATTAAGCAAAAATGAGATGAAGGGGGTTGTTTTTAAGATTAAGAATGACCCGCGAATTACCCCGGTCGGGAAATTCCTCAGGAAATATTCCCTTGATGAACTTCCGCAATTATATAATGTTTTCAAGGGGGATATGTCGCTGGTGGGGCCGCGTCCTCCCCTACAAACTGAAATTGACGGGTTTGCTGATTGGCAGCGTCGTAAATTATCAGTAAAACCGGGGATTACCTGCTTGTGGCAAGTGTCGGGCCGGAATAGGATCAATGATTTTGATGAATGGGTGAAACTGGATTTGGAATATATCGACCGCTGGTCGTTATGGCTTGATTTGAAGATTCTGGCGCGCACTATTCCAGCGGTGATTACTGGCAAAGGCGCCAGCTAAATACCCTCATTCGGTGATGATTTCAATTCCTGTTCTGTAAAAAGCAAGGAGGACTTCATCGAAGTAACAGAGGGGGGCGGAACCGTTACCCCAGACGAATATCCTCCTTGACAACCGTCATTTGTATTCCAATCTATTAAACAAATTTTATGTGGTATGGTTCCTAAATTATTAATATGTTTTTAGGGGGTCATATAGAATCGAGACGAGAAGGTCACCCACCTGTTTTAGACTCTCCGGGGAGCATTTATCGGGAGAGTCTCCCAGGGTATGCCAGTAAGGATAATCAAGATCGATAATATCGACAGAGGGGATGCCGGCCCTTATGAGCGGCAGATGATCGTCCCAGACCTGATATTTGACTTCGGGGACAAAAGCCTTGAGTCCCAAGCTGGCGGCGCGCGACCAGATGGCTTCCACCAGGGAAGGGTTTGCCGCGTAAGAATTTTGCTCCATATAAATCTCTAAATTTTTATCTCCAATCATATCCAATAGGATCGCGTAATCAGGCAAAGGCGGTTTTAGCCTGGCCGCAAAATATTTTGAACCGAGAAAGTAGTCATCGAGACGATCTTCTTCACCCCAATCCTCCCCGTCAAAAAGAGCGATAGTTACGCCTGATTCGGGTGGATTGTTGGAGATGAGACGGGCCATCTCCAAAAGCACCGCTACCCCGGAGGCGCCGTCATTTGCGCCTGAAATCGGCTCTTTTCTTCTTGCAGGATCATTTTCTTTATCGGCTCGAGGACGAGAATCCCAGTGGGCACAGAGCAATATCCGGCTCTGGCGCATTAGATCGAAGGAGGCTATAATATTGAGCATCTCGATTGGATTATTGGCGGAATCGACAGTAAAGGGTTGTTTCCCGGTTGAAGATGAGAGATTATGGAGATAGGAGAATAAAAACTCGCCGCATTCCTGATGGGCTTTCGTGCCGGGGACTCGTGGGCCGAATCTGCATTGTTTTTGGAGCAATTGATAAGCGCTAGCGGCATCAAAAGCCGGGGGCGCCATCAAGCCAGATTGTCCGTAAGCGAGATAAGAAGGCAGACATAACATCAAGAATATGATAACTGAGAGGCATCTCATCAGAAACGAATCTCGGTCCAGATTCCAAGCTCGCGGGAATGCTGTTTTCTGCGCAATTTCCTATCATCCGTATCGGTCCATCCGATTTTGAGTCCCCCGCTTATCTGGCTTGAGAAAGAATAAGTGACATTGGTGCTAAAGGTGAAATTGCTGCGATCGGAATCGACGGTATAAGGTTGTCCCGGCTTGGCATTTTCTGACTTATCATTCTGTTTGGTGACAGTTGCCCCAAGGCTTAGATTGGAGTCGAATTTTATCTTTTTCAAGAAAGGCAGATTTATTCCTTTTGGCGCCTTGAAAGTGTAATTAAGGGTGAAAGTAAGAGTGGAGCTTTTGGCAAGTTTGGTGTTCTCACTGCCAGGGCGCAGGCTTTCCGATTTTGATTTCGAATTGTCCATCTCCAGAGTCGAGCGAATGCCATTTTTCCAATTTAATGACCACGAGAATAGGGGCTTATAAGCTTTCGTGATATCCCTATTGGTCAACGCTCCATTATCAGGATTGTCTTTCAAGTCTTTCTTAATTGAGTAACCAGTCTTCATTGTCGATGATGAAGCGATCTTGTTGATCAATCCGATCTTTTCCAAACCGATCAGGTTGAAAGTCAAGTCGGGGAAAGTGATGGAATTGGAGCGGGTTGGTTCGGTGGTGGATTTGGTGGTAGTGGTGCGTCGGGTATAGGAAGCATCGACGCTGATCGACTTAAACGGTGATACGCCGGATTTAAGGCTGTAGCTATCGGTATAAGTTTTTCTGGCTATTTCTATACGGGAGCCGCCGGTCTTGACCGATACGCCGGGATCATCGACAAAGCCAAATTTATAGAGGAATGTCGGTTCGCCAATCAAACCGGGCCGGGAAAATTCTTTGGAACGAGAGAATTGACCTCTTATGGGTTGAATGCCGGTGAATATATCCTTAAATCTGAGCCACATCCATACGGGGCCACCGGGCATAGGAGATTTTTTCTTGTCACCTTCATCTCCCCCTTCCTGTTTGGGCTGGTCTTTACCTTTGTCGGAGCCTGGTGAACCGGGGCCTTTGGGCATATCCCGCCCGCCGCCGCCAATTTTGCGGCCAGAGCCAAATATCTTTTGCCAGTCCAGAGACCCATCGAGCGTCAAAGTATTTCTATTATTGACGGTCAAAGTTGAGTCAGGATGAGTTTGGGGATCCGAATTATGACTGTAGTTGGAAGTGAATGAGACCCGATTATCAATGAAACTTAATAGCATGGGCCTCCAACTCCCGCTGAAATTTTGCCTATAGTCTATTTCTGTCCCCAGTTTCAATTCATTGGGATTCCAAGAAAGTTTGAAATGGGGGCCCTCACGAATATCGCGCAGCGAGGTGAAACCGTATGAGTAATTCATGGCGCTAAAGGGGTTATACTGGGCATTAGTAGTAAAAGTGAAATCGCGAGTATAGGTCGATGGCAATACTCCGGTAATGGAGAGAGTGCTCCTGGTTTGAGTGTTGACATTGCCCTCAAATGTCAATGTTGATGGCAAGAGGAAGAGATTGGATTTCGAAACTTTTCTCAAGGCATAGATGTTTTTGGTCCAACCGAAGATGGAAAGTTTGGGCGGGGTTTTGAAAGAAAGGTCATATTTGCTCTTAAGATTCCATCTGTCAGTAGTTGACATGGGGACAGCGGGACTTCGAGATTCCGAGTACGAAGAGGAATATGAACCGGATAATCTATTTAGGGTGGCTT
>PFXJ01000008.1 GCA_002791595.1 candidate division Zixibacteria bacterium CG_4_9_14_3_um_filter_46_8
CATCTATTTGGTGCGGGTGAAGATGGGGGAGATGGAAGAGACCAAGCGGTTGTTGATATTAAAGTAGGTCGTGGGGCTTGCCCCCGACATTTGATTTGCAGGGGGCAAGCCCACCCGCCTACAACACTCCCCAATTGAACCGCTATAGCGCAAGTTCATAGTTCAAATGAAATAATCTTGCTATTATTTCCCCTTTGATATTTCATTAGTGATATGCGAACTTTTATCGGTGTGGACATCCCGGATGAGGCGAAGATGAAGCTCGATGCTCTGATACTGAAATTCAAGGCGTTAGGCGGACGGGTGACATGGGTGCGCGCCGCCAATCTTCATCTGACCGTGAAGTTTATCGGCGAATTCATGCCGGAAAGGTTGGAAGATCTTTCGGCATCACTGAATGAAGAACTAAACGGATATGGGGCGCAAAAAATATCTCTTTCCGGTTTGGGCGGATTTCCAAATCTCAAGAATCCGCGGGTGCTTTGGGTTGGGGTTGATGAAGGCCGGGAATGGGTTGTGGAACTTATCAAAAGAGTCGAGAACGGCTGCGCAACATTGAAAATCCCAAGAGAGAAAAAGGACGCCGAACCTCATCTAACGTTGGGAAGGGTTCGCGAGACGAGAGGCGGAAAGAGGATGTTGGAAGTATTCGGCCAGACATCCTTTGAATATCCGGCTTTTGATGTAAATAATATCACGATCTATAAGAGCGTCCTCACTCCGCACGGCGCGGAATATACGGTTTTGGAGAAAATTTCATTCAATAAATAGAGGTGAATATGGTAGAAGTTTCCAAAGATAAACAGAAAGCAATCGATACGGCGGTTACCCAGATAGAGCGGCAATTTGGCAAGGGTTCGATAATGAGGCTGGGAGCCGATGGAGTGGCGGTTGGTGTCGAGACTATATCCACCGGATCGTTGGGGCTTGATTCCGCGTTGGGCACGGGCGGTGTGCCGCGAGGCCGTGTGGTGGAGGTGTTCGGGCCGGAATCATCTGGCAAAACCACCCTGGCGCTTCACATGATTGCCGAAGCCCAGAAACAGGGAGGAGTGGCCGCTTTTATCGATGCCGAGCACGCATTGGACCCGGTCTATTCAAAGCAGTTGGGAGTTGATATAGACAACCTTTTGATTTCCCAGCCGGATACCGGCGAACAGGCGCTGGAAATTACGGAGACATTGGTGAGGTCGAATGCAATTGACATAGTAGTGGTCGATTCGGTGGCGGCTTTGGTGCCGAAAGCTGAAATTGAGGGTGAGATGGGCGATGCACACATGGGTTTGCAGGCGCGTTTGATGTCGCAGGCATTGCGGAAATTGACCGGCGCAGTTTCAAAATCGCAGACTTGCCTGGTTTTCATCAATCAAATTCGTATGAAAATTGGGGTGATGTTTGGCAATCCAGAGACCACGACCGGCGGCAATGCGTTAAAATTCTATGCCACAGTCCGCTTGGATATCCGTAAGATAGCGTCGCTGAAAGAAGCCGGTGAAGTGATCGGGACACGCACCCGGGTTCGAGTAGTGAAAAATAAGCTGGCGCCGCCATTCAAGGAGGCAGAATTTGATATCATTTATGGCCAGGGGATCAATCGTCTGGGCGAAATAGTGGATATCGGCGCGGAGATAGGGTTATTGGAGCGCTCTGGCACCTGGTATTCTTACGGTGAGCAGCGCCTGGGTCAGGGTCGTGCCAATGCGATGAAGTATCTGGAGGACAAGCAGGAAATATTAAGTGAGTTATATAATGCGATCCGTGAACGCAAGGGCGTAGGTAGGGAACGAAGCAAGGCAGATGAGGCTTCGGAGGAATAGCTCCCGGTGTCGGTACGGATCGTATCTGTCGGGGAACGGGGCCGATTTAGAAAATATCTGTATATCCAAATATCTGACGGGCGCATAATCAAGCTATTGCCAGAGATTGCGATCGGGGAATCGCTTATTGTGGGGCGAGAATTAAGCGAGGAGGAAATAGGGGCTCTCAGGAAAAAGCAGTCTTCTGGGGAAATCTATCTAAGGGCGCTAAATATCCTGTCTCGGAGGGCGCATTCGCGAGGAGAGCTTTACGATAAGCTCCTGATGAAAGGGGAGGCCAAAGAAGAGATTCAGAGGGTATTTGAACGTCTGGATGAGGCCGGCTATATGGACGATGAGGCCTTTGCCCAGGCATTTGCCAGCAGTCGTCTGCAACGGAAACCGTGTGGCAGGAAACTTCTCGCTTTGGAGCTTCGCCAAAGAAAAGTGGCCCCGAATATCATCGAAAAGGTACTCGATGAAGCTTTTGCGGGATTCGATGAGGCTGGCGCCGCAACAGCGATTCTAAAGAAATATTCCGCTCGGTTTGAAAAGTATGAAGGATATGAGTTAAAGCGCAGACTCTACCGGTTTCTTCGAAATCGGGGCTTCTCTCCAGAAGGGATTTCGGGAGCCATAGAGAATTTCAAGATCTGAGTCGGAGTGTTAATCCGATTTATATTGACTATCGGGGGATATTGGAGTAAACTATTCCAGCGGTTTATGCGGGTTATCAGCTATGGAGAGGGTGAGAACATCGGAGGAAAACGGGAAGGTAAGGCTGGTAATGTGTCCGCCGGAAAACAAGAACAATTGCATCTGTTGGTTGGCGAATCTGACAATTGAGCAGAGCACCGACAGAAAAAATAATGGCTTCAGGATATTTGATTACTGCCGGGGGTGTCCGGATTTGGAAACGGTGAAATCGCGGGCATTGGGGCGGCGCCGCGCCGACACCGCCTCTTCGCTTCTAATCGATA
This sequence comes from candidate division Zixibacteria bacterium CG_4_9_14_3_um_filter_46_8, assembly GCA_002791595.1. Lineage (GTDB taxonomy): Bacteria > Zixibacteria > MSB-5A5 > UM-FILTER-46-8 > UM-FILTER-46-8 > UM-FILTER-46-8. Next base: position 2,777 of record PFXJ01000008.1, read on the forward strand.
AGCTCTTCGAGCGCGTGCATAGTTGCCGTGTTCAGTTGGTGGATACCTCATCTGACTTGAGAAAACGGATCGAGGAGTTGACCATTTTAAAAAAGGTTACTGATTATCTTTTGAAAACCGATAATCTGGAGAAGGCTCTGGCGATGGTGTTGACTGGCGTGACCTCCGGTGAGGCTTTTGGCTATAACCGTGCCGCCATCTTCCTTTGTGATCCGCACGCTAATACGCTTCGGGGCGTGGCCGCTATCGGCAGTGTCGATTTGGAGGAAGCTAAGCGCATTTGGATGCAGTTTGACCGGCATCTTCCAACATTCGATGAATTATTGGAGCGGATACGGACCTCAGATAAAGTATTCAAGGATAGCCTTTATGAGGCAATCTGGAAAATATCAATTCCCTTGTCCGAAACCCAAAACACGTTGTTGGATGTTTTGAGGAGCAAAAAGTCCTTTATATTAAAGCCGGGGATGAAGCTCGGCGAATGTTGTCCGCAGATTGAGGGGATTGCGTACCCGTCGGGATTTGTGGCGGTGCCAATTGCGACCGACAGCCTGGATTTTGGAGTGTTGATTGCGGATAATTTTGTAACCAAGGCTCCAATTTCAGAGGATGATTTGCTTTCATTGGAAACCTTTGCCAATACCACCGCGGCGGCGCTGGAAAATATCGGACTGGAGAATCAGTTGAAGTTTCGTCTGGAGGAGCTGGAGCGCGCACACGATCTTTTGCGCGAAAACCAAAGTTATTTGGTCCAGCATGAAAGACTGGCGGATATAGGTAAGTTGGCGACCACGGTTACCCATGAGATCAAGACCCCGCTGGTGACAATCGGGGCTTACACCCGTCGTCTTTTGACTACATTTGGGACGAAGAGATTTAAGCGGGAGCACCTGGAAGTGATCCTGCATGAAGTGGAAAGGCTGGAAAGGATTTCAGGCGAGATTCTGGATTATTCTAAAGATACCAAGCTGCAACTGGAAAAATGTGATTTAAATGTTATCATCGAAAGCACAATGGAGATGATCAAGGAAAAGCTCAAGGATGCCGGCATAAAAATGAAAAACAGATTCCATCAGGAGAGCATTCAGATTATGGCTGATGCCAATCGCATAAGACAGGTACTGTATAATCTGGTGCAGAATGCGATGGATGCTACGGACCCCGGCGGAATGCTGATTGTCAGGACGAGAATAGAGCAGAGCTATGCGGTGATGGAAGTTGAAGACACCGGCGCAGGGATTTCAGATGAAATTCAGGAGAAGCTGTTCACGCCATTTTTCTCAACGAAAGCGAAAGGCTCAGGATTGGGGCTTCCAGTTTCCAAGAAAATTATCGACGATCATGGGGGATTCATGAAGGTGGTGACCCGGGAAGGGATCGGGTCCAGATTCTCGGTTTATCTTCCCATGATTTCCGAGGGTGCTGAGACTTAAGGAATAAATATAGTAAGGAGCTGATATGCCCAGGGTAATGATTATCGAGGATGAGGTTAATTTGCTGAACCTTTACAAAGATGAGTTAGAGGACGAAGGATATGAAGTGGAAGCATTCAGCGATGGAAATAGGGGACTGGCAAGGTTGGAGGAATTCAAGCCTGATGTAGTAGTTTTGGATATAAAATTAAACAGCGTCGGCGGCGGTTTGGAGATACTGCGGGAAATGAAAAGCCGTCGCCAGCGCACTCAAGTGATTCTAAACAGCGCCTATTCGACATACAAAGATGATTTTACGACCTGGATTGCTGATGCGTATGTAATTAAGTCGTCGGATTTAAGGGAATTGAAGAATAAGATAAAGGAACTAAGTCAAACGCCGCCATCGAAAAGTTGAGTTGGGTGTGCCGGAATGATCGACGAAGAGATTCCCGCTTCTGCGAGAATGACCCTTGGAGATAGTCGAGAAACTACATTTTCAACACGCCTTTTAGCGAGCGCGACGATAATGTGAAATTGGAGTGATGAGTGTTCGAAACGTTGCAGGATAATGTCCTTACTAAGCCATTTTACAATGCAATTGTCAGATTAATTGAAGCCGCACCTGATTTGGCAGAATTTTTTATAATGCTATTAATTGGGGCGATTATTGCCTGGATTGTCAAAAAGCTAATTGTCATAGTATTCAAATTCGCCAAATTCGATAAATATGCTTATCGGGTGGGGGTTTTAAGCCTGATGAAGAGGACAGCTGTTCAGCGATCGCCATCGGAGATAATGGGTTCTCTGGCGTTTTGGGTATTTTTTCTGGCGATATTTTCGGTTTCGATTAATGCACTCGGATTCGAATATACATCGAATCTGGCTATACAACTTATAAATTTCATTCCAAAGCTGATAATTGCGCTGTTGATATTTGCGTTTGGATATATAATCTCGAGCTTTATAAGTCGAACCGTGCTTCTGGCGTTAATCAATGCTAATTTCAGGATGGCGCCGCAATTTGCGGCGCTTCTAAAAATTTTGATGTTGATAATTTTCGCCGCAATGTCGATTGAGCAGTTAGGGATTGCGCCCAATGTGATTATCGCCACGATTTCGATTGTTTTCGGCGGTTTCATATTGGCGCTGGCGATAGCATTTGGGCTGGGAGGAAAGGAAATTGCCCGGGAAGTACTGGACGGTCAGCTCAAAAGGCGGAAAGAAGAGATTGACAAAGAAGAGAAGTCTTAGGTTTAATGTGATGATGGAGGCTTCATTCTGGGTAGAAATTCCTGCTTTTCAGGAATCTAAGCCTGCGTATCTGGTGCCGATAATCATTGAGAGCGAATTATATCAGGGCAGAATTTAACTGGAACCATATTAGACCCCGGCTATATCATATACAGAGACTTGGATAGGATCTTTCTTGATGATGCTGATTATCCCGGAGTATCTCAGACACAGCCGAATTGGAACAGTATCCTCAGAAAAGCGGTTATGCAATAATTCAATAATAAACCATTCTGCAGGTGGAAAATTAAATGGATCGTATCAGAGATAAGCAACCGAAACGTTTGTTTCGACAAGCGATAGTTATCGCAATAATTAGCTCTGTCGTGGGGTTGATGGTGAATTTTATATCTCCGAACAGTATTGCCCTGGTGGGAACCTGGAAGGTGGCCGTCGATTCCACGGGAATAGTCAAGCCGGATTATTTTGAGGAGGGCGATACTCTGGTGACTATAAATCAGGCGATTGCTATGTTTCAAGCCAACAGAACTGTTTTCATCGATGCCCGTATGCCCGAGGAGTTCGAAGCAGGGCATATCAAGGGTGCCATGATTCTACCCTTTGAGGAATATGATAATTATGTCGGGTATATCAGGGACACTGTGCCGAAGGATGCGGCGATAGTGACATATTGTAGCGCCGAAGATTGCGACCTTTCCCTGTATCTTGCCAGAGTGTTGCGTCGAGAAGAGGGATATACTGAAGTGTTTACGCTATATGGTGGATATGGGGAGTGGGTTAAATCGGAGATGCCGGTGGAAACCGGATGGCCCTGGGGAGAAAAAGAGGCGGAGGGGAAGTGACACTTCATAAAGCATTGGAGGTTCTGGCTTTGGTCACCAGGGTGGCTTTGGGGGTGATATTTGTCTATGCCAGCATAGATAAGGCTATTCATCCTGCGGAATTTGCGAAAATTATCCATTACTATCGCATTCTGCCGGGCTTTTTAATAAATCTCTGGGCGATCACTCTCCCTTGGATTGAATTGACCTGCGGATTGCTCTTGATATTAGGATGGTATCGTGAAGGGGCCTTGACGATTCTGACAGTTTTGCTGGTTACGTTTATGATAGCGATCGGGGTTAATATAATCCGGGGCGTAGATCTCAATTGCGGTTGTTTTACAGTTTCGGAAAGCGCTCGAAGCAACGCTTGGTCAGTATTCATACGGGATAGCTGGTTATTGGCGATGGCGTTTTTTGTTTTCTTTTTTGACCGAACCGCCTATGGCCTTGATAGGTTTCGGGCACCAAAAGGCATTTCTTCCTGAATTATAGTAGTAGCCGCCTAACGTAGCGCTGAAATATAAGTATTGCCATTCAATACCACTGATTCATTGGGGAACAATTCACTTTAGTGTGTTATTCATTGGCAATATTCAATATTCCGCTTTCTCATTGATTAATCAGAAACCATTGACAAACGGGAAAAGTATATATACATATAGCCATATAATAATGCGTTAAAACTATGAAAGACTTTAAAGCAATTTTCGCCCTTTGCGGTATGGACGAAAAGAAATTCAGCACATATTTCAAGGCGTTCGGGGATTCCACCCGGCAGAAGATCCTCGCCCACCTCTCCAGGGGGGAAAGAACGGTGAGCGAAATTGTCGCGGCCGTCGGCTTTTCCCAGCCGACTATCAGCAGGCATCTCTCCATTCTCAAGAGCGCCGGCATAGTGATTGACGAAAGGCGCGGGAAAAACGTTCTTTATGCCCTCAACAAGGAGTTAATTCGGCGGTGTTGTATGGGCTTTTGCAGTTGTCTGGATATTGATCACCTTACCGGCGGCAAGAAATCTGCGAAAAATAGATAATTTATTTTGGAACAAATATAGCCATATATACATATATAAATATGTCGATATACAAATGAAAGGAGGTGAAATCGATGAACAAAGAATTTGGTTCCATTAAGATCACTGAAACCGACGATGGTTTCCAGGTGGAGATCAAGGGCAAGGACCTGAAGGCGGTGTTATCCAAGTGTTGCGGTGGGGCAATGGCAAATTGCTGCCAGCCCCCGGAAGAAAAGAAACAACAATAACTACCAAAGGAGGATGTAATGAGACGCTATTCCATTCCCAGAACCGCTCGTTGCAGCGAAGGGTGCAGTAGATAGTCCCGGGTACGACCTTAAACTGCCCGCAACATCAACACGATATTCAATTCGTATTCCCGGGATGTGCAGTCCCGGGATTTTTTTTCGCCTATCCGGGGATAAGCAAAATTCTGCCATTTGAAAAGAACTTACAGTTCTCAGACTGTTTTCAAAATGGCGATACATCGAATTGAATTTGAGTTTTGGCCAACTGTGGACATAATAGCATTTGAATCCCCTCTTTTGAGGGCTTGTTGAAAAAGCTGGCTTGCCATGAAAAAGAAAGTGCTTTAGAAGATTATTTTCTTTCTCTCCTTCTCCCATTAATTGGGAGA
>PFXJ01000080.1:0-23287 GCA_002791595.1 candidate division Zixibacteria bacterium CG_4_9_14_3_um_filter_46_8
AATTTAGAAGTGATCAGGCAAAATTATGATTCCTCCATAAAGTTTCTTTCCTAAGATTAGAGAAGATATGGAATTACCTACTGTTGGGAATTTGAGCAATTTGCTTTCATTGCTGAACCAAGACTAAATAGTGATGGGAAAAACAACAGATTTTGACCGCTCATTCGAGAAATATGCACATTTTTTCAGTGTGTTTTGCGTATGGGTCGGAAAATGGGGAAAAGTGAATAGTAATCGATGAGGCAAATGGGGAATGGCAATTGGATAATGCTCTGACAGCGGCCAAAACACTATTTGTGGTATGCTACTTGAGCGATGGATTTATCAGAAGGAATATTAATGGATGAGTGGTCAGCCGATAGTGATGACGGAATTCACTCCTCCCAAATTATCATCTGCCTTTATTGGATTACTCGGATCGGCGATCCATTTCCCATCCACAACGAATCGATATTGATAAGTTCCGGGATCTAAAGTGATTAATCTCTCCCAGAGTCCGGCCATATCTCTTTTTTCCATCAAGCCGCTATCTGGAGACCAGTTATTGAAATCCCCGGCCAGCATCACCGCGGCGGCTTCAGGGTTTTTGTACCTGAAGATGATTCCGCCATCTATGGGTTGCGGCTTCAGCGCCAAGCCGCTATCTTCTGTCACACAATACTCCTCCTGCATCATTATTTCAGAAGCCAGAGCGTTGTAGTCTTCGTAGGCAATACTGCTTCTGTTGTAAGATCCGATCGGTTTGCCAAAACTGGCCGCTTCGCCAAGTTTCACAGACATCCGAATGATGGTTCTAAGCAGGCTTTGTCCAAAATAAGATTGGATTTCCCGAAGAAGCTCCCGATCGAATCTGGCACGATTATTAAAGATAGTGACTAGGGCATGGACTTTGATTATGTGGCCGGTCTTCTCTTCCTGGAGACGCACCGTATCAAGAAGCTTGTTTAGTCCATGAAGGGAAAAGAAGCTGGGTTCAATGGGAACAATCGCTTCGGACGAAGCGGTGAGGGCATTCACCGTGAGGAGGCCCAATGACGGCGGGCAATCGATGATAACATAATCAAATGGTTTGTCTAATTCCATCAGCCGTGCGAGAAGAATTTTTTCCCTGCCGATATAGTTGGCGAGTTCCCTTTCAAGAAATGAAAGGAGAAGATTGGCTGGTGCGATGTAAAGGTTTTCCGATTGCTTTAATAAAACCTTGTCCCACGAAAACGTGTTTGTTCTGGAAGTGGCAAAGGCATCGTAAATAGTAAATTGAATTTTATCCGGCTGGTAATCAAATGACAGAGTCGAATGCCCCTGGGGATCAAGATCAACTAAGAGCACTTTCCTACCAGCCTCACTAAGGCAGGCGCTCAAGTTCACGGATGTGGTGGTTTTCCCACATCCCCCCTTCTGGTTAATAATAGAAATGGTCCGCATAAAAACCTCCTTTTCGGAACCCAACTTTTTCTTGAGATTCTAATTGCTCTCTGTTCTTCAAGGCGGCCACCAAAAGAATACAGCATTCAAAAACTCCTTGTTAAAATAGGCCGGTTCTCACCTTGAATTGCAAGATTCCTACATTAGTGTCCAAATCAAAAGGAGCTAAAATTCAGTATATTTTATACATGGCGACATTCTTTGTCAAGATTAATTTTCAAAAATACTTCAAGAAATTTTTTTAGCCCTTGTCTGTTTTTCCCCCTACTGGAATTCAATTAAAGCGCGATGAAGCTTTAATGCTAATTTTGAGTGCATATCAATTATAAAACTTCAAGGATATATGGAAATAATAAGTGGCCTCATTTTGAGGTTGGTGCAATAAACAGGTGAGTTGTTGCACCGGCTAAATATTCTCACCGAATAGGAATTGCTGTTTAGGAATTGGATCGCCTAATTTAAATAATTTGAAACTGGATATATGGTATTTGATTTTTAAGATGATATTTCTGCGCGATCTCATTAAGATGCCGCTCGATCTCGAATCAAAGAAATGCTTATCGATTATGAAATAGGATGGACGTAATTTCTTAGGGGGCACCACCGGATGCTAATTAATGAAAAGACAAGATTCGAGTGAGCCGCCGATATCGGAGCTCAAAAATAGATGTGCGAGCCCGGCTTCAACAGAAATGATAAAATGATTAATAAGATTATGGCCTTGTGAAAAATGAAGGCAGATTTATTATAAAGAAGCGTATTCTCCGCATAAAGCTATTGACAAGTATCCCCAGTTTTATTTTATTGATTCAGTTTTGAGAAGCGCATTTGAGGGAGAAGCGCATCAATCAATGGGAATGATTTCCGACGCACAAATTGAGAAGGTGAGAGAATCCAGTGATATTGTGGAGGTCATTGGATCTTTTGTGAAACTTATGAAGCGGGGTCACAATTATGTTGCTCTATGCCCATTCCATTCCGAGGATACCCCCAGTTTTAATGTTTCACCTGACAAACAATTCTATCACTGCTTTGGATGCGGACAGGGCGGGAATGTAATCACGTTTGTGATGAATCATGAGAAGATGGGATTTGTGGAGGCCATTAGATATCTTGCGGATCGCGCCGGAATTGTGATCAAAGAGAAATCGCCTGCAGATAGTGCCGCTCCTGATGTCAAAGACCGTATCTGCTATGCCAATAAGATTGCATTGGAATATTTTGTGAAGTCGTTATCGGGGACCTCTGGCATCAAGGCCGTGAATTATCTCAAGAGCCGCAAAATCACATCGGCTGTCTGCAAAGAATTCAGCATCGGATATACGCCGGATAAGCCAGATGGCTTAATTAGGTTTGCTTCGGAGAAAGGAATATCACCAGAGGTTTTAACTGCCGCCGGATTATCGAGCAAATTCGATAATGGATATTGTGATTTTTTTCGAGGGAGGCTGATGTTCCCGATCAGTAATCTTAGTGGGCGAGTGGTAGCTTTTGCGGGACGCGCATTAAGAGAGCAAGAACCATCCAAATATATTAATACGCCGGACACTCCCATTTACCATAAGGGCAGCCAGTTATTCGGGCTGAACCTAACCAAGGATCATATCAAGCGGCAGAAGCGGGCCCTGGTTGTGGAAGGTTATACCGATTTTATCTCGCTATATTCTTCGGGCATAAAATATGTGGTCTGTTCCTCAGGCACAGCATTTACTTCATCACAGGCCTCTCTTTTATCTCGCTTCACAGACAATGTGGTCACGCTATTTGATGGTGATGCCGCCGGTTTGAATGCCGCCGAAAGAAGCGTGGGGGAACTCCTTTCGAAAGGTGTCGAGGTGCTGATTTGTCTGCTTCCCGAAGGAGAGGATCCCGACTCATTTGTCAAGTCGAAAGGCGCGGAAGAGCTTGAGAATTTTGTTGCCAATGCAGTATCTTATCCCCAATTCAAGAAAATGACCATTGGCAAGAGCCTCAGGCAGCTTTCAGTGATGGAGCGGGAGAAATTGGTGCAGGAAATTGGCGGTGTGATTAATCGAATTGGCGATCCATTGAGAAAAAAACTCTTTACTGACCAGGTTGAAGCCATTTTTGATTTTCCCATTTCTTCCTTTTTGAACACAAATCCAAAGGAAAAACGCAAGCTTGAAGAGCTCGAAGGCGGGGTCTCCAATCGGGTAATGCTTGAGCGCGAATTTTTGTCTTTATTGGCACAGAGTGGCTCGCGAATAGCTGAGGTCTCTCAAGCGATAGCGGTCGAATGTTTTACTGATCCCGGATGTCGAATCGTGTATGAAAAAATGATCGAGGAGTATTCACGCCTCGGCTCGCTTGAACTGGGGAAATGGATAAAGATGAATGTGGATCCAAGAATAACCGAGACGCTGGCGGGGATGGATAAGGTTAGGTGGGCAATGATGCCGGCGGCGGAGATTTTCGAGGACTATGTAAAGAGGTTTAGAAATGATCAAAATAAAACGCTGCTTCGAGACATAAAAGATGAGATTGTGGCGGCAGAGAAACAAGGCGATGCTCTCAAAGCCAGCGACCTGCAAAAAAGATACTTGAGGATTTTGGCCGGAGGCGCCAGCAGATGACCGGCGAGATAGATCATTCCGTCAGTATCAAAAAGGATTCAGACCTTTCTGTTCGTCTTTGGGATTTGATAGTTGGAATCAGCGATAATTTCAAAACTGTGGAAATGGTCAAGAAGCTGATCAACCCGTCCATCGAACGTATCGATTCCGGCATGTCCGGGCCGACACTGATTGAATCCTCGTCGCTGGAAAGCAAAGAGAAAAAGCCTCTGAAATACCCTCGGATGAGCGATCCGGTCAAGGTTTATTTCGATGAGCTGTCGCGCAAGCAGATCATGACTCGCGAAGATGAATTGCGCTATGCGCGGGAGTTGGAGCATTCACGGCGCGAAACCTGCAAGATAATCTTTTCCACTTCTCTGGCTTTGGAAGAATTCATCACACTGGGCAAGAAGGCTTTGACTGGCGAGATCGAACTGGGTGAAGTGATGGAATTGCCCGGTGGAGGTTTTATACCTGAAGCAAGGATAAAGAAAGCCCGGAAAAGCCTGGAGGAGTCAATAGAGGAATTGGGCGGCTATCTGAAATCGCTGCGCCGATGCCAGGTAACAATGTCACAATTGGGGCCGGGCGAGGATCCGTCCACCCTATACAAGAAAGCGGAACGGGTCCGCAACGATATCTGTCGGGTTGTCACCGGCATGGAGATCTGCAATCAGCTTATCCAATTTCTGGCGGATATGTATTTATCCCGGTGGGATACGTTGAGGAATGAAATCGGTCGGGCTCAATTTATCGAATTGGAGATGGGCGCTAACCGTCACCAGATAATGGGTTGGGCGAGATTGCTGGAGAACTTGAGACATCGCCGACAAAAGGCATTGGATGCGATGATCAACGGCAATATGCGACTGGTGATTATTATCGCCAAGCAGTACCAAAATTGCGGACTGGAATTCCTGGACCTGATTCAAGAAGGAAATGCCGGATTGATTAAAGCGGTGGAGAAATTCGATTATCACAAAGGCACAAAATTTTCGACCTATGCCGCCTGGTGGATCCGACAGTCCATTAAACGCGCCATTGCAGATCAATCCCGCACAGTGAGGGTTCCGGTTTATATGAACTCAGTGGCTCAGAAGGTTTTCCGAGAATCACAAAGTATCCTGAGTGAAACAGGACATCAAGCGACTACAGAGGAGCTTTCCGACAAGCTGGGGTACTCTCAGGAAAAAGTCAAACACGCCATCAGATCCTCCAATAGACAAGTATCATTGGATACCCAATATTATTGCGATAATGATAAAACCCTTCTCGATTTTATGGAGGATCCCAAAAGCGCTGAAATTGCCGGCAGGACCTCCTTCGTTTTCTTGCAGGATCAGCTCGAGAAAGTGCTATCGACCCTGACTCAACGTGAATGCCAGATAATTAAACTTCGTTACGGGATAGCTGATGGTTTGCCAAGAACGTTGGAGGATATTGGCCTGATATTTAATCTGACTCGGGAACGAATTCGGCAAATAGAAGCCAAGGCGCTGAAGAAACTTCGGCGCAAGAACCGCTCCGACATCCTTAGAGATTGCATAAATACTATTTGATTTCGCAAAACAGATTTGTAAATTTTATATGGGAGCAAATTTTTCCGACGGTCAGGTTTTATTGCCGTCAACCTTCTTTAGATAGGTCTTCGCCTTTTCCCAATATTCATCGAGTTCTTTAATTTCGATCGAGCCCAATCTTATTTGGTCTTCTCTTAGATAATCTTCCATCAATTTAAATCGCGCTCGGAATTTATTGCAGGTCGAGTTCAAAGCGGCCTCGGGCTCGATTTTATAATGACGGCAGAGGTTGACAATTGTAAAAAGCAAATCGCCGAGCTCCTCCTCCAGCTTCTCGCCATCGGCACCCACCATCGCCTCTTTCAATTCAAGCCTTTCCTCTTCGAGCTTATCCAAAATATCGATCGGTTGGCTCCAGTCGAATCCGAATCTCGCCACCTTCTCCTGAATCCGGTAGGCCTTCAAAAGCGCCGGCATGCTGGCGGGAATGCCCTTGAGCACATAATAGTCCTTTTCCTTAGAAGTTTCGGCTTTGATATTTTCCCAATTGGCGAGAACCTGTTCGGCTGAAAGTTTCTGAGCCATCTCGCCGAAAACATGAGGATGCCGCTCTATAAGCTTTCCAATGATGGCCTCAATGACCTCATTTATATCGAAATTGCTTTCATCTTTGGCTATCTGTGCATGAAAAACCACATGCAGAAGCAGGTCACCGAGTTCTTCTTTCAATTTAGACGGATCCTGGCCATCAATGGCTTCAAGCACTTCGTGAGCCTCTTCAATCAAATAGGGTTTAAGTGATTTGTGAGTCTGCTTTATATCCCATGGACATCCGTTTGGGGATCGGAGCTGGGCCATAATTTGTATTAGTTTATCGAAAGTTTCCATAGTATTGAACTGTGAAGGCGGTGGTATTTGAATCGAAAACACCAATCGGTCGAAATCATTATAATAGATGGCCGTAGCAAAAACAATTGCATATCAAATTATATTTAATTAAAATGTTTAATTATGCCTTTTAATCGAGGATTTTAATATATGATTTCTACCACAGATTTTAGAAAAGGACTAAGGATGTCAATTGATGGGCAACCTTATATTATTGTGGATTTCCAGCACGCACGCACTGCGCAACGCCGTGCCAATGTCTGGACCAAGCTCAAGAATCTTAAGACCGGCCAGGTGCTGGAGAAGACTTTTTCAGCCGGTGAGTCATTCGATGAGCCTGATTTTGCCGAACGTATTATGCAATATCTTTATGCTGATAACGAGGGATACCATTTTATGGACAGCGCCACTTATGAACAGAGCTTTTTGTCCGAGGATCAGGTAGGAGACAACAAATGGTATCTTCAAGAAAATATTGAATTCAAGATACTTTATTTTGCGGGACAACCAATCAATATTGATATGCCTTCTTCGGTAGTGCTCAAAGTAACGGAGTCGGAACCGGGCGTGAAAGGAGATTCAGTTTCGAATCTCACCAAAAATGCCAAACTGGAAACCGGTTTGGTGGTTAAGGTGCCGCTCTTTATCAAGGAAGGAGAATCAATCAAGGTCGATACTCGCACCGGCGAATATATAGAACGGGCCTGATCTGGCTCACCTCTGATTTAACGGATACTGCCGCATTTTGGTTTCCGATGGGGAATCGGAAACCTTCGTTTTGGACCTGCCCACCACTCTACCCATATCACCACCTTCGGAATTAGCGAGCATTTATCAATAAAGCATAAGTTTACATCTGCCGATAAATATATAGATTTGTGGTTCTATCGTGAGCATTAACAATAATTAGGAGGAGATATGTCCTCTTTGCTTTTAGGGCTATTTATATCCGGCACTCTGTTTGTATTTATCGGTTTGATTTTTCTGCTTAGGTTAAGCTTGCCGCCATCACGAGGCTGGCCTAAGGTTTATATCGGGGCGGCGATGATTTTGTTTGGGCGCTTTATTAATTTGTGGACAATCCTGGCTGGTGATCAGATGCCCACGGTGTTGAATGCCTCCAACCGCATTGTCCTGGAGGGTGCCGTCGGCTACCTCGGCGGAATCATCTTTGTGTTGGCGGGATTTGTGGAAATAGCGCCGAATGTCTTTAGACTGTTCAGGAATGGGGATAGGAAAATAAGACAAGGCCTTATCTATAATGCGGCTAACTCTCTGATCTATCCCGGGTGCGAAATAAAGCCGTCGGTTAAGAGCATGCTGGGGTATATCTGCAAAAATTATAAATTGGAAGCAATATCCATACATTTAGTTCCGCCTGCTGGAGGGACGCTCAAATACTTCACCGGGAAGACTTTCAATTACAGCGATAATTGGATTAGGAAGGAATTCCCCATTAAGGACTCAATTCCGGGGCGGGCTTTTCTGGATCGCAAAATCTTTAGATCCGAACCGATAGGCATGCTTGCCCAATCCCACTCTGAGCAAAGTCAGTCGAGCAGGGTTAGGTATATGGGGATACCAATTGTCACGGGAATACGCATCTGGGGAGTGGTCGGTTTGATTACGAGGGCCGATTTCGATGAGCCGAAACCTTTGGAGAAATTCATGAAGTATTTCGCGGAGAGGATCGGGTTTTGTCTGGATTATGAAAAGGCGGATAGGGAGAACAAAGCTAAGAGCAAATATCTCAATATCCATCTTTCAATGATTGATATTTTCAATCGATGGCCTGATTTGAACTCATCCCTTCCGAAAATCTCCGAGCAAATCCGAAGGCATATAGAATTCGAGCAGCTTCTTCTGGCACGTCTGGATGACAGCGGGGAAAATATGTGGCGATATGTTTACTCCGATTCCGGGCGCAGTTTGGTGCAAAAGGCAGTCAGCGCTCGTCTTGATCAAAGTCTGCTGGGAAGGATAGCGCGCAGCCAAAAGCCGGAGCTTTTCGAGCCAAAGCTGACCGATGATAAAGATAAGACCAGTGATATTTCATTGCCGAAGTCAAATTGCATAGGGGCGCCATTGCTCAAAGATCGGCAGTTGGTCGGCGTTTTGGTATTGACCGCTCCCGAAGGCCGTAAATACACGATTAATGATTTGAATGTCTTGCGGTTTCTCTCACCGGTTTTTGCTGAATATCTCAGCCATCTCAATCTCAAGGAGCGCATCCACCATCGTGAGAGTCAGCTCACTTGTCTGGCGAAAGGATTCGGGGCAGTGACAAATGCGGACGAGTTAAAAAACGCTATTGGAGACGCGGCTCGTATTCTTACCCGTGAATTGCCCATTACGTCCTGTCGTATAATGCTTTTGGAAAATGGGGGGAAGGCGTTTCGCACGATCGGCTTGCACCAGATTAGGGGCCTGGATTGGGATACCCGCTCGATGAGCCTGATCCCGACAAATTCTGTGCCGAGCCATTTCAATGCCGCCAATGACGCGCGCTCTTTGACAATTAAATTTGACCAGCCTCATCACGTTTTAAGGGAGAAAGAAAAACGGCTCTTATTTTATTCGGGGATTGCCAGCGCAACCCTAATTCCCATCACTAATGCCGGTGAAAAATTGGGGGTTATCTCGCTGGGTGAAATGAGGAATAAGAAACGCCGGGCAATTAGCGTTGAGGATATGAATTTCGCGCTGGCAATCTGCTCCAGCATCGGTATCCTTCTTCAATCCCATTTGCTCCGCCGCAAGATGGATAACCTTGGAGCCACGGCGATAGGAAGGGGAGATATCCCGCCCAGCAGAATTCCTCTGGAATGGGCTAGATACCATAATGAGGTGATGAATGCTCTTGCCGGCATCATGGGAGGATGTGAACTTATCGCTTCGGCCAAAGCTGAAACTGACGATCCTCTTATTGGAAAATATATCAATGTCATAAGCCATAACGGTGAGAGAATCCGCGATCTGACTCAGAATCTGAATCGTGAAGCAGTCACCGATACGCCAGCCAAAGGCAGGATTAGAAATGTTGAACGGGCTGAGGAGCTAATAATCCACTAATTGATTCACGATGGCGATGCATTTCCAAAATAGAACGTTTTATGGGCTGTTATTATTTCTGGCTATGGCGGCAGGAGTTATTTTAGTAATTGATAATCCATATTCACTTTCTCAAAACACAAAGAGCGCCTCCGGGGAAATTGTGTTCGCCGGCATCGCCAATCTGCCACCATCAACAATTACGCTTCTGATATTCTCATTGCTTTGCATGATAGCGGTGCCCGTGATTCTGATGCGTTACCGCTTCCAAGCAATCGCCGAACTTCGTCACCGACTTTCCCTGCTCGTTAATCAAAGGAACCTCAAATCGACTGCCTCGGTCAAGCGACTTTCAGACCGCGACATCATCATATCTGATCTGGCGGCTCTTATAGATTCCTATAAAGGAGAGACCAATGATTTGTGGATGCGCTTGGAGGATATCCGAAAATATCAAACGCCCATACTCGACATTTACGCTGAATGTCTGAATGAGGAAGGAATACGGGCCGCACTTAATAAATTGGGCAGGCTTCTCAATCTCAATTCTTCAGCCATCATCAAAATAAATCACCAATCCGAGGAGACCCCGGAACTGCTAATTGAAGCTGGACCCCAAAACTCCATTATCAGAGATTTCATCATTAGCCAGAAATGTAGCTTTGGAGATCTTAGAGGAAGTGATTTCGGCCAGATGTTCAGCTTGAAATTGACAGAAAACAGTGACTCCAATTTCCTAATGGCCTTACCATTAGGGAGGGTAAAGGAAAAGAGCTATTGCATCATAGGGATATCGAATCCTGGGAACAGTAGCCCCCCCGAATTCTGTAAAGATGAGCTCGCGGCATTTACTCGGGCATTCACAATCAGGCTAAATGAGTATGAAGAGCTTAATGAACTGCATAAGAATATAGAAGGGTCGAACCGTGCCTTAGGGCTGACGAACATCCTGTTGGATGACGGCCCTGCCGAGGGGACATTGGCTAACTTCGTTCGCGGCTGTTGTGAAATGTACGGCTTGAGAAGTTGCGCCATATATTGTCTGCAGTCTCAAAGCGGGGAGTGGATAAGAAAGGCATTTTTTGGTTCATATATAGAGGATCAGCGATGGAAACGGCTGGAGTACGAGGCGAATGATTGGGATGGCAAGGAGGGCCCTGACAATTATCACATATTTGAATCGGAGGAGAATTGTGAGGCGGTCTTCGCCTTAAAGAATGGAAGTTCAATTCAAGGCGTTCTGCGAGTTCTAAAATCAAAATCGATAGATGAAACAGACCTGCTTGCCCCAAAGGAATTGACTCAAAAACTGGCAGTATTCCTTTGGAGAATGGAAGAGGCGGGTCGGATTGAGCGGAAGCAGGAAGAATCGCTGAAGGAGTGCGGGGATCGATTGAAGGAATTAGACGCCCTGGAAAGAATAAGCGATGGAATTATTCAAGCTTCCGATTTCGATGCGGCGTTGAACTCCTTCAGCGAGCATCTCAATAATGCCGCAAATATCCCGGCTGTTTTCTGGCTGAGTCTGGATCACGCGAAATCGAAAATATGCATTAAGAGCGTCAACGATGATCATCAGATTAGCTATTTCTCAGATAGCATTGGGGCTGAATTGTGGCTCAAAGAACTTATGAAGGGAACGGATATTTATGAAGGTTTCCCGTTAGCGGAGGTTGAAGACAATAGCAAGCTATTTCGATTTCTTGCCGTGAGAGGATACCGCTATACGACCCTTTTGCCGCTTGACAATTCTAAGGATAGACAGATAATATTGATATTGGCCAAACGCCAGCCCAAGGGATTAACCCCATCCGAGTTCCGTCTAATTAAGAGGCTATTACCTCCACTCCAATTTATGGCGCATAAATTTATTTTTGCTCAGGAATATGAGCATCTGGGGAATACCGATCAAGAGGCCCCGATCCAGCGTGCTCAAAGCGAACGGATGATGGCGCTTGGAGAGATTGCAGGCGGTGTCGTCCACGATTTTAACAACCTCCTGGCTTCGGTACTCGGAAGGGTGCAGTTATTGGTGATGCAGATAAAGGCTGGGAATCTTATCTCCAATGACGAAGTCCTGAAAAATCTTGAGCTTATCGAAAAAATGGCTGTCGATGGCGGGCAGATACTCAAGAAAATCCATGATTTCTCCAAGAAAACCAAAGAGGACGAATACGAGATAGTCGAAATCGCTGAGGCGGTGAAGGACGCACTGGAAATTACTCGTTATCGCTGGAATGACCTTTCATCAGCTCAGGGAATAAACATCATGGTAGAAAAAGACCTTCAGGAGAAATCTTCCTGCCTTGGCAATGCGACTGAGCTTAGGGAAGTATTGATCAATATGATAATGAATGCGATCGATGCGATGCCTGAAGGCGGCATACTCCGGATCAGAAACACGTCTGACGTTGATAAGAATGAGATTATTATCGAAGATTCGGGCATCGGTATGGATCGCGAGACGATGGGAAAAGTATTTGAGCCATTTTTCACTACCAAAGGAGGGAAAGGGACAGGATTGGGGATGAGCATCGCCTTTGGGATAATTTCGAAACTTAATGGGGGCATAGCCATTGAGAGTGAGCCCGGAAAAGGAACCAGGTTCACTATCACACTGCCGCGGGTCAATCAAGAGGCTGATCCACAATGCCGGAGCCTCCCGCAAGTTGAAAAGTCAATGCCTGCGAGAATTCTGGTGATTGATGATGAGGAATATATCCGGGAAGTGCTTCACGAGTTATTGACCTCTAAGGGACACATTGTCGAATTGGCGGCGGATGGTGAGGAAGGCATCGTTAAGTTCAAGAATGGTCATTACGAGGTCGTGATAACCGATCTGGAGATGCCCGGTATCTCGGGATGGGACGTGGCCCGGGAAATCAAAGGAATCGCCCCCAAAACTAAAGTTGTCCTGGCCACCGGATGGGGGACTCAGTATCAGGGAGAAGATTCTCAATCTAAGGGAATCGACCTTCTGGTTAGCAAACCATTTGATATGCAGGCCATATTGAGGATCGTCGGCAATGCAAACCCTGTTTCGGAAATGGAGATCATCCGTTGAAATCACGCAGGATGGAGAATGAACGTTAGCGAAGTCAATGTATTCTCATCAACTTCAGGATTGAATATCACCCTGGAGATTATTTGTCATAAAGCCAAATCAATGCTTCATGCGGATTGGTGCACTTGCTTTGCGCCCAATTCCCAAACCGGGAAAATGAAGGCGCTGGTGAATTGGGGGCTATCCGAAGAATCCTACGTGGAATTTCAGGGATTCTGCGGAAACTTTAGCCTGAAAAATTTTATCGCCGCTGAAGAGTTGGAAAAGCCAGTCATTATTGATCCGCGGGACAACAAGCAGGGGACGGCATTTGACGGAATCAATCGCCTTAGTCCCGGTGAAAGAATTCTAATATGTCCCTCACTTATGTATGGTCAGTTATTCGGCTATATGGCGTGGGGGTATCGCCTCAAAAAAAGCCTTCCTTCTGACGCTATTGAAAGAGCTGAGCCATTTGCCGATCAGGCGGCGTTATCGCTCAAGTACAACCAGCTTGACAAGATGACCCGCAGACAAAATGCGCGCCTGGCGGCGCTTTTGGACCTCTCCACAACCATATACTCCTCGCTCAATTACACCGAGGTTCTTGAGAAAGTTGCGGTCTATTCAAAGGATCTGGTCGGAGCCGACAGCTGTTCAATATATATCCGAAAAAAATTCTCAGGAGACCTCGTGCCTCTGGTTGTGAAGGATCGCCGTTATGCGGAGCAGCTTAAAACTCATGTGGTGAAAGCCGGCGAGTATCTAACCGGACAGGTAGTGGTGGATGGAATTGGGAAGCTGGTGAACAGAGACAGTAAGGGAGTTGCGGAGGTAGTTATCCCTGGCATCGAAATATGCCCTTCATCGGTCATCTCGGTTCCCCTAATCTGGTCAGAGGAAATCTTGGGGGCGATAACACTGCGTAAATGGGAAAGCGGAACTTTTGGCAAGGGTGATCTTGACATTCTCACCATCTTTGCGCGTCAGGCGGCGGATGCCATTGAAAATGCCAGATTGTTTGAGAGTCTCGAAAAAGCTTACAATGAATTATCCACCACCCAAGAACAGTTGATCATGAGCGAGAGGCTCCGCGCTTTGGGGGAAATGGCTGGCGGAATCGCGCATGATTTCAATAATATCCTTGGCATTATACTGGGCAAATCCCAAATACTGCAACGGATTACCGACAATGAAAAGATCCTTAATGGGCTAAAAACCATTGAAAAGTCGGCCATCGAAGGAGCCAAAACGGTCTTAAGGATTCAGGAATTCACGCGGGTGGCTTCGCCCGGTATTGAATCGGAAGTGGATATGAATCAGGTGGTCAGAGATGCGGTGGAAGTTACCAAACCGAAGTGGAAAGATGATGCGCAACGTAGAGGCGTATTTATCGAGATTAAGCTGGAACTCACTTCATCGCAAAAAGTATCCGGAACTCCCTCCGACCTCAAAGAAGCTATCAGTAATTTGATTGGCAATGCTGTGGATGCTCTGCCGAATGGGGGCAGTGTTGTTATCAGCACGCAGGATAAAAACGAGTTCCTGCAGATCACTGTGGCAGATGATGGCGTCGGGATGGATGAGGAAACAGCCAAAAAGATATTCTTCCCATTTTTCACCACAAAAAGCAAAATGGGCACCGGTTTGGGCTTGGCAGTAACCTATGGTATCATCTCAAGGCATAAAGGAGAAATTTCTGTTGATTCCCGACCCGGTCAAGGCAGTGTATTTTCCATAAAGCTTCCCCATTTGCTTTCACGTGAAGTACCGAACGTAGAATCGGGGAATTTGACGGTCGGAGACCGCAAAGCACGCATATTGGTTATAGATGACGACGAAAATATTCTCAATATTATATATGAGATGCTCACCAACTGCGGACACAGTATTGTCACTGCAGTCGGGGGTAAAGAAGGGATTGAAAAATTCCAGCCAGAGGCGTTTGATATGGTTTTTACCGATCTAGGGATGCCGGAAGTAAGTGGGTGGGACGTGGTCCGCAATGTAAAAAATCGCGATAGTATGATGCCAACTATTCTAATCAGCGGCTGGGGAGCACAGCTTGATGATGAAGCTCTTGCAAACAGCAAAGTTGATTTTGTAGTCGCCAAACCTTTCCAGCTTCAAAAGCTCCTTGACATAATCAATCGGGCCTTCCTAGTCAAAGAAGGAAAGGCCAGCCATGATATGGCGCTAAGGGTTTAGCCGCCTCGAAACGTGACCCTCCACTCCAGTGGCAGGCAGGCGGGAAGTTTTGGAAAACCATATTTGGTAAGAAAAGATGCTTAACCATCATTTCCACGAAATTGGGAATAAGGCTGTTGACAAAATGGTCCGACATTTTATTTAATCTGGCTATTGGAGTCTATCCGCAATTAAATCAAAGCCCAAATCCTTCTTGGAGAACCTGAAAGCACGGGGGCATAAAGGGACTACGGATACCTCCTTGCCCCAAAATCCAATTTTACACATAAGTATTGACATGGCCGAGCCCCTTCATTATCACAGATAATTATTGCGCATGGCGATGGCGATACGATATGTTATCAGATAACTGGCCCGGTTTGGCAAAGGAGAGAGAGCTCAGAAATTCAGTCGTGAATTTTCTGATGAACCCCCCTTCCAATCTGGCGGAAGTTCTGGTCTAGGATGGCCCAGGAGATTTAAGTGGAACACTATAAACAACTCATTGGGAAAGAAATTGAATAATAGAAATGCCGCCTTATCAGCGAAAACGAGTGATATAAAACAGACCAGAAGGCTGGTGGATTTCTGCGGCCGGACCATCACCTATCTCAGGGTTTCATTGACACAAAAATGCAATCTGAGATGCGGTTACTGTTTTGGCTCTGTCGATAAAAACCAAATTGACAAACGGGAGATGACCAATACGGAGATCCTGCGCCTGATTCAATCATTTGTGTCTCTCGGGATCAACAAGGTCCGATTCACTGGCGGCGAACCGTTACTGCGTCGCGCCATAGCGGATTTGGTCAAAGGGACATCGGCGCTTCCCGGGATTTCAATCGTCGGTCTGACAACAAATGGACTTCTTCTTAATAACTTCCTGCCTGCGCTGGTCAACGCCGGATTGAATCGCATCAACATAAGCCTCGATTCCCTTGACCGTGATGCTTTTCGGCGAATCACGGGCATTGATGGCTTCCAGAGAGTTCTTACCGGAATTGAGAACGCTGAAAACAGCGGAGCCTTTCCCTGGGTTAAGATAAACACCGTTGTTATGCGCGGCATCAATGATTCGGAAATCCCTCGTTTTGCGGAATGGGCCCTGAGCCATAGGATTGATATTCGTTTTATTGAATTTATGCCGACTGAAAATTCCGGCTGGGATAAGGACCTGTTCATGGCAGAATCCGAGATTCGCGAAAAGATCGGTTTAGCGCTGGAGGAAGAAGTCGCGAAAGGTGACAACAATGGGCCGGCAAGGAGATTCCGTTTCAGAGACTATCCCGGGCGGGTTAGCTTCATCTCAGCCGCAAGTAGAAGTTTCTGCAATCAATGCAATCGTTTGAGGCTAACATCAAGAGGGGATGTTTTCGGCTGTCTGTTTCAAAACAACAGGGCGGGGTTGAAAAAGCTCCTGGAAATCGCCGCCACTGGAGACGATATTTCTGAGCACATAGTCAAGGTAATAGCCAGGCCCGGTTTCAGGCGGCCACCGGGCGAGGTATCAATAACTGAATATGAACCTTATATGCAGGCAGTGGGTGGATAACAAAAAAACGACTGACTCGCAATAAAAGCAACATAATGCACAATGAAGGCATAATTCATAAGATATCGATCTCGTCCCAAAAGGGACAGAAAAAGGGAAATGTCCCGAGCGCCAAAATAAAGGAGGGCCGCGGCATAGAGGGCGATGCTCATTCCGAAAGCGACCGGCCACTTAGCCTCCTTCCGATGGAGAGCTTCGGCAAGCTGCGGCACCCAAAATTACAAATAAATCCCGGGGATTTTGCCGAAAACATAACGACTGTCGGACTGGATTTTTCACAAATCGCAGTAGGCACGCGCCTGATGCTGGGAGGCTCAGTTGAAATCGAGATCACCCAGATCGGTAAAAAATGTCACAACGGCTGCATCATAAGGGAATTGGCTGGCGACTGCATCATGCCGCGCGAAGGCGTGTTTGCGAAGGTAATTTGCGGGGGAGATCTAAAAGAAGGTGACCCCATACGGGTAGTAAGCCAAGTGAGGGCTGACGCTCAATGACCATGATTAACTCATATCCGAACGTGACCGGTTTTATCATCGCCGGTGGCAAAAGCAGGCGGATGGGTTTTGACAAACGACAAATCCGCATCGAGGGTGCACCACTTCTTGACCGTCTGCAACGCCTGCTCCAGGACGTTTTGGGAGATGAGCCATTTTTGGTTGCAGATAATTTATCGCCGAAAGCCGGGCGCATCCTGCATGATGCTATGACCGACAGCGGGCCGCTCGCGGGTTTAGTGGCGGCACTTGAAAATTGCCCAACCGAATGGGCATTGGCACTGGCTGTTGACTTGCCAAATCTCACATTGAATGAGCTTTCTCTGCTTTTGAACGCTTGCCGAGAAGGACTCGATGCCTTAACTCTCGCTTCGAACGGGCAGGTTGAGCCGCTGGCGGCGCTATATAACGTTAACAGCGCTATTTTCTGGCGGGGCCGCCTCGAACGGAGGGAGCTTGGCTTGCGAGATGGGCTGATGCACCTGAAGTGTGACCTGATTCAAATTTCGAATAACTCACGGGCCCTTGAAAATATTAATGAGCCATGGCAATTGAGTCATCTACAGTCGAAATGAAAAAGCCGGAATATCTACAGATCGTCGGTCGCAAGAAGAGTGGGAAGACAACCTTGATCGTCGGCCTTGTTGAGGGACTGGTGGCGCGTGGTATGCGGGTTGCAACCATCAAGCACACCTCGCACAATCACGAGTTTGACCGACCGGAGACTGACTCTTGGAAACACCGCAAGGCCGGCAGTGAAGCCACAATCATAATCTCGCCCGATGAATGGGTATGCCATGCAAGAATTCATGGACCGGAGACCAAACTATTACTCCAGAAGGCATTGTTCCGGGACAAGGATATTGTGTTGTGGGAAGGGCATGGCGAAATAGACGCGCTTATGATAGAGTGTGTGCCACCGGGGCAGGCACCTCTATTTGAAAGGGACGATAAACTTATCGCCGTGGTTACTGATTTTGAAATCGTTGCTGGAATACCAAGATTCAGGCCGTTCGATATAGCTGGCATTATCGATTTCTTAGTCGCGAGGTTGACAATCTGGCCTACCGAAAAAGAAGAATTTAACCCTGCCGTTCAAATCGATAAAAGTGTGTTAAACAGCGAATAGGGAGGCCTTTTGAAGATAAGCTACTCCAGATTAGCCCCCGATATGATGTTGCCGGAATCGATAAGGCGATTTCCCCCGGCGGGAGCTTGCATTCTCACCCCACTGCTTGCAGACTTTTCTTTACCTCGGCATTCGGGAGGAATGTTCCGCAGTATGGTTTCTATTAGTCATATATCTGCCCCACCGAATAGCTACGCGGGGCAGGGTTTCCGGCAGTGTTACACACTCAGCAACAGGGTTTTACTCCTAGTCAAACTCGGGAAAAAGGTCAGACTTTGTAGATTTTAACGCAACACTCCTTATGCAGGGCTTGGCCCGAAATCGGGTCGGCCACCGTGGGTCGCAAGAAAGCATCCAATGATCCCTTCCCTTTAGCGACTTTGCCCATTGCCCAGTGGCCGAAGCCATGTTGTAATCCGATCACTTCAGGATGAATCCCTTGAGTGAGGCTGACTTTACTCTTGATTTTTCCGTAAGGCGATTCAATCCAAACTTCATCGCCATCCTGTATGCCAAATCGCTTCGCTACATCAACGTTGATTTTCAGCGGATTGTCAGGCTTCAATTCCATTAACCAAACATTGTTTTGGGAGCGTGAATGAGTGTGGCTGGCTTCCTTCCAGTTGATCAGATAGAAAGGATATTCCTTGGTAGGTTGCCAATCGCGTGGTTCATAGACCGGCAGGGGATTGACTGGCTTACCATTGGCATCCTTTTTCCCTTCCAACGCCTTAGAGGTGAATTCGACCTTGCGGGAAGGGGTGTCAAATCCGACAAGTGACGTCTTCCCAACCATCAATCCGATCGGTTTGTCCTTTCCGCCGTCAGCCTTTTTGCTATAAATGACCCCCTCTTCCAATAGAGTATCGCCTAACTTGTCTGAAGGGATTTCCTTTTTGAATTTCTCGTAGTTGGTTCCCTTGGTGGATACCCAGGTGGCGCCGGGCAGAGCTTTTAGTTCATCCAGAGTTATCTTCGGTTCACCTTCCTTCAGCTCTCGGGAGAGATATTCCTCGTACCATGTTGTTTTGTCCTCGATTGGTTCCTTGGTGATTGCTCCCCGCCTAAAGATATCGTTTCCGTGCTTATCACGTATGCCCAGCCGCCGACCTAATTCCATCACGAATTCGTATTCGGCGGGTTGTCCGAATATCGGTTTGACAACCGGTTGGCGCAATCCCAAAACTGGCCAGGTAACCCAGTGCGAGTTCAGATCATACCGTTCAAGATAGGTCGTCCCAGGGATTAGAATGTCAGCCATCTGGGCAGTTTCGGAGACGAAAATATCATTGACCACGATGAAATCCAATTTCTTTAGCGCTTTCTCCACCATGTGTGTCCCCGGGACGGACATCATCAGGTTCTGGAAAATAATTATCGCCATTTTAGGCTGGTAAATCCCCTTATCATTTGCCAGCCTTTGCATGGCTTCGCAGTAAACCCCGGATTTGTTCCCTAAAGGATATGCTTTGAGATCGTCGAAGCGTTGTTGCTTTAGGGTTGCCTCGGCAGTCCGATCCGGATCTACCTCAATGTGTTTATTGCCTTTCTTGTCAGGGATAATCAGGGTTCCGGGACGATCGTATCCACCGGTGAGCGCCGCCACGCAGGCGATGGCACGCCCGCCTTGAACCCCATTGGAGTGTTGGCCGACTCCGGACCAGACGTCCAGCAATGAAGGTTTCGTTGTGGCAAATTCACGCGCAATGCGCTCGATGGTTTCCGCCGGAACGGAGGTGACGGCTTCCGCCCATTTTGGAGTTTTATCTTGTACGTGACTTGCGTACTCGTCAAAACCTACCGTCCAGTTCCGGACGAAATCCTCGTCATATAGGTGGTCGCGGATGATGACGTGCCCCATCGCCAGAGCGAAGGCGCCGTCAGTTGATGGACGAATAGGGATCCATTCGTCCGCTCGACTGGAGGTGTAAGAGAAATATGGGTCTAAGACAACCAGTTTGGCTCCATTCTGCCTGGCTCGAGTGAAAATGCGTGGCAAATGGGACCACTTTGTGGCCGAAAGAGGATTCCAACCGAAGATCAATAGATATTTAGAATGCAGTGCGTCTGCCAATGGGCGGTCATGCCCCATCACGGTCTTGAAGGATGCCTTTCGGGATACGTCGCAGAGATTCGAGTGAATGGAGTTGTTCGGTGTACCATAAAGCTTGCAGAAGTCGGCCTGAATGTGCGTAAAGGAGTGATCTTCTGAGAACCAGAGCAATTTGTGAGCATCTCCCGCCTCCCTCAATTTCCTTAAGCGATCTACAATTTCGCCATAAGCCTCTTCCCAGCTAATCTCCTTCCATTTGGGGTCCACACCGATTCCCTTATCGGGGTTGGTGCGGCGCATAGGGGTCTTCACCCGGTCGGGATCATATAAAGTCATGATCCCGGAATTCCCCTTGGGACACATGACTGCGCCTTCTTTAGCAGCGTTTTCTGCGAAGTCTTCAGAAATATTGGAGAACCCATTAGGGTTATGGGAATTGGGGCGTATTGCTGCAACTTTGCCGTCTAAGACCAAGCATTCGATCCCGGTCTGTCCACCGCACATATTGCAGCAGGAGAAAATGCGCTGGGCGGTTTCATAATTGCCGGAAAGAATTTCAGCGCGGCCTTCCGGCGTGGCGTAGGGTAAGAAGGAAAATAGGCTCGCGGCTACAGCAGTTTGGCCAGCTTCCTTCAAAAACTGGCGGCGGTTCGATGCATTTTCTGATTTCATCGGCTCCTCCTACAACAGATAGTAAACAGAAGGTTTAGTTCCGGCTTCTTCCTTCAATTGGAGCCATTTCCGCCGGCGAATCAACTGGCTGACTTCGCTATTGGGATCGGCGAAGTCCCCGAATCGGATGGCTCGCCCCATGCAGGTCTTGGCGCAGGCAGGGAGATCAACGTAGTCGCCGTTTCCATCCTGTTTATGAAGGCAGAAGGTACACTTCCGCGCTTTCATGCGAAAGGGGCGGTTTTTGGGCGGGAGCATCCGGTTAAGCTCAGGAGAAGGAATCTCGCTCCAGAGACTTTGGCCATCGAAGTAGTCCTTCCCCTCGTCAAAGATGGGGACGCCATAAGGGCAAGCCTTGACGCATTCCTGGATGCCTTCGCAGATGTCTGGATCAATAAATACAATGCCGTCTGGCCTTTTCTTGATAGCTTCGGCTGGGCATGCTTCCAAGCAGGCGGGTTTCTCGCAGTGCATACAGGGTCTTGGGAACCATTGGCGCCTAACCCGCGGATATTGGCCGATTTCTTCCTCCAGTACGGGGTTGTACAACATCCCCGGAGGCGTTTTGTTTTCCTGTTTGCAGGCTATAGTGCAGGAACGGCAAAGCACGCATCGCTGGAGGTCAATCGCCATACCCCAGCGGCGTTTTCCCGCTGCCATTGTGCCTGTGAGTATCCCTGGTAAACCTCCGGCGGCCACTGCTCCCACCGTCATCAACCCGGAAGTTCTTATGAATTGCCTACGTCTAAAGTTGTGCATTTTAGACTCTCCTGCATCATAGCATGTTTGTATTATATTCCGTCGAGCGACGGTGTGTTGCATCCTTGTTGGTCTTGATGAAATCGCGACTATGCGCCGCGCCTCTCTTTCATTTCTGAGTCAACTACTATAAAAATATACTAAATCTCCCCCATTGTCAAGACCAGTTTTGTGAGAAATTAAGGTGGATTTCTTTTGTTGTTTTGGGCAGGATTTACCAACATCAACAAAAAAGAGGGAGAGCGTCTATGCAAAAGCCCTATGAGATCCAAATGCCGATATTGATCTGCTACGTCAGGCTGGCGTTTCGTTGGACAATATCGCCGACAGCGTGAAGACGGCGCCGATTCCTTCCTTCGTCAGCCGAACGCGCACTTGGAAACCATCTCCCAACCCGCTTCAAATTGGTTTTTTGGCTGGGGCTTTTTTCAACAACATCCTCCGCTTGGTAATCACCTTATCCCTAACAGTCAGACGATATTCAGTCATAATTTCCAATCTCCCACTTGCCGAGATGATAATTTATTCCCCTCTCAGTCGGGCGCTTTATCGAAATCCTAATTTTGCTTTTCCGGTTCAACTTTCGATAACCTAAGGCGCTGGAGTCTATTCCCATCTCTCGCCGTAACCACAAATCTAAATCCAGCTATTTCGGTGATCTCATCCGATTTAGGCAACCGTCCCAGATGATTTACTATCAGTCCGGCTATGGTATCAGCATCTTCCGCCGGCAATTCCGCATTGAACAACTCATTGAAATCATCTACCGACATATTGGCCGCCACCGACAAAGAACCATCGCTTGCCCGACTCCATTCCGCCGGTTCCTTATCGTACTCATCCTGGATTTCCCCCACTATTTCCTCGATAATGTCTTCCAGCGTAACCAGGCCGGCAGTTCCGCCGAACTCATCCAACACAATTGCCAGGTGAACTTGGTTTTGCTGGAAATCTCTCAGCAATCCGGGAATCGGTTTGGAATCCGGTATGAAATATGGCGTGCGTAGGATATCTTGAAGTATGACCAGATTCTTCTCCCTTAAGATGCCGATTACATCACGGGCATGGATAATGCCCACGATATTATCCAGAGAGCCATCGAATACCGGATAACGGGAATATCTTGAACCAGTTACGAAATTTAGGATTTCATCGGGAGACATATCGATCGGTATCCCTTCGATGTTGGTGCGTGGGGTCATTACCTGCCGCGCCACCGTATCGGCGAAATCAAAAACCCCGTGGATAAGCTCGCGTTCGGTTTTGTTGAAAGTGCCGGTCCGCAGTCCTTCAGCAAGAAGATGCTTTACTTCCTCTTCAGTTACCGACGCATCCTCCTTCCTATCAATTTTGACCCCGGAAAATTTTAGGCACAGATTGGTGGAAGTGGTGAGCAGCGAGATTAATGGCAACGAAAACTTCATTAAGTAATAGGTCCAGGTGCCGGCAAAAAGGGCGATCTTCTCCGTAAAACGGATCGCCAATGCTTTCGGGTAAAGCTCCGCCACTACCAAAAATAGGTATGAGATTATTACAATAACTATCGTTAAAGAGATGCTTTCCGCCGCCGCTTCCGAACCCCCTATTGGAAGATGAGCCACTATCGGCTTAAGCAATTTGACCGCAATGGCCCCGCCCAATGCCGATGCCGCCGATGCGGTTACGGTCATTCCCACTTGCACTATTGCGAAAAATTTATCCGGATCGGAATGCAACTTGGCTACGTATTTCGCCTTAAGGCCTTTGATCCCCTTTTCCTTTTTCAATTGCGTTATGCGGCTTCTCCTGACCGCAATCACCGCAATTTCCGATGCCGAAAAAAAACCAGAAATGACCATCAGGATAAAAATTAGGAGCACTTCCAGCCAAAATACCATCATAAGAAAGCGCTCCTGGATAAATGTTGGAAATGGATCAAATGCTCAGGAGGGATTT
>PFXJ01000080.1:23419-27947 GCA_002791595.1 candidate division Zixibacteria bacterium CG_4_9_14_3_um_filter_46_8
CGGCGAACCCTTTTCCGGAAAGAGGATTGACGATAAACATGTGCGCGGTCGCCGGCTTGGCCTCCATCGGCACCCTTTGCGAACCCAAATGCAATTTCTGCAAGGCGCTTGCCAGGGCATACGGTTTATGTGATATCCTCGCTCCGCCTTCATCTGCCGCATATTCCCGGCTTCTGGATATCGCCATTTGAATCAGCATCGCCGCCAACGGAGCCACAATCGCCATCACCAACATCCCTATCATTCCGCCGCCTTCATCATCATCGCGCCCACCGCCCAGGAATGCCGTCCACTTCGCCATAAACGCCAGCATCGAAATCGCGCCGGCAAGCGACGCCACCACCGTGCTGATTAATGTATCCCTATGAGCAACATGCGTCATCTCGTGCGCCATCACGCCTTCCAGCTCTTCACGATCCAATATCCGCAATATCCCTTCGGTAGCGGCCACTGCCGCATGGGATGGATTTCGTCCGGTGGCGAACGCATTCGGCGAATCGTTCGGTATAATATAAACCCTGGGCATCGGCATCCGCATTCGGGTGGCAAGTTCCCGAACTACTTCATATAGAATATGATTATCTCCGGGCTTGACCTCTTTGGCGCGATACATTTTGAGCACAATCTTGTCAGACCACCAATACGAGATAAAATTCATTCCCATAGCGAATACAAATGCTATGAGCATCCCCCCCTGGCCTCCGATGGTTCGGCCTACAAAAATTAGTAAGAGCGTTAGTAATGTTAATAATAATGTCGTTTTTAATGTATTCACTTTCTTCTCCTTGGTTACCAGAGCCCCGGCCTGAAAATAGATACGGAATTAAACTCGCCGGGTTCCACTGGTCATAGCGGGATAAAATTATATATTAGGAATCCATTTGTCAAGAGTTGAAAGGGTTTGGAGAATGGGTTTGGGAATCCTCGATGGAATTCGGTGTGATTAATGAGACCCCGGGCTTCAGCCCGTGGGAGGATTTTTTATGAAATAACAGAGGGTTTTAACCCTCGATTTATTATGTGGTTGGAGATGGGTTGAAACCCATCGTTATTATAGATCGTGATGCTCCCCCCGATAAATCGGGGGGTCTCAGTTTAAAACCGATTTAATAGTCATGACTACGAACGGCCGCTCCAATATCGAGGAAAAACTCCTCGGCTCCACCACCGAGCATATCGTCCGCTACTCCAAGATTCCGGTGCTGACGATTCGGGTGGAGAGGTAATCGTAGCACTTTGCGACGATCGGCAAGAAGGAGAATTCAGTGAATCACAAACTGCAAAGCCAGCCAGTAATCGAGGCCATCTGATCGTCGTTAGTAAGGTTCGCCGCGTTCTCTAAACTGCCACGCTTAAGCATCTGCCAGATTTCTATTGCCATCTTATTCTCGATGGCCGCTCCGATAAAGAATACATGCGGTTTGAGATCGCGCTTCGAGAAGGCATCCTTAATTCGATTGATTGCCGTGCGCGCTGTTTTCCAATGCTCATCAGCGCCAGCTGGGTCTATTCCACCCTTGAGCTCACCAAGTGCAATATAGGCGGCAGGATCTCCGATGATGTCGCGAGTCATATCTTTTGCGGCGCAGTTGAACAATGACAAATCCACATTGTTCCTGAAAAGCGGGACGGTTACATTGTAGAGAAGAGTTCGTTTTCCTTCATGCGTTTCCCAGCACAGGCCGCGGAGGTACAACTCAACATCGGCGTCATCTTTGGGTAGTTTAGCCCAAACTCCAGTTTCGGAATGAAGCCATTTACATTGACTACCGGCCACTCTTAAGTAGGCGATGATAGATCGAGTCAGCTTCTTCTGTGCCATAAATCCTCCGATATTGCGCATCGAACCACCGAGCGTGTCACCTCGAATTAATAGGAATCGAAAGACAAGTTCCTCCACGAAGTTGGCACCGGCAGGCTCAAGGAAGTTCCTGATGAGTCCATTGACGGCGTCGCGCTTATCGGAGTCATCCAAATGACTGGTCGCCTTGTCAGAAACTCCGGCAGCGGTAACCAGCGCTGATTGAATCTCTTCAATTCTTAATAGGTCCACAGGTGTCTTTGCCTTCACGGCAGCAGTCTTTAATGCCCTTGCTTCAGCAACGAAAGGGGTAGCCCGACGGTTTTTCTCCAAGGCAAGCATGACAAATCCCGCCCGGATAGCCTCATAGGTGGTTCTTAGGTCCTTGGTGGAATTAAGGTGTCGAAGATAAGGCCTCATCAATTGATTAATTCCGTCGCCAGACATATACGCACTTGCGCAGAGGATCACGCCCATGTGTTGCCATTTGTTGGCTGCTATTTCCCTTTCCGTTGGGCAACACGAGGATTTCCTGCACATGGAAGCCTAATTGCTCTGCGATCTCGGAGAGGATGATGTCCACCGGAATGCTTGCTCCCGCGTAGCGAACATTGTCGTTGACCATGATGAGTGGAGCGCCTGGTTTTAGGACTCGTGCGCATTCTTGGATGACGCATGCCAATTCGTAAAAATAGCCGCGCACCATCCGCGGAATGCCATTGTTATTGAGAAGATCCAGTTGCCTCTGTGAGTCTAAGTACGAAAGAATACCGTGCAAGAGTTCCTGGCTGTCGGCAATGTCGATCGCCGCCTTCCATTTCGGATTGAGCGCAAGCAGGTCCTTTTCTCGATTTTCCACCGTGCAACTCAGCATCTCCTGACGAAGATCGCGTAATCCCATTTCATCAACACCCAATAACGCAAGTTCCAGCGCGTATGTGCGCGTGTAATCATAGCGGTTACAATAAGGAGGGGATGTAATCAAACAGTCGTAGGACTTGGCTCTCAGCTTCGGCAATAACCTAAGACATGATCCCTCACGAAGAAGCACGTGCCCCTTCTGCGGTATGCCGATGAACAAATCATCGGGCGCCCCATTTGTCTGCAGATCGTAGATCATTCCATGCAATTTGCCAACGATCGCCTTGTCAAAGGGCAAAATCTCACCTTTGTCGAAAGCCTTCGTCCCCTGACGTCTACCGGAGCGGTAATCCCATCTCAGATACTGGCCATCTTTACGTGTATAGCTGATAGATTCGAGGATGCTAAGCAAGGCAAATAACAATATGGCTTTCACCCGTTCATTTTCCTGTTCTAAGGCTGTAAGGAATCGCCCCATCTCGTCAATCGTCTGCGCGGGGTAAGCGCCTCGAGTAATCCGAAGTTCATTGATGGGCTTTGAGGAGTCGATTCGGCTCCAGGGCATAGTTTCCCTCCAGTAAGCCAATCTGTCTATGTCCGTCGGCTGAAAGTCCCAATCGATAACTTGCCTTGTTCTTATAATGACCTGGCCGATGGGCAACAATTCGATTCCTTCGGCCCGGATTCCAACCCCACCTGCGGCAAATAGAGCAGTCCCGCTTCCGGCAAACGGATCTAGCAGAACTCCGGTAGAGATTCGGTGTTTGTTTAACATATACTCGACAAGCCCCGCAGAAAAAGCCTCCTTGTATTTGAACCATCGATATACCGCGCGGCTCTTGTTGGCCTGAAAACTGACAAGTGAGCGGGTCAGTGTGTAGTCTACAGATAGCTTGCCTGCCCACTTCCCTTCATAAACCCTGTTCAAATCCTCAACAATGCTCAACCCGGGGTAGGCAGGATCATTCGACTTGCTCTCCTTTCGGGTTTTAGAAAGAGCGGGTATGAAGGACGAAACGAGGAGAGGATCAGAAGGAACCTTATGACCAAGACTCTGGGCTGGCACAATTCGCTCTTTCTTTTCAATAGATTTTGCCATTACAGTATTTCGATGATAGCATTGCACCGTAGCTCGCATTGCATTTTTCCAGCTTTCCCGATGGAAGCGATGAGAAAACAATAACAAAATGCAGCAAGCTTTAATGAAAAGTCAAGCGCAAAATATCTGTTATTCATTGTGCTGTCAAGTCGCCACACTTGATCCCGATTTTATCGGGACTCCTTTGTCGTCAGGTGCGGCGACCTGACGACACACTCAAACATAATCCGGAACAAGTATAAATCATCTATCGCCCGATAGCAAGTCCTCTCCGCATCATTCATTAGGCTTGCTGGTCAGCGCTCCAGCGCTGACAGAATATGGCAGACTGTCAGCCCTACCACTAACTGCAGGGCAAATCACCAAATCCCCCCTCAAATCTGCCGATAATTAAATTATGGATACCCATGCGTTCCGCATTGATTTCCATTTTATGCATTATAGGGCGACCGACTTGAATAAGGGCTCATGATAAAAATATATTCGTAAAAATGGAGATGTCAGATATTCAAAAAACTTCCCAGAAATTAATCCCATCCACGGTCAACTCAGCTCAGCCGGAAAAGACCAGCTATCGAAGGATACTCACGCATTCCTCCATCTATATTTTCGGGATGCTGATCTCTAAGGCGGTCGGATTTATAATGATTCCGATATATACCCATTATCTGACGCCGGCCGATTATGGAGTTTTGGAATTGCTGACAATGACTTCGGATGTGATCGCCATGCTTATCGGGGTCGGATTGGCGCAATCGGTCTTAAGA
>PFXJ01000080.1:27993-28653 GCA_002791595.1 candidate division Zixibacteria bacterium CG_4_9_14_3_um_filter_46_8
CGACCGCCCTGATTTCCGGCAGCGCCATATTTATCGCGGTCTTCGGCGCTTTGGTATTCGCCAGCGGATCCGTATCAGACTTGGTATTGGGCGCTGACGGATCAGCAGAGCATTTCAAAATAATTTTTCTGACAATGATGTTTTTCGGCGGAATCGAGATTCCGTTGGTCTTCTTGAGGGCCCAACAGCGAAGCGTATATTTTGTTGTCATAAATTTGGTCAAACTGATTATTCAGCTTTCGCTTAACATTTATTTTATCGTTGTCCTGCAATGGGGCATCGCCGGAGTTTTGTACAGCGGCCTCATCGCCACCATTGCTGTGGGTTGTTTCCTAACTATCAGGACTTTATTTGAAACCGGAATAAAATTCTCATCGAGAATCTTTTCGGAGTTGCTATATTACGGTTACCCCTTGATTTTCACGAACTTGGGGGCATTTATCCTCACTTATTCCGATCGGTATTTCTTAAAATATTTTTCCAATTTATCCGAAGTGGGGATTTATTCATTGGGCTATAAATTTGGGATGATGGTTTCAATTCTGCTACTGGCGCCTTTTCAGCAATTTTGGGCCGCGGAGATGTTTGCGGTCGCCAAACGTGATGACGCCTCTAAAGTATTCCGCGACTTTTTCACTTACTCGACTTTTTTTTCAATTC
>PFXJ01000093.1 GCA_002791595.1 candidate division Zixibacteria bacterium CG_4_9_14_3_um_filter_46_8
GAGAAGGAATGCGGCAGTGTGTTTCTTTTTATCAATCTGCATAAAGCGGATAGCCAAAGCCATCGTTACCGAACTCGATATCAAAACAACCGTATTTAGCGTTCCCAGAGAAATGTCAAGATGCTTATGGGCATTGTAAAACATATCCGGATTCCAGGCACGGTAAACCGAATACGCCAAAAACAAACCGCCAAACAAAAGAATTTCGGTGAGGAGGAAAATCCACATCCCCAGCTTGGCAGATTCCCGCTGCTGTTCGGTGTCATTGAAATGGTGGGCCAAGTGTTCTGGACGGGCAATATGATGATTCATTTCGTTTCCCAAACCCCTTCTCAAATGCTCGGCTCTACAGCTATTTTGTCATAGTCATAAGGGCCATGCAGTATCTTGGGAGTTTCCGAAAAATTCTCGGTAGGTGGAGGCGAGCTTGTTGTCCACTCCAAGGTGAGCCCTCCCCAAGGATTATTTCCAACCGGTTTCCCTTTTAACAAAGAGTGTATTAGATACACCGCCATAATTAGAAATCCTAATCCCAGAACCCATGAACCGACAGAAGAAAAAGCATGAAGAGGCTGATATTGATCGAGATAATTATAATAGCGGCGCGGCATCCCCTTTGATCCCAAAATAAATTGCGTGAAAAATGTCATATTGAAGCCGATAAAAATCAGAATGGCGGCAACAACTGACCAGAAATAATTGTAGGTTTTACCAAACATCTTGGGCCACCAATAATGTATGCCTCCCAGAAAAGCCATCACTGTCCCACCCATCATCACGTAATGAAAATGAGCCACCACAAAATAGGTATCATGCAGATGGACGTCTGTCGCCATTGCTCCGAGGAACATTCCGGTCAGGCCGCCGATAGTAAATAAAAATAGAAATGACAATGCATAAAGCATCGGAGTTTCGAAACTAATGGATCCCTTGTACATAGTCGCCAGCCAATTGAATATTTTGATGCCCGATGGTATCCCGACCAAAAAGGTTAAGAAGGAGAAGATCATTCCAGCAAGTTCGGACTGTCCGCTGACAAACATGTGATGCCCCCAAACCAGGAAGCTGATGAAGGCAATGCCAAGGCTGGAAAATGCGATGGCATTGTAACCAAATATTTTCTTGTGGGAAAATACTGAGATTAGTTCGCTGATAATTCCCATGCCGGGAAGGATCATAATGTAAACTGCGGGATGAGAATAGAACCAGAAGAAATGTTGGAAGAGGACCGGGTCCCCTCCCATCGCCGGATCGAAAATGCCGATGCTAAAAACCCGCTCCAAAATGAGCAGGAGCAGGGTTATCCCCAGAACTGGAGTAGCTACCACTTGAATAATGGCAGTGGCATATAAAGCCCACACGAATAAGGGCATCTTGAACCAGGTCATTCCAGGAGCTCGCAATTTATGAATCGTAACGATGAAATTCAATCCCGTGAATATGGATGAGAAGCCCAAGATGAACGCCGCCAGAGTCATTGATACCACACCGGTACTCGTTTGGGTGCTGTATGGCGTATAAAATGTCCATCCGGTATCAATCGCTCCGGTGACCATGGAATAGATTCCAAAAATGGCGCCGACGACATATATATAGTAACTGGTCAGATTCAAACGTGGGAAGGCCACATCTTTGGCTCCAATCAACAGGGGCAGGGTGAAGTTGCCCAGAGCCGCCGGAATTCCCGGAATAATGAATAGAAAAATCATCACCGCACCATGAAGAGTGAAAATCTGATTATAAGTGTCCGGTCCCATAATGTCCCTGCCAGGATGCATCAATTCGAGGCGAATCAACATCGCGAATATACCGCCGAGAAAAAATGCAACAGTTATGGAGGCGAGGTATAATATGCCGATCCTCTTATGGTCCAAGGTGAAGGCCCACGATTTCCAGCCTTTTGTTTCATTTAGATAGTTTCTACCAGCAGTGATATCCATCTTCACGTCTTTCATTTTTTCAACGATTTAATATAAGCGACCAGTGCGTCCACATCACGTTCCTTCAATAGTCCCTGATAAGTAGGCATAATATTTTGATAGCCGGCCACCACATCAGCTTGAGGAACCAGGATGGATTTCCGAATATAATTTTCGTCAACCATAGCTTGAGAACCACCGACAAGCTTTACTGGTTCACCGAAAATACCTCTAAAGCTGGGACCATTCCCGGCCTTACCATCAATGTTATGACAGGTCACACAGGCCCTGGAAACATATAGTTTCGCCCCTAAATCTTCAAGGCTCATTCCTTCGCCTACAGTGCTGTTGGCTTCCAGCCAATCGTTATATTCCCGTTCGGGGAGAACCTTAACCTTGCCAATCATCTCTGAGTGTTTGGTGCCGCAATATTCAGCGCAAAAAAGGTTATGCTCTCCGACATTCGGGGCTTCAAACCAAATCATTGAATATCGATTGGGGAGGACATCTTGCTTAATCCGGAAATCCGGCACAAAAAAACTATGGATGACATCCTTTGATGACATCAGTAGCTTTACCGCTTTCCCGGAAGGCACCACCAATTCATTTATGCTGGTGGCTCCCTCCGGATATTCGAAAGACCAGAACCATTTTTGCGCAGTGACTTTGACTTCGAGGGCGTCCTTCGGGACTACGAACAATTTAAGATAGGCATTGAACCCCATAAAAAAAGCTATTGCCACCAAAATCGTTGGAATCACAGTCCAAATAATCTCCAGCCCTATGTTGTGATCCATGCTGGAAGTAAGCCCGGCTTTGCCACGACGGCGATATTTCGCAATAAAGAAAATCATGCTGAAAACAACTATGGCGAAGACAATGGTACTGGCGTAGAGGATATAATTGAATACCGCATCGATTTCGCCTGCGATTGTGGAGCCGCCGGGCGGCATAAATATTGAAGCGGTCGTATCCATAAACTTCGAATCCCGGATTAAGATTCTTTATGAGAGCCTTTCAATTGCTCTTTCACCCATAGAGAACCCAGGAAGATTATCAGAAGGATCAGAGTGATTCCCCCGCCAAAGCGCATCACATTTCCAGCCAGGATGGCATAACCTTTAGAATCGGGATCATAATGATAACAATAAAGCAGAAATCTATCCAGAGTGGTTCCAATTTTTCCTTCGGATGCCTCCAGAAGACCCAATTTGAGGTCCCGCTCCTTAAATTCTATTCCGTAGAGATATCTTGATATTTTCCCGTTCGGTGAGATTATGGTTATCACTGCAGGATGCGCATACTGATCCCTTTCTTTATCATAGTAGTATTGGAATCCGATTGCATCAGCCAACGCTTTCGACTGGCTCTCCTCCGCAATGAAAAACACCCAGCCGTCCTCCGCCATTGCTTTGCCAAAATCGGCATAATATCTGCTTTTCTTGGCGGCCGCCAATTCGACATTCTCAGTCGGGTCAATGCTTACGGTCAATATCTTGAATTCCTTTCCGGGCACCCAGTCCAATTCACGTGCGGCATTACTCAATCCGTTCATCACGAGATTACAGAGCATCGGGCATTCATAATAACCCAGAGTCAGAATTGCCGGCTTGCCGTCACGGAAGTAATCTCTAAGTTCGACTTTCTGGCCCTTCTCATTCGTGAAAACAAGCCCTAATGGAATAGAATCGCCAAGATGCTCCACCACATCGATTCCCTTCAATTCCGGCGGAGGAGCCTCGCTGACAACTTGGGCGTGGACAATGGGCGCACAAAACACCATTAATAGAAATATAATGACTATGATCTTATATGGCTTCGGAGATAAAATCAATCCCAGTACTTTCGCTCGCATATTATTTCCCGAGAAATCAATAGATTGCGACTCAATCATTAATTCATGCCTGCTCTGGATTGATATTCCTTTTCCGCGAGAACCTTCATGGCTCTTTCTAATGGAATCCTATAAATCTCCTTATGAGCATCGAGCAGTTCATAGGAATTCAGCACTTCAATTTCCCTAGCCCTCAATTCCCTCAGTTTTGTCGATTCCGGTCTAAGGACTATTTCGTACATAAGTTTTTCTCGCGCTGATATGAAATATTCATCGAGAAGCACAATAGCCGCAACAATCAAGATAATCGCGGTGAGGCCAATACCAATGACTCTTATTACATTGATATCCTTCTTCTCATAACCGGAGGATGTATTATCAGAATGATATCTATCGACGCCACGATTCAATTCACATTCCTAACTATTAATAAAGTTAATTGAATTTTGCAGTGAGGGATCATTAATCGGGATTATTGGGTCAGCTTTCAAGCGTCGAATGAATATCCGCACAAAGACACCCCCGATACCAATCACGCCAGCCGCATCCATCCAGGAAAGATGAACACCGTGATGGTCAAGACTCGGAAGCACGATCCAATATAAGTCCACCCAATGCATAACCAGCATCCAGACCGCCATAATGCCCAGAATCCTGAGATTACGTTTAGTGCCTCGAATTATCAACGCGAAAAATGGGACAACGAAATGCCCGAGAACTAATATCATGGTCACAATTTTCCACGAGCCTTCCCATCGATGCATAAACCAGATTGTCTCCTCCGGAATATTCGCATACCAGATCAGGAAATATTGTGAGAAGGCCATATATGCCCAAAATACGGTGAACGCAAACAGCAGCTTCCCCAAATCGTGATAATGCTCTACCGTGATGATATCTGATAAAATCGCTTTGCTTCCGAGAAACAGGGACACCAGAATTAGGAAAGATATAATGGCCACGAGGCTTCCCGCAAAAAAGTAAACGCCGAAAATAGTTGAATACCAATGGGCATCCAGTGACATCAACCAATCAAAACCAGCAAAGGTAACGGTAAGGCCGAAGAGGATCATTCCGTAAGCGCTCACCTTCCGCATCTTCCGGATTTGACTGGCATCAAATGCCTCATCTTGTTCAATTGACACTTTATGCAGTGTCCTGGATAGCAAGAACCAGATCAAAAAGTAGAACAAGGTGCGCGCCAGGAAAAATCCTTGATTCAGATAAAGAGACTTTTTTTGAAGCACAGCATCATTGGCTACTAAATCGGTATGCGACCAGTGATAAAGGCTATGAATCCCGAACCCCACTGGAATAAAAAGGATTGCCATGATAGGGAGCGTTTTCATAATGGCCTCTATTATCCTTCTTAAGACCACACTCCACACGGCCCCGGAAAGATGGTGAAGCATCGTCAGGAACAAGCCTCCCAGCCCGATCGTGATCCAAAAGGTATAAGCAGTCAAATAGGAATAAAAAAATTGATTAGGATTAGAATAATAGCCAAGGAAAATTAAAGCCAGGCCCACCGCTCCAACAAATAATGCGGCTTTCTCAATCTGTTTCGTCTCCTTAAGTTTGTAGCTGGCAGTGTCAATCTTCATATATTGCTCTACTTGACTTTATCACGCATTTCCTGTGGTACATCATTAATGGAAGCGTTCTGGCTTAACTGCAGCGCACGAAGATAATTCACGATTGCC
This sequence comes from candidate division Zixibacteria bacterium CG_4_9_14_3_um_filter_46_8, assembly GCA_002791595.1. Lineage (GTDB taxonomy): Bacteria > Zixibacteria > MSB-5A5 > UM-FILTER-46-8 > UM-FILTER-46-8 > UM-FILTER-46-8. Next base: position 5,457 of record PFXJ01000093.1, read on the forward strand.
CATCTATCAGCAACCGGCACTTGCAGCTTATATGAAGGCATATTGCGAATTCCATTACTGATCACTCCGAATATTTCCCCATCCGGAAGATCCCTGATGCGATCGATATGAAATGATGGTGGAGGCACATAGCCATATTTTATCATTATCCCCTGCCCATCACCGACCTGGCCATGACAGGGAGCGCAATAGATATTAAATCTCTCCTGGCCCCGTTTCAAGCTCTTCATATCAATCGGCAACGGGGATTTTGAGATTGCCTTGCCGATTTCATCAAGCCCGAGATAAAATGCATCATCTTCATTTAAATGTCCTCGAGCTACGGTCCCATCCACCGGAGCCCGCATTCCGGCCCCATCCTTAAACATCGCGCTTACTGATTGAGGCTTTAGCTTTGGCTGCTCATCCATATTGGGATTGACCCTAATCGGGGGACTCTCTGATGGCTGCCCCCGGAAGCACCCCGTCAAGAGGGCGATAAGACTAATGCCCAAGAGATATCCAATTGATGAGCATAAAATCCTTTTTCTCAATGATTGCCTACCGTTTCGATGTTACGTCCCCCAATTGACCGCAGGAATTCGTGAGACTCTGTTTTGTCGAACTTGGGATCGCTGGCCTCAATGCTGACAAAAAATCCATCAGTTGAGAATTTGATGAAATTACTGGAATTAAATGCCGGATGAAAGGGGCGCGGCAGTTTATTTAAAATCAACATCCCCAACACTGCGCTGACCGCCCCAAAGAGCACTGCCAACCCGAAGGTCACCGGCACATAAGCCTGGAAACTGAAAAATGGTTTGCCAGCCACGATCAAGGGGTAATTGACTGCGCTCGTCCACCATTGTAAGAGAAACGCGCCGGAACCCCCAACGATAGCCATCATCCCCACTATCCAACCCAAAGGCGATCGCTTCAATCCCATGGCCTTATCCATCCCGTGAATAGGAAAGGGTGAATGGCAATCGAATGACATATAGCCGGCATCACGAATTTTCTCAGCGGCTTTAATCAATGCGGCCGGCCCCTCAAATTCAGCAATCATCAATTCCGTCTTGCTCACTTGGTTGCTCAAATGCCGGTCCTCTCATCAGCCTCGCTCAATGTCAATGCTCCTTTCCATAATGTGGATCTGCTTGAGGCAATACCCCTTTAATCTCCGAAACTGCGATGATCGGAAGGAAGCGCACGAATAAGAGAAAGAGCGTTAAGAATAATCCGAACGAACCCACAAAAATGCCGACATCGTAGATGGTAGGGGTATAATAGCCCCAACTTGAAGGAAGAAAATCGCGGGACAACGAACTCACTACAATTACAAAACGTTCAAACCACATCCCCACATTAATCAATATGGATGAAACAAAAAGAACAGGAATGCTGGTCCGCAATTTCCTGAACCAGAAAACTTGGGGAACCACCACATTGCAGGTGATCATGATCCAGTACGCCCAGGCATAGGGGCCAAAGGCTCGATTAAGAAAAGCAAATGCCTCATAATCGTTCCCGCTATACCAGGCCATAAAGAATTCAATGCTATAAGCGTACCCGACCATCATTCCCGTCAGCAACATAATCTTACTCATCTTTTCAAAATGGCCGATCGTTATGAAATCCTCGAGTTTGAAGACCTTCCGAGCTATTATGGACAGGGTCATCACCATCGCAAAACCGGAAAATATTGCTCCAGCGACAAAATATGGTGGGAATATTGTTGTGTGCCACCCGGGAAGCACGCTGGTAGCAAAGTCAGTGCTGACCACACTATGCACTGAAAGCACTAACGGAGTTGAAAGTCCGGCCAGAAGCAAATAAGCCAATTCGTAATGCTTCCATTGACGGTTGCCGCCTCGCCAACCCAGCGAAAATATCCCCAGCAAAATTTTCCTCAGTCTGCTTTTGGCCCGATCCCGTAATGTGGCCAGATCCGGGATAAGCCCAACATACCAAAACAGCAGGGAAACCGTAAAATAAGTGCTGACCGCAAAAACATCCCAAATCAACGGGCTTCTGAAATTAGGCCACATATCCATCTGATTTGGAAGTGGGAACATCCAGTATGCCACCCAGATTCGTCCAACATGAATGGCGGGGAAAATCATCGCGCAGATGACCGCAAAAAGCGTCATTGCCTCCGCAAATCTATTAATCGAAGTTCGCCACCGTTGCCTGAGCAGAAAGAGGATGGCCGAAATTAATGTCCCCGCATGCCCAATGCCCACCCAGAACACGAAGTTTACAATCGCCCAACCCCAACCAACGGGAACATTGATACCCCAAATCCCTATCCCTTCCCAAATCAAATATCCGATTAGCACAAAGAACATAATCATTAAGCTACTGGAGAAAGCAATCGCCAAATACCATAGCCGCGGGGTTTTGCGTTCGATGATTTCGCTGATCGCATCTGTGACCGAGGCGAACGTTTGATTGCCCGTAATTAATGGAGTCTCCTGCGAATGGAGTCCAATCTGATTATATGTTCCGCTCTCAGATCTCATTTTCAATGATATAATTTGTGATTGCTAACTCCCGCTTCCGGATAGTGATTCCAACTCCGGATTTGGGTTACGCAGTTTTGCCAGGTATGAAGTCCTGGGCCTAACATTGAGCTCTTCCAGTAGATTATAATTGCGTCCCTTATTCTTTGCTTTGGCCACCTTGCTCGCTGGATTATTGATGTTGCCGAATTCGATAGCATTCGTTGGACAGGCCTGCTGGCAGGCTGTCATAAACTCACCATCCGCAACTTCCGTTCCCTCTTTTTTGGCATCCATTTTCGCGCGGTTAATCCGTTGGATACAATAAGTGCACTTTTCCATCACTCCCCGCGAACGGACGGTGACATCGGGATTATTTAGCAGCTTCATGGACTCCGGCGTATCCTTGGTGTAATTAAAAAAATTGAATCTGCGGACTTTATAGGGACAATTATTTGAGCAATAGCGGGTGCCAATACAGCGGTTATAGGTCATCAAATTGAGCCCTTCCCGATCGTGGACAGTGGCATTCACCGGACATACTGTTTCGCAAGGAGCATTCTCGCAATGCATGCAAGGCACCGGTTGATAAACCATCTCCGGCTCTTCAATATCGCCCGAGAAATAGCGATCCACTCTGATCCAATGCATTTCACGGCCATTTTTTACCTGAGTTTTGCCAACGATAGGGATGTTATTTTCACTCTGGCAGGCGATAGTGCAGGCTCCACAGCCGACACAGGAATTCAAATCGATCGTCATTCCCCACTGATAACCCTCATCATACTTATGCTCTTTCCATAAGGACTTCAATGGAGGATGCTCGACCATCTCTGAAGCAAAGTTAGGATTTTCCCTATAATGCTGAAGAGATCCTTCACGGACTATGGGACGGCCCTCCATGCTCCAGTGATCCTGGGTATTGGCTAAGGGATATTTCTCACCCGTTTTTTCGAGTGTCAGCCCATATCCAATATATAAGGCGTCAGAGGTCCTCAAGGAGTAAGAATTGAACCCAACATCATTCCCCACTTTGCCGGCAGATTGGCGCCCATAACCCAACGTTATTGCCACCGAATAATCGACCCAACCAGGAGTTATCCATACCGGCATCTTCAATTTGCGACCATTAACATTTAACCAAGCCATCTCTTCATTTTTCAGGCCCAAATCTTGGGCAGTCGCCGGGCTCATCACCGCCACATTATCCCATGATAACTTTGTCACAGGGTCAGGCAATTCCTGTAGCCACCCATTATTTGCAAATCGCCCATCATATAGGTTTGCCGATGGCCGAAAGACAATTTCGAGGTTATGGTTATCAGCGGAATATGAGGGGAATGGATTTTGTCGGATGTGATTTATGATCGCAATGGAATCAAAAGCTGGGTCAATTTCAAAAAGCCTGCTGTTTTTCAAAACTCCATCATGAAGCACTCGGCGCCACTCTCTCTCGAAATCACCTGATAATATGGGTTTCCATGTAAGTTGCACAATTTCAATGCCCCTCCGATCAATTCCCGTAATTATGAAATTAATAACCTCCACCGTGGTGCGACTGTCATAAAGACGTTCAATTAACGGCTGAATGACACTTGGGCTTCCGTCGATAGCGCGGGCATCGCCCCAGCTTTCAAGAAAATGTGACTGCGGCAAATGCCATTGAGCTTTATGAGACGTCTCATCGAGATATTGGCTAAGCTGAATGACATCCTCAACTCTATTTAGCGCATCACCAAATTCCAAATCAGCAGGAGCATTATACAACGGATTAGCACCCACTATGATCAGTGTCGAGATCTCTCCTTTATGCATTGCCTCCACTAAGGATTTTAAATTCCCACTTTTGGAAATTGAGGCCTCTTTGATTTCCCGGTACGAGACTGTCTTCCCGATATTCTCCAAATATTTATTGAGAGCAAAAGCAAGCGCATGAACCCCCGGTGGCTGTTGACGGCCCACAATGATCAAGCACTGACCTTTATTATTCATCAAATCCCTAGCTAAGGCGGCCATCCATCTTGGATCAAATCCATGATTGGTACGATCGCTGGGGAAGAGGCCATTTAGATTCATTGATGGTCCGTGAGATTCTAGTTCCGACATCAACTCAATTATGAAAGCGCCAACCATGCGGCTTTGCAATCGCAGGCGATGATCAGCCATTCCACCGGTTATCGAAAATGCGCTTTCGACCACATAAAGCCGATTCATGTCATCCTTATCAGAATCGATTTGTCGCCCAAGGGCAAATCCTCTTGCAGAATTGAGATTTTCACTTTCGGTCAAAAGAAAATCGCTGTCCAGCGATAAAATCACTCTCGCTTTCTCAAAATGATATTCGGGCTGATAATATTTGCCGGTGGCGACCCGTATGCCCTCATATATATTCTCATCACTCACAGGATCGAAAGTTACCCATTTTGCAAGCGGATAGATCGAGGCAAAATCATCAGCGAGGCGAAATATTGTCGGTGAGGAATGTGCTTCGGAGAGAATCGCCAGACCCTCGCCTTTATTCGCAATATATTTTTCGCGGCGGGACCGCCAATGCGAAGCAAAATCATTCCAATCTCTCTCATCACCATCCTCAAGTATTCGTTTCGATCTGTCCGGGTCATACAAACCAAGGATGGACGCCTGCATAAAGCTATTAGAGGTCCCCTTGCTTGAAGGATGAAGTTCATTGCCTTCGATTTTAGTCGGACGGCCTTCATAGCTTTCGACAATCACCCCATAAGCGCTCAACCCGAAAGGCATCGTAGTAGCATAATACTCCGGTACTCCGGGGATGACTTCCTCGGGAGCCTTTGCATACGGGACAATCGCTTCTTCTGGTCGACGGCAACCTGTCATACCCGCCATCGCAATTGAGGCTCCCATCAATGTCAGGAACTTTCGCCTCGACCAGGCGTTGTCAAGCTCACTGGCATTTTGTGGAAATTCACGATGCACGAAGTTACGGAATTCCGGAGTATCAGCGAGCCGCTCCAAACTGCGCCAATATTCTTTTCCAATCATATTTTCGTTTTTATTATTTTTCATCGATGACACCCGGAGCAATCCACCGGAGGATTTATCCCTTTCTCGGCTCGCACTCTGTTCGCAAACTCCATTTGATCAGGTGACGGAACCCATTTCATATTTGTTACCTGATTTGCCGGCCTTAAATATTGGTCAGGATTCCTGTGGCATTTGAGACACCAGGACATGCTCAAGGGTTCGACTTGCATCACTACTTCCATCTCAGCCACATTGCCATGACAGCTTGCGCATCCAACGCCTGCATAAAGATGCATGCTATGGTCGAAATACACGTAGTCCGGAAGATTATGAACTCGGACCCATTTCATCGGCAAACCAGTAGCCCAGCTTTCCCGTACCGGGAGCAATTTCTCGCTTTGGGGTAATATGATTTTGTGGCAGTTCATACAAATCTGCGTGGGCGGAACATTAGCTACCGGAGAAACCTCAACCGAGATATGGCAATACCGGCAATCAATCCCCAAATCCCCGGCATGCAGTTTGTGACTGTATGGAACTGGCTGAATAGGACGATAGCCCACATCCGTATATTTGGGCGATCCGTAGTACCAGAAAAATCCGGTCATTGTCGCTATTATGAGAATAATGGCCAGCAGGGCATAAGAAGGAATCTTGTTTGTCCATTCAGGAAATATCTGCGCCAATCAGCAAAATCCTCATTCCCAATAGCTCATAAGCCAAAACTATCAGCAATCTTAAACTATAACTTCCCATCATAAAAGGCCATCAATGATTACCGAAAAAAACAAAATGAATAAATAAATCAGAGAATATCTAAATAATCCAATGTTCGATTTTCGGGTCTGATTCCTCATCATCCCAAAAGTTTTTATCAAGAAAATCGCACCGAGTGTCAATGCTGTCAGCATATATATCCATCCAATCTTAGGTACCGCTAAGAGCAGCATGCTAACAACAAACAAAAAAATGGAATAGTAGAAAATCTGCTTCGAGGTTTGCAAGTCACCCTTCGCAACCGGTAGCATCGGTAATCCCACTTGGCGATAATCATCTTTATAAAATAACGCCAGCGCCCAGAAATGAGGTGGTGTCCAAAAGAATATTATAAGGAATAGTATTAATGGAGACAACGACACAGACCCTGTGGCGGCAGCCCAGACTCCGACCGGTGCCATGGCACCGGCGATGCCGCCAATTACAATATTAAAATAGGTCTTTGGCTTCAACCACAGTGTATAGAAAAACCCGTAGAAAACAATTGTGGCCAAAGACAGCATCGCGGTGAGCCAGTTGAATAAAAATCCGAAAAGAAAAATGCCCATTATGCCTATCAATATCGAGAATATTAAAGCTCTATGAGGTGGGATGATTCCTCGGGGCAATGGCCTTCTCAGTCTGGTGCGCTCCATCCTGGCATCTATCTCTCGCTCAAAATATTGATTAAGCGAATTGGCGCAACCACCCGTGAGATAGAGTCCAATTATTATCATCATAAACTTAATCGGATGATGAATCAAGGACCCTTCCAGCATTAGGGCTGTTATTCCCGAGAATACAACCAACATCATTACGCGGGGCTTGGTCAATTGAAGATATTTATCTAATTCGGTTATCACAAATCCGCCTTGAATATCAGCTCAAACTCGAAGGAATTCACCATTGAGATTATTCATCAATTATATATCATGAATCAAAGAAAGCTCATCATAGCTTTCGTTCAGGATTCATTACCTGCTTCGGTTAAATTCCAAATTATCAGAGGATTAACTCAACTTATCATGAAAAGTTCATTCTTTTCAAAAAAAATGCAAAGTCTCCAGCGATTAAAGGACATACTTTGCAATCACATTTAGTTGATTTTGTTTGAGAAATAAAGATATTTCTCAAATTTCCCTCAAAAAAGTATAATCCTTATTGACAAAGTAAGAATTTATGTTATATTAGCTAATATGAATGAGTTTAGCAAATCCCTGAATTATAATTATATTCACTATCCGGCTTATTATCGTAGAAGCCGGACAGCAGGATTTGCGTCTTAACCGACCAAAAATTCGCCAAATTTATCAAGCCTGCTGTCCGATAAAGATAGCAGGCTTGTTTTTTGATACAGTAGTAAAGAAGAAATGAGAGAATAGCAGGAAGGAGAGTCGCTTGGCAACAAGAGGTGTCAGAGGAGCAATACAGGTTTCCAGAAATGACCAGCAACAAATCCTTAAGGCAACCAAGAAGTTGGTGCAAATGATGCTTCAAGAAAATGCCATTGCCGCCATAGACATTGCTTCCATTATCTTCACTACCACCAACGACCTGAACGCCGAATTCCCGGCTCTTGCGGCGCGCCAAATGGGTTTGGTTAATGTGCCCTTGCTATGCGCCCGCGAGATAGACGTTCCAAGCTCGATGGAACGGGTGGTCAGAGTGCTGATCCTCATCAACACCGAAAAGAAACAATCAGAGATTAGACACTGTTATCCAGGCGAAACTTCCAAATTGAGGCTTGACCAGGGAGAAAGTAAAAAATGATAGTTGTTATGAGTAGAAAAGCCACATCTGAACAAATCAATGATGTGCTCGCAAGAATTAAATCAATGGGGTATCGACCTCACCTATCGCAGGGCGAAGAGCGCACTATAATAGGCATTATAGGAAATGAAAGAAAACTCGATCCCGATCAATTCACGATAATTTCTGGAGTAGAGAATGTCATTCCGATTTTGAAACCATTCAAGATGGCGTCGCGCGACTTCAAATCGGAGCAATCAATAATTAAAGTGAATGGTGTTCATATTGGCGGAAATACAATTGCCGTTATCGCCGGCCCCTGCGCGGTCGAGTCGTATGAGCAGACACTCAAAGCGGCGCAGGCGGCCAAGAGGTATGGCGCCACCCTCCTAAGAGGCGGCGCATTCAAACCGAGAACTTCACCATATTCTTTCCAGGGAAAGGGGCGCGAGGGTTTGGAAATTCTGGCTCAGGTTAAGAAAGAAGTGGGACTGCCCATTGTAACTGAAGTTCTTGCCGCGGAGGATGTAGATATGATTTCGGAGTATGCCGACATGCTCCAACTTGGCGCCCGCAATATGCAGAATTTTGCTCTTCTGGAAAGACTAGGAAAATGCAATAGGCCAATTCTGCTAAAACGCGGGATGATGTCAACTGTAGAAGAGCTTTTGATGTCCGCCGAATATATCCTTGCCAACGGCAATCCAAATGTAGTCCTCTGCGAGCGAGGAATCAGGACATTCGAAACCTCGACCCGAAATACGCCGGATTTGGCGGCCATACCGGTCGTGAAAAAACTGTCGCATCTGCCGGTAATATTCGACCCATCGCATGCCACCGGCAGACGAGACCTGGTAATACCAATGACCGCCGCGGCGCTGGCTTGCGGAGCCGATGGCATTATAGTCGAAATCCATCCCTGGCCCGATGAGGCGCTTTGCGATGGCCCTCAAAGCCTCACTATCGAGCTTTTCGCTGAAATGATGGAGAAAGTCGCAAAAATCGCCGCCGCCGTAGGGAGAAGCACTTGAGTTCTTTGGGCAAATTTTCGGTCGGAATTCTTGGGCTGGGGCAGATGGGCGGCTCATTAGCAGGCGCTCTTAAGGCTCGGGATAGGAATCTCCGAATTAATGGATTCGACATCCGCAAACCTTTAGTCAAAGCCGCCCTTAAAACGGGAATCATCGAAAATGCGTCTGGCCACGAATTGGATTTAATCGAAAGCTCGGAGATCTTGATTCTGGCCTTGCCGATCTCCATTATTATTGAGATGCTGGATAAATATCATCGCCACCTGCTTAGGAAAATATTGGTGATTGATTTTGGAAGCATCCGCGCGCCAATCCAAAAAACAGTCGCAAAATTTCATCTAAACAATCATGTTGGGATTCATCCCGTCTGCGGGACTGCTTCACGCGGCTGTGAAGCCTGGAATGCCAATCTATTCGAAAAGGCACCTTGCTTCGTATTTGCAGGGCAAAAGGGGAAATACAAACCTTATATTTTGGCAAAGCGCTTGATAAAAACTATCGGCGGTAAAATGGAGGAAATCGATTTCATCGAGCATGATGCTGGATTTGCGTTGACCAGCGGTTTACCGCACATCATAGCATATTCTTTATTGAAGCTTCTTAGAGATTCGGGCATTTCGCATCGGTCGCTTCAAGGTCCAAGTTTTGCGAGTGCCACCAGGGTCGCCTCCAGCGATCCAGAAATTGTGTCGCAGTTTTTATTTCATAACCGGAAATTTCTTATAAAGCAAATAACGGGTTTTGAAAAACAATTAAAACATTTCAAGGCGCTTGTGGCCACCGGGGATTTACAAGTTTTAATCGAGGCAATTGAGAATTATGGCAAAGCGACTTAAAGGGCAAGTTTACCTTCCCGGTGATAAGTCGATATCGCATCGCGCCTTAATGCTGGCCGCAATTTCGAGCGGACAATGTCATGTTGAAAATTTGGCTCAATCGTTGGATGTCGAATCATCTGCCAATTGCCTGAGACAGCTTGGAGTTGAAATCAACAATAATGGGAACTCGGCTCAAGTCCTCGGGGTGGGTTTTAGAAATTTTATCGAACCCGGTACTTCTCTGGATTGCGGCAACTCGGGCACAAGCTTGCGATTGCTCACCGGAATGTTGTCGGCATCCAATGTTCAAGCAACTCTTGATGGCGATTCATCCCTTAAGCGTCGCCCTATGGGGAGGGTCATCGAACCGCTCAAGAAAATGGGAGCTAGGATTGAATCTTTATCGAGTTCCGACAACTGCCCGGTGAAAGTCTTCGGCCAGATTTTGAACGGAGTTTCACAATCAATCAGCGTTCCCAGCGCCCAGGTCAAGACGGCGATCCTTTTCGCCGGGCTTCTGGCCAAGGGCGCAACCGAATTGGAGGAAAGAGTTCCAACACGCGATCATACTGAGAATATTTTAAAATTCCTCGGAGTTGATTTACGAATTGATCAGCGCAAGATTATGATGACGCCTCCCGGCTATCTCAAGGCATTTGATTTGAGAGTGCCCGGGGATCCTTCTTCCGCCGCTTTCTTGATAGTAGCCGCCGCATTAATACCCAATAGCGAACTGGGATTCCAGGAGATGCTTCTTAATCCCACTCGAATCGGTTACATACAGATTCTCATAGATATGGGCCTTAAGATGAATGTACTTGATAGCTGGAAGAAATATAATGAACGGATCGGAAATCTCCTGATCCTCTCCTCCGAGCTGAAAGGTATAACTATAGATGAAAGACATGCCGCTTCATACATCGATGAAGCTCCGGTATTGGCGCTGGCCGCCACTCAGGCAAAGGGAAGAAGCGTTTTCAAAGGGCTATCGGAATTGAAGGTGAAGGAATCTGACCGACTCGCCGGGATCAAGGATATCCTAAATCAAATGGGCGGGAAAATTACCATCTCAGGTGATGATCTCATTATTGACGGCCCCACTGCGCTTCATTATTATGATGGAGAATGTTTTGGGGACCATCGATTGGCTATGATGATTGAAGTTGGCAATTTGATATCTTGCGGGCAGATAAGCCATAAATATGAACAAGAAATCCGTGTGTCGTTTAAGAAATTCTATTCATTGATAGACGGAGTTATGAAATGAAGATCAGGCCGCAGATATTTGGTCTCCTTGGTAGGAACATCTCTTATAGCCTCTCCCCTCTCATTTTCAACGCCATCTTCTTGAGAAAGGGGCTCCATTATAATTATACAATCTTCGATATGGAAGCACGTCATCTGCAGAAATTCATTAAAGGGGCCAAGCTTCTTGGAATCGGCGGCTTCAATGTTACCATCCCGTATAAAGAGAGAATAATGACCTTTGTTGATGGCACAGATAAATCCGCAAAAGATATCGGCGCCATCAATCTGATCAAAATTGATGAAGGCAAATTGAAGGGATTCAATACCGATGTCTATGGTATCCAACAAACTCTCGAATCCTATATGAATGTTCAGTTGAAGGGCGCACAGGTCGCAGTAATCGGCGCGGGAGGCGCGGCCAGAGCGGTGATGTTTTATCTGCGTTACACCCAGTCAGGCAAGATATTTCTGCTTAACAGATCCACAAGCCACGCCAAAACGCTGGCGGAATTGAACAAAGCATATCTTGATGTTGAAGCAATTCCACTATCGCTCCTGCCTGAACTTGTGAGGGAGAATGACATTTTCATTATAATCAATTCCACACCTGTTCCGACTCATTCCCTCTTCGGAAATCAAACGGCGCCAAAAGGCTTGCGTATCTTTGATCTATCCTATAAACCAGACAACTATCCATACGGTCGAAGCCGTAAAAGATGTGATGGCCGCTTTATGCTGGCGGCGCAGGCATCCCGGAGCTTAGAATTGCTTTGTGGAGTGAAAGAGTCAACCAAAGCTATCTATAAATTGATCGGGAGATTTTAGAGGATTGCTAATATGAGATACCTTAGCTCCGGGGAATCGCATGGCTCCGCGTTAACTGTAATAATTGAAGGCCTTCCGGCCGGCATCAGAATTAATGTTGAAATAGTGAATAAAGACCTGGCAAACAGGCAGGCAGGTTTTGGTAGGGGCGAGCGAATGAAAATCGAAACCGACCAAGCCGAATTCACCGCCGGACTTTGGAATGGAATGACCATCGGAAGCCCGTTGACCATAATGATCAGAAACAGGGACTGGGAAAATTGGAAAGACAAGAGGCATGGCAAAAATACTGTCCCTCGCCCCGGCCATGCTGACCTTACCGGATTATTGAAATACAATGCTGATGATATTCAAACCATAATCGAACGTTCCTCAGCCAGAGAGACTGCTGCCAAAGTCGCGGCCGGCTCTGTGGCCAAAATTTATCTCGGTCAGTTCGGAGTAAAATTAATTGGGCATACCATAATGATGGGAGCCATTACAGCCGAAAATGTCCCATCAGCTTATGCCAAATTGAAATCCGCAATTGAGAAGTCCGACCTGCGCTGCGCTGATGCTAATACCGCTAGTAAAATGAGAGGGCGAATCCAAAAAGCCATCGATACCGGCGACACTGTCGGAGGTGTGGTCGAAGTCCGCATTTTCGGAGTGCCACCCGGTATAGGCAGTTATGTCCAATGGGATCGCCGCCTTGAAGGATTACTTGCGCAGGCGTTGATGGCGATTCCCGCAGTCAAAGCAGTGGAGGTCGGAGAAGGATTCGAGAATGCCGGGCTTTCGGGTAGCGAGGTCCACGATCCCATCTATTATTCGAAAGAAAAAGGCTATTATCGCAAGACCAATCGCGCCGGTGGAATCGAGGGAGGAATGTCAAATGGTGAAACGATCATTTGCCGAGCGTATCTGAAACCGATATCAACCCTTCAAAATCCGCTCCCAACTGTCAACACTAAGAATCATAAGGGAGTGATGGCCCCCTACGTTCGCTCGGATACGGCCGTAATTCCTGCCGCAAGCGTAGTAGCAGAAGCCGCCGCAGCTTGGGTGATGGCGGTATGTTTGGCTGACAAGTTCGGCGGGGATTCAATTAAGGAAACTTTGAGAAATTATAAAGGGTATCTCACCCAAATCAAGGGAAGATGAACTTAGTATCCAATATTATTTTATGCGGATTTATGGGCACCGGTAAGAGCGCTGTGGGACAAGCCGTCTCAAAGGAGTTGGGCTTGACCTTTCTTGATACTGATAGGTTAATTGAAAAAAGATCCAATAAAAGCGTTGCGGACATTTTTCGCGAAGAAGGCGAAGATGCATTTCGTTATTATGAAAATAAACTCGTAGGCGAACTCGGCTATTTGAAAAATCTGGTAATCGCCACTGGAGGAGGGATGATATTGTCCCCCGGCAATTATGCACAGCTTGAGGCGATCGGCATAATGATTCTTCTGCGCGCTACTCCCGAGACAATATTCGCCCGTATTGCTGATTCAAGGCGGCGACCATTGCTGTCTAATAGCGACCTAAAATACGAAATTGAGGATCTTCTCGCCAAGCGTAGCCCCATTTATGATAAGATCAAATACAAAATCGATACGGATTCCATGGATATTCGGCAGGTAAGTCAGAAGGTAATCGATATTTACAAAGATTATTATGAATTATCAAGATATTAATGCCCATCTTCACGTTGAGCGGGGCGCCTTCAACCGCCTAAATGATTTTATTAATTACGACAACTATTCATCTGTATTTCTATTGACTGAAGAGAAAATATTCGAAATCTACGGCAGTCACATCCAAAGTCAATTTCAGAAGGAATTGCAAGAGGGCAGATTCTTCAAAATCCCTGGGGGGGAAATGAGCAAAAGCCTTGAATGGGTGGACCGAATCGGCGAACAGATGCTCATTTCCGGCCTCGAACGTCATTCATTATTAGTGGCAATGGGAGGAGGAGTGATAACTGACCTTGGAGGCCTTACCGCTTCACTTTTTATGCGAGGGATCGATTTTATAAATGTCCCCACTACACTCGTTGGCCAGGTTGATGCCGCTATCGGAGGAAAATGCGGCGTCAATCTCGCCATCGCCAAGAATATTATGGGTCTTTTCTCTTTGCCCAAACTTATCCTGATCGATCCGCATTTTTTGGACACTTTGACCGATGGCCAAATCCACGAAGGAATGGTCGAGGTCTTGAAAATCGCCGCTGTGGCCGATACCGATTTCTTTAAGCATCTCGAAGCAACTAACTGCAACATCTCCCAGCTTGGCAATGACGAAAAAGCATCCCTTATAGAGCGGGCGGCGCGGCTCAAACTGGATGTAGTCGCCAAAGATTTCCGTGAAGACGGATACCGCAAAATCTTAAATTTCGGCCATACGACCGGCCATGCCTTGGAGGCATTGCAAAGCTACAGCAGATTCAGCCATGGCCAAGCGGTCGCCATCGGTATCCTTGTGGCTGCCGAGACTTCAGAATTGGCCTGCGGCTTTAATCGGAATGTAAAAGACCGCTTGAAAATGCTTACAAGGAAATTAATCAAGCAATGTAGCCTTGCAAATATCGAGGTCGATGAAGTCTGGCACTTGGCACAATTCGACAAAAAGAAAGATTCTGGTAGAATGAATTTTACGCTGTTGAAAGCTCTTGGCAGGCCGATAGTGCTTCCAGTCGATAAAGAGCAATTTTCCATCTCATTTTCACGAATCATTCAGGAGCTGTCCGGATGAAGAACATATTTATAATCAATGGCCCCAATCTGAATTTGCTGGGAAAGCGTGAGCCGGAAATATATGGCGGCGAGACACTCGATGAAATCAATCAAAAAATCGTTCACCTGGCTATAGAGCTTGGCGTGCAATGTCGATTTATGCAAAGTAACAGCGAAGGTGAGCTTATCTGCTATATCCATAAGGCTATTAACGAGGCCGATGCAATCATCATCAATCCTGCCGGTTATACCCACACTTCAATAGCGTTGCTCGATGCATTAAAAGCGGCGCCGATTCCGAAGGTCGAGGTCCATCTTTCCAACATCCATTCGCGCGAGGACTTCCGCAAGGTGTCGATTACTGCGGCGGGATGCACGGGCTCCATCAGCGGATTAGGGGCCGATGGCTATCTCCTGGCACTCAGATATATCGCTGATAAAATTAGGGGAAAATGAATTATGGCTTATGCTTATTTCAATAATCAGATCGTCGATGAAAATGAGGCGTTAGTTTCCATTCGAACTCATGCTTTCAATTATGGAACTGCGATCTTTGAGGGAATCAAAGCCTATTACATCGAGGCAAATAAAGCTTGGTATATCTTCCGCCTCGATGATCATTACCGCCGCTTCGCCAATTCAGCCAGCCTGCTGGGCTTGGAATTGAAAGTTACCTTCGATGGTTTTTTGGACATTTTCAATCAACTAATCAAAAGAAATAATTTCAAATCCGATGTTTATATCCGTCCTATGCTCTATACTGACCGTCTGGGAATCGGAATGGCCAAGCCGACCGGATGTAGTTTCGCCATTTATATAGAGCCATTTCCGCCTCCCCAACTCAAAGAATTGAGAAGTATGATCGTCGATACAATCAGGACACCATCTGAAGCCATCCCATCGTCCGGCAAAATTGCCGGAGCCTATGTGAATAATTATCTGGCGCAGAAGGAGGCCGCTCGAAATGGTTACGATACGGCGATTCTTAAAACTATGGAAGGATTGATTTCAGAAGCATTCGGTATGGCGGTATTTATGGTCAAGGGCAACACGCTCTCCACACCGCGTCTGGAAGATGATATCCTCGAAAGCGTCACTCGGAAGACCATAATGCATCTGGCGAAAATATACCTG
Organism: candidate division Zixibacteria bacterium CG_4_9_14_3_um_filter_46_8; assembly: GCA_002791595.1. Taxonomy (GTDB): domain Bacteria; phylum Zixibacteria; class MSB-5A5; order UM-FILTER-46-8; family UM-FILTER-46-8; genus UM-FILTER-46-8. Next base: position 21,212 of record PFXJ01000093.1, read on the forward strand.
AAGATGTCAATAAGTGAATCCCCAATCCCTCCCGAAATACTCCTGGATGCTGATGAGGTCTTCGTTTGCGGAACCGGCTCTGCTGTTAATGCTGTGGTCAGTATCGGTAATAAGATCATCGGCGATGGGAAGGGCGGAGCGATAACAAAGCGCCTAAGCGAGCTTTATCTGCAAGCTGTAAGAAATGGTCTGGTGGAATCAAGTCAATGGTGCTATAAAGTGCCCTCAATTGATCAATAACTCAAATAAATCTTGATTCGCATTTTCATTTTTCTTGCTTAAGCGGCATCGGGCGATTATAATTATGATATTGCCGAAGTGGTGGAACTGGCAGACACGCTGTGTTCAGGGCGCAGTGCTCAAACGGGTGTGTGGGTTCGAATCCCACCTTCGGCATTTTTATTTGCCGATTGTCCCCTACAGATATCCTGACTAAATCAATATTCCTGCCAGACAACAGGTGCTCCAGCTTCCAAATGCCCCAGCGATCATTGCCTTCAGCCCCAGTCTCGCTAAATCACTGCGTCGGTCCGGAACCAGCGCGGATATGCCTCCAATTTGAATTCCCACAGAACCAAGGTTGCTGAAACCGCAGAGAGCATAGGTCGCCATAATACCGGTGCGTTCCAGAATCTGCCCGGAGTATCCCTGCAATTTCGCATAAGCAACAAATTCATTTATCATCACTTGAGTGCCAAGGATGTCCCCAAATTTCGATGCGTCCTGCCACGGCACCCCCATCGCCCACGCCAGCGGAGACAAAATCTTTCCGAAGATCGCCGCCAGGGTTATGCTCTTGTGGAACTGCCCCAAAAGAAGATTAATGAGCGCCACCAGCCCAATGAATGCTATCAGCATGGCGGCAACATTGAGCGCCAGTTTTAGTCCATCACTCGCCCCGGCGGCAATAGCATCCACGCCGTTTTTATTGGTCTTAGTAATCGGAATCTTGGCGCCGCCCGCGGTCTGGGAAATTTCAGTCTCGGGACGAATGATTTTAGCCATCATCAATCCCGCGGGTGCGCTCATAATCGAAGCCGACATTAAATGCCCGGCAATATTTGGAATCGAGTCTTTAAGAAGGCCAACATACGCCGCCATCACTCCGCCGGCTATGGTTACAAACCCGCCCACCATCATAGCATTCAATTCCGAAAGAGTCATATTCTGCAGGTATGGCCTGACCACCAGCGGGGCTTCGGTCTGACCAAGGAAAATATTTGAAGCCGCGGAAAGCGATTCGGAACCGGAGGTCTTAAGAGTTACTGACATTATTCTGGCAACTATCGCGACCACTCTCTGCATCAACCCATAATGATATAAAACACTCATCAATGCCGAGAAGAAAATGATCGTGGGCAAAACCGAAAAGGCAAAGAAGGACATTCCGGTATTGGCGACCAGGTCGCTGACGCTATTGAAGTTTCCCGATGGGTCAATCTGGCCGACCGGCAATGTTCTGTTGACCAAATTCCCGAATACAAAGGATGCTCCGGACTGGGCGCAACTCAGAACTGCCAGAACAACATCATTTGCCTTTGAAAAAAACCATTTGCCCGGGGACGATTTCAAGACCAGGAGGGCGAAGAGGAACTGCAAGCTCAAGCCCCAAATAACTGTGCGAAGCCTGATTGCTTTGCGATTCGAAGAAAGCAGATAAGCGATCCCCAGCATAATCAATATCCCGATGATACCTATGAATCTCTGCATTGAAATCCTTTCAGAAGGAAATTTAGCAAATCACAATCCGCGAATCACAAGGAATAAACATGTATGACGATAAGCTGCGCAATCTGTGCTGTCAAATAATTTATCACACGAGTGGCGCCTGATCGTTATATGAAGGGAAGCCCTGCGTTTTGGTCACGATGCTTCTTAGAGGGAAATTGTCAATTGCTTGAGTTCATGGATGGGAAGGTCTCCGAGAAGCAAAATCATATCGCCACCACCGGCCCCGGTTGGTTTGGCCCGACCGCCATTTGCTTTCGCCCACGTCTCCAATTCTCGATGGATGGGTAGTTTGTAAATAATGCTGGCGGCGCTCAAACAAATCTCGAGTAGCTCCATATATTCATCTAGCTGCTCATAAATGACTTTGGAGGATTCCTTAAACCATAAGTCCGCTAATTTCTGACCTGATTCCAACAAACGGTCAAAAAAATGGATTGATTCACTTGCTCCCGTGGCCCTCCAATTCTCGAAACGGGCGATCATTTCACGAGAATCCGCCGCTTGGGAAGTCCAAACCAATGCCATTGGAATTCTCTCCTTATCTGCCGCTTCCTTGATGACTTCAATTAGGAATTCATCATCTCGAATGCGATACTTGATCGGTAGTTGATATGCACAAGCCGCCACATCAGCCCCACTGCCCCGTCCTTTTTGTGCCCGACGATGAGCTGATATGGCATATTTTGTGATTGCGTTCTTATTTTCAGCCCATGGCCGCCCTGCCCTTTCGAATCTCAATGCTATGATTCCTACTGCTTCGGCGGCGGATGAGCCGAGCCCGAGTTTAATCTTCCTGGCATCTGGACCTTCATAAAAGAATTCTGACCGATCAATTTCCAAATGCGGCTCTCCATTGCCCATCTCAAAATCCCGAAGTTCCGGAATTGAAATTTGCAACGCACTCTTAGTGACGGGATTATTATCCCGGCAGATTGAATCTTCTGCTTCTGAAATATAAAAATATCTCGGCACTGGTATGAGGACGGCCGTGCCCCCGTAGAGAACCGAATACTCCCCGGACAGCATTACTTTTCCACGGACGCAAATAGTCTTCATTCTCTCATGAGGATTTCAGAACCGCCTGCAGGCAGGCCTAAGATTATTCTCTGGATACCGGGCATCGATTCCGCCACCCTCGACACTTCGTTCAAGTCTTCACGCCGCGCGATGAGTATGACATTGGGTCCGGCATCGACTGTAAAATAAACCTGCAACCCCTCTGAGCGCCACTTCCAAACGGCCTTAATGATCTCGATAGTCTTGCCGGACCAATATAACAAGGGTGGGCGACCAGCAATCATGCAAGTGTGCATTACCAAAGCATTACTCTCGGCAATCTCCCCGATTTTCGCAAAATCCATTGTCCTGATAGCCTGCGTCATCGCTTCATAATCTGCCTGTGCTTGTTTCAGCCAAGTATTATAATATGGTGAGCTGTTACGAGACATCTCCATGCCCTGCCCGGAAGGTATTTTCTTGGGGGCGCTTTCAACGGTCATCACCACCATTCCGAAAGGCACAGATTCGGCATCCAGCATCAACTTCGCTGAAGGATTCTTGCCTATCGGCAATGCCGATAATCCTCCCGTAATTGACCGCGCAGAGGATCCGCTTCCTACTCTGGCCAACCGTGACAACTCCTTCACCGCAATTTTGCGCTCAGAAAATGCCGCCAGTGCCACAGCAAGGGCGGCAAAACCGGAAGCGCTCGAAGCCAAGCCAGCTCCTGTGGGGAAATTATTCTCGGATGTAACCAAGAAATGACCATCGATCAATTTTGCCGCCCGCCAAAAATCCAGATATTTGGAAATCCGCACCGAAGTAGCACCAACGGCCATTGCCCCATTGATGAAAATCTCGTCTTGGCCCGAATCCAGACGCTCGATCTTGCAGACTGTTTTTAAAGCATCTATAGCCAGCGAAATCGAAGCCGTTGCGGGTAAGTTCTCCGCTCCCTCTCTCTTGCCCCAATACTTGACTAAAGCGATATTGGCAAATGCGCGGGCAATTGCCCAGGAAATCACCTCAAAGCTCCCAGGGTAAATGGGAACACCATCGCGAATTCACTTGATAGTTCTTCAAATAGCTCAAAATGATTTTCCGGCGCCACTAAACCGATTACAGCGCCCCCGCCGCCGCTTCCAGTTAATTTTGCCCCCAATACGCCATGGTCAAGAAGCAGTTCGACTGCACGATCCAAAGCTGGAGTTGAAACTCCCAAACGCGCCAATAATTCATGATTGCGGAACATCAGCTTCCCCGCCTCAACACTGTCGCCCGTTCCCAGGGCGATACCGGCATCTACGGTGAGGTTGCCAATATCATCCAAAATACAACTGATGAATTTAGGATGCTTTTCTCGGCTACGTTGCACCTTTCTAACCAAATCGATGGTCCTTGCTCCCGGCTCAACCAGGCAGATGATGCCGCACAATGGCGATGGCAATTGAATCGGCAAAAACTCCCGCGGCGGTCCCTTGCGGAACCAAAGGACCCCTTCAGAGAGTATCGTCGCCGCATCCATTCCACTGGGATGCCCGTGAAAAATTGATTCCAATTTCTGAACCTCATCGAAAAATCCGCTGTCCCATCTCTTCGGCCGATCCTCATTCTTATATCGTCTTAGTGCCGAGCAAAGCGCAACTGAGAACGCGGCTGAGGAGCCAAGTCCCATTCCAGGCACCAAGTCGGACTCAACCTCGATAGCAATATGCTCCTTCTGGAGATCATAGATCTCAAGGGCTTCATCTACCGCTCGTGAGAAAATGCGAATATCCTGATCCGATTTCGGAACCGGAAAAACCTGCTTGAATTTGGGATGAAGGAACCTGGGACCAACGGGGTCATGAATGATCCGCAACTTAATACCAATATTTATCGCGGCCGCTATCCCGGGGTAATTATAAACGGTGGCGTGTTCACCGAACAAGACGATCTTCCCGGGAGCGAAAGTTTCCACCGGCAAATCATTGAATTCCTCTTTGGGCTTGGGCTTTTGCTGAATTCGGCGATATATCTCTTCGGCCGTGGTAACCTTTACTTCGCCGCGCTCTATCATTTCCAGCGCCACCTCTTCCACATCTTCATACGGCACACCGACACTAATAGCGACACTTCGAGCATGGAGCGCCATGTGCCCCTTCTGAATCCCATCGGTGCATAACGCCAGAATTGCCGAGAAATTCTGACCGAGCCCGACCGATGCCAACAATCCTCCAAGCTGACGCGAATTCTGGATGCCGCTGATAGTCCTCAAAATTTGAACCCCGGGATGGGAGCCAACCGCACCTCCCACACTTCCCACCTGCAAGGGCAATTCGATTTTACCATGAAGACATCCATTCCGAATCCGATAATTCGTTAGTCCCCGATATTGACCATCCCTCGCGGCATACGCATGCCCCCCAGCTTCAATCGCCCTCCAATCTTGACCAAGTGCCAGGGCGGCGGCACATATACCGTTAAAAATCCCCTTGTTGTGAGTGGCGGCCCGGTAGGGATCGATATGTGCTAATTGATCAGCCTCAATGAGACGTTGCGCCACTTCCTCTCCGCTAAAATCATTTGCCGCCAGATGCTCAAATGGCAGAGTGAACTCTGCTTGGGCTAATCGCTTGTCAGCCAGGTTTGACAAGATTCTCAAATTTACTCTGCCGCCGGTTATCTTCTCAACCAGCGGACCCACTGCTTCACAAGCATAATTAACCGCATTGGCTCCCATAGCTTCACATACGTTAAACAGCAGGTGGATAATCAGCATGCTCCCGATACCATCGCCGCCATCGAGAACCCTGGTTTCAAAATCGAATACTCCACCACCCCTTTGCACCATTCGGGGATTCGCCAGATTCGCCTGCCTGAGAATTTCCTCCTTGCTACCATATAAAATCTCCGATGCGGCCAATGGATTCTTCAATCCCATTACCTGCACCTGGCCAATCATCACCGGCTCGTCAACCTTGGTCCGAAACCCGCCTCCCTGGCGGATAATCAGAGCCGCTTTGGAAGCTGCCGCAATTATCGATGCCTCCTCAATCGCCATTGGTACCAGATATTCGTGCCCATCCACCAAAAAATTCAATCCAAGTCCGAGGGGCAAGCCGAATATCCCCACCGCATTTTCCACCATATTGACGGCATGCTTTATGCGCAAAGCGTTCCCGTTGCGGAGTTGAGCTACCTGATCTTCAGTTAGGCTAAAGCTCCGCGCCAGAAATGCCAGCCTTTGCTCCACAGACAACCGATAAAAACCCGGAATTCGAGATGTTCTTAACTCAAACCCCGTGATGGGATGCGGCCTAACAATACGAAAGTTTTCCATCATTTATAATTCCTTTTCACCGAGCCATCCAAAAGACAACAGCCATTCGCGCAATTCACCGGTATATACTCGGGGCACCGCTTGTAATGATTTTATATCTGGAGCACCGGTTAAAATCATCGCAGTTTTCAAACTATGTATAATAGCCTCTACGAATTCGGAGGCTTTCTCAATTCCGCCATTAAGGTATGCCAGCAGGGCTGGTCGGGCGAATCCAGCGATATCAGCGCCGGCGGCTATGGCACGCGCGGCATCAAGCCCCGAAGTAATTCCCCCTGAAGCAATAATGCAACCTTTATTTCCAAAAATTCGGCGGGCGGCAACGATGCAAAAAGCCGTCGGTATGCCCCAATCCGCAAATACTTTGCCTGTCTCCTGCAAAATGGCTTCGGTAGAACGATACATCTCGACTTTTGTCCAGGACGTTCCTCCCGCTCCAGAAATATCGATATATGGCACTCCAATTTCCGATAGCTTTCTAAACGTATGCGGATCCAAGCCAGCGCCGGTCTCTTTCACCAGCACCTTCCCCTTGAGCGTATCAACAAGCCGAGCGATGGCATTAAGAAGGCCGCGAAAATTGCGATGCCCTTCGGCCTGCACCAACTCCTGCGCCGCATTCAGGTGGACGCACATTCCATCCGCCTCAATGCTGTTCATCAATTCTCTGATTCGTTCAGGCGGGTATTCCAGCAATTCACCCGCGCCGATGTTCCCCAGCAGCACTCCGTTAGGGATCCAATTTCTAACCGCAAAATCAGCTTCCATCTCCGGGTGACGAAAAATGACGCGCTGACTGCCAACTGCGAAGGCGATACCATGCTGTGACGCCACTTGCGCCAGGGCACGATTCATCTCCCGGGCAATCTGCGCTCCTCCGGTCATACTCGTGATCATAAGGGGCGCCCTCAGGCGCTTGCCGAAGAACTCGGTGCTGGAGTCTATCTCCTCGAGATCTAATTCCGGAAGGGCGCGATGGAGAAGATGAATATCATTCAGAAGCGTGCTCCCACTATGGACCACATTTTCCTCCGCCACAATTCGAAGGTGCTCGAGTTTGCGGCGAGCGATGGTGGCATCATTTTCGGTCAATTGCTTTATCCTACCCTCCGATAGTCTTCATAATTCGGTAAACAGAACTCCTTGCAGCCCACGACTCTCATTCATTAGCTCAGAAATGATTAAACAATCTAAATTTGAATTGGTTTCAAAATATTATGTTCCAATAAGCATCAACATGATGACAACGGGATCAAATTATATATCCTAATGCCAATCCTGTCAATCATAATTTAAGCATAATCACCCTCCGGATTTCAATGGCCAATCCTTTGCCCTTCATCAAACGGGCAGGAAAGGTGCCATTATTCCCGACTCAATAAAGAGCTATGAATGGCAATTTAGATGACTTATCTATACAATTTC
>PFXJ01000083.1 GCA_002791595.1 candidate division Zixibacteria bacterium CG_4_9_14_3_um_filter_46_8
CAATGTGGCGGAGGTGGTGCCGGTGACGGCGATAACGGTGCCGCGGGCAACATTGCCGCCGGCGGGGTCGTTGCCAGCCAAGGCGGGCGCCTGCTTTATCGATCCGCCGCCATTTACGACCACCCGATTATTAACCACCGGGTAGGTGGTTGCTATCGGCAGAGTCATAATGCCGGAAATCTGGATAGTCGCTTTTCGCTTGTCGGCATCGGTGGGCGAGAGGGCGACCAATTTGCCCAGCAGTGGATCGCCATTGTTTCCGAATCCGCATTCATTGTTGCCGGTTATGGCAACTGCTTTGCCGATGTCGTTATTATCGAGCTGGTCTTCTCCGGCGCTCTGATAGATATCAAAAGTGGCATAAACTGAACCGATAGCTTCGAGATTTTGTGTTCTTACGGTCATACCTTTTCCTATGATTAATGCGAATGTGTGGTTTGATTTTGATTACGGATGTAGTTGGCTAAATGAGAGAATCTTCAGAAATGGGACTATCCGGACTTGAAATCCGATAGGTCGGGCGCGCCGGGGATGGAGCCGGTATTAATGGCGCTGGGCGCATTCCGAAAAACCCGATTAAATTCCCGTTCGATGCGGTTTCGCAGTTTGAAAAGTTTCTGAGGATCAAGTCCGGCTTCATCGAGGCTATCGACGCTTTCCGAGGTTATGCCTTTCTCGCCGAGGAGGGCCTCAATCGCTTTCGATCTCGAAATCAAGCTGTTGCGGAAATCCTGATAGAGGTTTGAGCCAAGACCGACCCACTCTCGGACGCCTTTCAGATGAATTTCAATTTCGGAAGCGATCGCCCGGCACTTGCCGATATCAATGGGGTCTCCATCGGGGGGCAGAAGATGCGCCTGAAGTTGTTCGATTAGCTCAAAGTTTATTTTATCTTTTGTCGGCATTGTTTTCTCCTTCTACTAAAGTCCCTAATTTGAATTCAATTTTGGAAAGTCGATAACTTATTTCCTCGCGGAAGCGATAGAAATCATCACGGGTAATAAAGCTTCTTTCGAGATTATTTTCGACCACGCTGAGACGTTTTTCCATATTCATCATATAGGAGGAGTCGGCTTTGGTGGCCAGCGAGACTTGGAGCGCGGAGACAGTGGTATAATATGCTCCCAGCGCCGCGGCGATGGAAAGAGCCACGGTGAGCAGATTTTTGGAGAGGAAAGATTTCAGGGGCGCTCCGTTCTCCATGAATTCAGGTAGTATTGACATTCTCACTCCTTCTTTGACAAGGTTAGATGATATTTATTCTGAGATTTGATTCTCTCGAATCGATACATCCCCTTGAGCGGGGAATCTTCGATATGAAGTGCTATGGGGATGCCATTCTTGATTTCGAGATAAGCGCGGCATTCTATAGGATGAAATCCATCGTGCGCGAGGTCCTGATGCAATTCAAGAATTGGGCAGGTGTAATTCTTGCCGGGATGAAGCGGGAAATCATCACCCGAATTCAGGCAGAGGTCGAAATGGCCGTGCTTGGAATTGGCGGTGATTTTTAATCCCTTAACTTGACCATCCGCCTGATTGGCAGGCTGAACTATTTTGGTTCCCGGATTGGCGCCACGATAGACCAACGAGATTTCGAGCACATCTTTGATCCCCCTATAGTAATAGAATGGTCTAACTGTTGAACCATCCGGTAAAGCATACTCTTCCATTTGGGAATGAGGACAGGCCCTAAAATCGTTTCCGCAAATAGAGCATTCCGGCATTGTATAAGAAAAACAGAGGGAGCATTCTTTGTAGATACCAGAATCGATATTGAGTTGCAAAGTTGATGCTCCCAGGGCATCTTTCATCCAATAAAAATATGCCCTGACCCACTTGACGCCGCCGGAATCGACGAGTTGATCGGCATCGAAACAGCGGGCGATGGGGAGACGGTCGCGTCGATGCCCGATGAGGACCGGCGACCCCGGAATCAATTCGGCTATCTTTTGGAGCTCTTCGGCTGGAAAACATCCCCGATTAGCGTTGACTCTATCCGATGCCAGAAACATCAGACGGAAATGGGCGTTTTCTGAATTAACCGGTATATTGGGAGCCATATTCTGATTGATCCTATTCGCAAAATCTGTGTTGAAGGTCAATGATGTTTCATCAAGCTTAGTCTCCGTTTTCAAGTTGCCATTCAATTTATCCATAATCTTCCTTTCCGGATTCAAAATATATGTATAACAATGCACATCGAAATATATCAGTAGAGATGCGGCGATTAGTTATCCCCTTGATTACAAGATTGTTAAGATTCTTTTTAGGAACATTCTCTTGTGGAACGAGAATTGCGGTTACCTTTCGGAGATTGAACAAAGCACTCCCTCCTGCGCTAATGCCGCCGCCTTTATTTTCCCCCGAAGGCGGCGGCCCTTTTTTGGGTATCTTGCGCCGCATTCGGATGAGGAAATGCTTGACTCAAATGGGTGGTATGGCATATTTTGCCTTCAATATATCCTACAAATACAAACAGGAATTGCGATCCATCTGAAAACAGAGGAAATGCGGCGATGAAAATTAGATTTATGAGCGCGTTATTGTGGGCAATACTGTTCATATCGCTGGGGATAGTGTCCTGCGACTCAACGCCCAAAGGACCATACAACGTGATCTTGATTGTGGTGGATACATTGAGGCCCGATCATCTTTCCTATTCTGGTTATCCTACCAGCCCTAATATAGAGAAATTGGCAAAAGAGGGCGTAATTTTCAAGAACTGTTATAGCCAGAGCGGCTGGACGCTTCCCGCAATCGCGACCATTTTATGCGGGCAATATCCCAAAGATCACAGTGCCATCTCGGAGGTTTCCAAGATCCGCGATGAAGTGCCGACATTGGCGGAAATTTTGTCTGTAAATGGGTATGACACCCGCGCCTTTGTCAGCCATTTATTCTTGATGCCATCGAGAGGGTTTGCGCGAGGTTTCAAAACTTATGATTATTCCACCGCCAGAGCAAGCGATCCCGACAGGGCCTCAACCTCAGAGACTGTAACCACTATCGCCGAGAGGGGTCTTAGTGACATCAAGGAGCCGTATTTTTTATTTATGCATTATTTTGATCCGCACTGGCGGTACCTTGCTTATCCACAGTATCCTTTCGGCGACAGGGATATAGACCATTACGATGCCGAAATCGCCAACACGGATCATTTCATTGGGGTGTTGCTCGATTATCTTAACAGCAAGAAACTGCTGGATAAGACCATTGTAATTCTTATGGGCGACCATGGCGAAGAGTTCGGCGAGCATAATGGGAGAAGCCACAATACTCTTTATGATGAAGTTTTGCATGTCCCGCTTGTGATCAAAACCCCGTTCCTGAAAAAAGGCGAAATTGATGCTATTGCCGAGCAGATAGACATTGTCCCGACGGTTTTGGGGATGCTCAATATCAAGGATGCTCATCAATTCCCCGGCAGAAATCTTTTCGATGCCAAGACGGACACTATGCCGGTTTTTGTGGAACGGAATAATCCGGTCGGAACAGTGCAGAGGGGAATCATCAAAGGCAAATTCAAATTGACCCGGATAGAAGTAGATTCCGCTAAGGTACTGGATGTCAGAGAGAGGGCGTTGGCAAAAAGCACTGACCCGGTGGATAGGGCCTTAATCGAGAGTGTTGGCCTTAATGTTCATCCAGGGATATTCTTGTATGACCTCAATTCGGATCCGCACGAAAAAACGAATATATTTTCCCAGAATCAAGCCAAGGGCGAAGAACTGCTGATAGCGCTGGCCAAGCATTTCGACAAAGAGAAAATCCCCTCATCCCAGATATCACTCAGCCCCGATATTGAGGAGAAGCTGAGGAAACTGGGGTATATAAGGTGAGGGGGGCCAGGTGCCGCCACGCTTCAGACTTCCTGGGTGGCGGCATTGGCATTTTGGCAAGTTTGAATTAGGAAACGATCGGTTCCCGCCCCGTTTCTGTTGCGACCTTGATTTGATCATCATCAAACTCAAAGGTGATGTCGCCGTGATAGGGGATGATCTTTTGCGGTTCGGGGACATCCTCCGTGTTTGTAAATATGGCGTCGTTCAATTCGGTAATAGTCCCATCTATTGGTTCATCATCGTAGAGAACGTTGGTGAAATCCAAGCAATTGGTTGAATAGATAGGAATATTCAACGATCCCAAATGCCTGATCGCCTCCAGTGAGGGCGTCCCGTAGTCGCACCCGGTCGAAATTGCTGCATATCTTTTGTTGTCATTTCTAAACTCTTCGGTTAGCAATCTGTAGTAATTATGCTGGGAACCATGATGGCTCAACTTGAAGACCGTTATCCGTTTCTTCAGAGAATGGTTTCGTTGAGCAATAATCTTCTGATCGGTTATTTCCGAATCAGAAAGAAGAAGGATGCAATGTTCCTCGGTTTCAATCAACAAGACGATGGAAAAGTGGTTAAACTTCTGATTTAGGATTCTCTCCTGATATTTGAATTTCTCGGCAATGATTTTCCGGATAGTTTTGGAATGTGGGGCCAACGCCTTGATAACAAAATTCGGTTCTCTCAGAACCTCTGTACCATCCCGACACTCCTGCAAGTGCAAGAAATCATGTCTTGATGATTGGACAATTCTCTCATAAAGCTCAGCGAAATAGTCTGCCCCATTTTTCAGAAAGCGAGCATCCAACTCTTTCGGTGTTATTCCAGCGTCAAGGAATCTTCGGATAATGATTCCATTTTCGATGCAGTGGTCAATCAGCTCCAGCATACCCCAATAATGGTCTGAATGGGGATGAGTCAGACAGATAAAGTCAATTTCCCGGAGATTGTTTTTCTGGATATATTCCAGCACAGGTATAAAAGTCCCATTTCTGTGACAATCGATAATGCCGATTTTATCCTGAGGGGTTCTAATCAGAAAAGAATCGCCGTGTAAGACATCGAAGATATGAAGAGAGAACTTCACTGTTTTCTATTGAGAGCTTTCCTGTACAGGGCGTCCAGTTTTTCTAATCGGTCTGGATCGATCTTTACGGTTGCGTCTCCCAGGTACTCAAGTCGAGTCAAAACGTCATTTCCACTTGCAACTCTATATGATATGAACGCAACCGCGTCGCCAGGGCGAATTTTTGACGCACCTACCTGTTTGAGTTGATCTAAGGAAATAGAACGTTTGATGGTTCTATCTCCCTTTTTGAAATGAACAATGGCCTTTCCGCTCTCTATCATCATGATTGTGCCGGTAATCGAATCCAGGAGGTGAATGCGCCGGCCGGAAGACATTGCTGGATCCAACGGACTCATTCTCTGTCCCCGAGGCTCGTGAGTAATGGCATCATATCCGGTACTCATCGCCTTTGACCAGGCACGCGTGACCCCGCGGTCAATTTCATTTAGGTTGGTATCCACAGTCTCCAATGAAACATCACCCCTGCTTGTATTGGATTGCGGTGGACTGTTATTTACCTTGTCATCAGTAGCGGTTAACTGAACGGCCCTGGCGCGCAGATCATATTTTTCCTTATCCTTTGAATTAGCCTCCAAAGAGGTTTCAGGTCTCGAGTATGTCATTGTTCTTCTCTATATGTTTAACGAACATGTCAATACTTCGGTCAATCAGGTTCTTGATTACATTGCGCCTCAAAGGAGCAATTTGCTGGCCAAGAATGTTATCGATGTCGAAATTCAGCGCAACCTCAGGGTCCCTTTCGAAGAGAAAATCAGATCTGTTTTTGATCTCATTTTTATCTACAACGCCTTCCTGGAGTCTTACAAAGGATTCATCTATCTTACCTTCGAGTATGACCGCAAAATCGCTAAGGAATTCAGGGTCAAGTATCAAGTTATTTTTGTTTAGTTGATCATCTCGATACTTTTCAATGGCTTCCTCCCGGGAAAGATTCTTAAAGGGAGCCAAAAGCCACACTCTCACTCCCAGCCTATCGCACCTTTTTATTCCCAAATTAGTAGCCAGTTCCATCAGATTTTTTAGTTCAACCTCAAAACTGGTAGGGTCATCGATGTTTTCTTTCCCAACTGCCAACCTGTTTCGTTCACAAAGTATTTTGCTCCCGAGATAATCACTGATCAAAACAACCGAGAGATTGCCTTCCTCGATTATTGGGTATTGCTCTATTATTCCTTGGAAATAGCTGTAGGCGATTTCCCTAAACTTGAACACTGCCGGGAAGCGGGCTTCGACGATGATTTTTTTGATAATAACTCCCATGTTCCTAATATAGTCTCCCCTTTAGTTAAGTCAATATCATTTTCGGCATTTTATTCCGGATCATAATCGAATTTTCCCCACGCGGCTTGCCAGAGGGGGGGCGATGGTGTTGTCGATGCGGGCGGCCCAGAGGGCTAATGCCAAGGCCATAGCGGCATCGAATTGATTATTGTCTTCCCAGCCGAGTTCGGTTAATTCGCGCTGGAGCGACCATTCGGTTCCGGCGGAATCGCCCAGTTTCACGTCCGGCAATATGATACGATGCATCACAAAAAATCGTTGGAGGTTCGCCAGCAGTTCCGCTTTGGCTTTGCCGCCGCCTGCTCCGAAATTAAATCCTTCTGCGCCGATATCTTCCAACTCCGAGAGGATGACGTCACCCAAGCCGGTGGAATCAATGATGACTCGTCCTCCATATTGGCGATAACGCTGGCGGATGGCGGCATAGACATTAGGCCAGCTTCGCTGAAATCGCTCCAGCGCCACCAATCTTATCGGTTCGGAAGTAATATCGAGGGTGATGCCGACAGTGTGCGTCCGTTTGCGTGCCAAATCCCATCCATGGACATATATCTTTCCCGGTTTGGGTGGCTCGGGACACTTTAGCGAAGGGATAATGGCTTCTTCGAGGTCGGCGAAAGGTATGATGGTCCCTTGTGTGTCCGCAAACAGACCTTTGATGTTTTGCTCGATGGAGACCTGCGGAAGTTTCCTCATCCGCTGTTCGATATAATTCCTGCTGATGGCCGGATTGTCGCGGCTGTCGCCGGTTTGGACATAGCTGTTGGGCGAATTTTTGAGCTCCAAATATTTATTGTAGAACCAATTCTTGCCGTTCGGGGTAGAACAATAATCGATTACTCCTTCGCGATCGGCAAGGCGCATGGTTAAGACAGTATCGACTACGTAGGCGGCGTTGACCTCGAAAGCGGCTTCATCGAAATTGATGAAGTCGAAATCGTTGCCCAGAAGATATTCGCCGCGGTTTTGCGAGGAGCGCGCTTGCAACGTGGCGCCATTGATGAAGACGATAATCGGGAATGGCGTCTTGCGTGTTTCCTTGATGAACGGTTCGATGCGCCGCTTGCCCGCTACCATTGACATCGCCCTATTGAAGACGATACCGGCTTGATCCTGAGTTATGGAGACATTGACGGCGTTATAGCCGGGGATATTGTCCCATTTTCTGTTGCGGATTTTGAAGAAGCATCGGTGCAAAAGCTTGATAGCTTGCACAGTCGATTTTCCCCAGCGGTTGCCGGTGCAGAGAAGGTTTTCCTTCCTGCGGGAATTCCATAGCCATTTTCGCTGGGCATAATGAGGATTGATTTCCAAAAATTCCCGGGCGAAAGTGACGGGGTCGAAGAATGATTTTTTCCAGATAGACATATTTCTATTGCGGATTTAGTATTGCGGATCTATGATTCCCCTCTTGAGAGGGGTGTCCCGATGCAAGCATCGGGACTGGGTGTGTTCCACTCTTGATAGTGAAAAGAATGTTTGTGCAAAACCGAGCCGGACACACCCCGTCTTCCCCGACTCTGTCGGGGGAATCCACCCCTCTCAAGGGCTTGTTGAAAAAGCCAGGAAACTCAAAAAACGATCTTTACCTTCTCCCGCTTCGCCGGGAGAAGGTGTCCCAACTGGTCGGGACAGATGAGGGCGTAACTCCTTAAGCTCCCTCATCCTCCGACTCCTTCTCCCAATTAATGGGAGAAGGAGAGAAAGAAAAGAATCTTCTAAAGCACTTTCTTTTTCATGGCAAGCCAGCTTTTTCAACAAGCCCTCCAGAGGGGAATTTGCGGACAGGCATCTGCCGGACCAGCCCACGCGTAAAGGCAAATTTCAAATTGACAAAATGGCGGCGGCAGATTATACTGATTTAGAGCTGACAACATCGCCGATTCCTACCCAGAGGGAGGGTAGCGCTGACATTCCTGTCTGCGAACATTCGAATGCGGGACAGGAATGTCCCACCTACTGATTTTGGAATGTGCGGCCTACCGTTGGAATGTAATATCCCGATCCTATAAGCCGGAGGCTTACAAGTCGGGATTAATCCGCCTCAGGCGGATAAAGATAGATAATCAAAACCACTTTCGAGTCCCGGATTATCCCGGAGTTTGATCCGGGACGGGGATCGATGGAGGATGCCATAAGAACGGTTGTTGTGATTTTGTCTTTGGCGCTGGAGCGCCAACCAGCGAATACAATAATGCTCTATTGTCGGGGGTAAACCCGCCGACCTGCTGTCGGCGCTGGAGCGCCAACCAGCAAAAAATCATCTATGAAACTGAAACCCCCCACCCCGCTCAGGCGGGGTGGGGCACCCGCGCACCTGCGGAACCCATCTCAAGCGGTGGGGCACCCGCGCACCTGCGGAACCCATCTCAAGCGGTGGGGCACCCGCGCACCTGCGGAACCCATCTCAAGCGGTGGGGCACCCCTGCAATGTTTATTGTCCACATGTTCAAGCTTCCATTCACACTTCCTCCTCTCCATAGGGATTGTGGCGCAGACATTCCTGTCTGCGAACATCTGAACGCCGGACACGAATGTCCGGTCAACTGCTCCCCGGTAGCGCAGTTTTCGTAGGGTGGGTCAGCGCAGTCTCCATATAAATAAATGTATTATTGGTCGCCAATGATGGAATAAGAGACCTCCGCAATAGATTCGACCCACCATTCGAATCAAA
>PFXJ01000065.1:0-28393 GCA_002791595.1 candidate division Zixibacteria bacterium CG_4_9_14_3_um_filter_46_8
AAGGAAATCCCCCGGGACTTTTCCGGGGATTTTCCCTTCCGATCAAGTAATATTGGGTGATTTGTCCAGAAATTTTGAGATTGCGTCGATCGCCGCCGCATAAGCCGCCGCAAATCCCTCAATATTGCTGTTGGCGCGGGCCAGATCATTGTCGTTGTCGATAAAGAATGGTTCAGATATCACAGAGGGAGCAGTAGTGTATTTGAGCAGATAACCCCCCTTATCCTCAGAAGTTTTCGGCTTGATTCCTCTGTTCGGAAGACGAAGATGATTCACGAGGTGATTGAGCAATATCCCGGCAATGGACTTCCCTATTTCCGATTTATGATAATAAAGAACCTCCGTGCCGGTGGCTTTCGTATTCAGGGAATTGCAATGAAGGTCGATCACAAAGTCGGCTTTCAGGGCATTGAGATCATCGGGAAGCTCTCTATAAGTTCTTCGATAGACTCTTTGAACAAACGTAGCTTGAACATACTGTTCGATGCGGCGAGAAAGATCATCATTAAAATCAAATTCTGTGAGAGTGCTGTGGTGATTAATGGCTCCCGGAGACTGCTTCTTATGGCCGATCACCAAACCACAAAGCTTCCGGGCGGGATTAGATCTCAAGTGCGGGAGAAGGGATTCAGATATGGGCATTCATATTATTCCTTTTGATCGTGATACTGGCCTTTTCACCAGGAATCAGATAGTCATCGAATGCTGTAAGATATAAATATTATCAGCAGGCTGTCAAAAGATTAGATAAAAGTAGAACAGGTAAATACTTAAGGATTGTTCTGGATCAACCTCGATTGATGATTTCCGTCAGCGGGAGTTTTCGATTGACAATTCAATGGCCAACAATTAGATTTACCCCTTAATTTAGGGGACAATTCAACTGAATTGGAAATTATGGATTATCTTAAGCAGAACGTATTAGTGTTGAATCAAAATTTCGAACCGCTTTCGGTATGTTCAGCAAGACGAGCGGTAGTGATGGTTTTTTTGGGAAAGGCAGATATCATAGAAAGCTATGATGGGCATAGAGTTAAATCTGTTTCCAGCTTTATCCCGCTCCCATCAGTAGTCAGACTCGACTTATTTATCAGAGTTCCTTATCGGAGAGTGATTTTAACGCGGAAAAATATTTTGAAAAGGGACCAACATCAATGCCAGTACTGTGGAAGGGCGGACAGATCACTTACTGTTGATCATGTTGTTCCCAGACATTTAGGCGGCGCTGATAGCTGGGAGAATCTGGTTTGCGCCTGCGTGAAATGCAATAGCTTGAAAGGCGACAAATCACCGGAGCAAGCAGGATTGCGGCTATTGTGCAAGCCGAAAAAACCGAATAATATATCGTTCATTCAGAATTTTATAGGAATCTCTGACGATCGGTGGCGTCGGTATTTATTCTTAGATTGAAGGGAGACAATGAGAGAGATTGTATTATCAGGAATGCAGCCGACAGGTCAATTGCATCTTGGGAATTATGAGGGGGCGTTGAAGAATTGGGTCAGGCTTCAAAATGATTATGATATGTATTGTTGTATCGTGGATTGGCACGCCCTGACTTCGGATTTCGAAGACACGAAGATGATTAGGAATAGAATAATTCAGATGGCCACCGACTATCTGGCGGCAGGCCTCGATCCGGATAAATGCGCAGTGTTTGTGCAGTCGCAGGTAAAAGAACATGCCGAATTGCATCTGTTATTCTCGATGATAACACCAATTTCCTGGCTGGAACGAGTGCCTTCATATAAGGATAAAGCAGAGGAGCTGGGGCTTGACAGCTACGGTTTCCTTGGCTATCCCCTGTTGCAAGCTGCCGATATACTTGTCTATCGCGCCAATAAAGTGCCGGTGGGAAAAGATCAATTACCCCATATTGAATTAACGCGTGAAGTGGCCCGGAGGTTTAACTATCTCTATGGAGATACTTTTCCGGAACCAGAAGGATTGCTTACCCAATTTCCAGTGATACCGGGGATTGATGGCAGAAAGATGAGCAAGTCATACGGCAACGACATTCGGATTGCGGATTCTCCCAAGGAGACAGCTGCCAAGTTGGTGAGGATGTTCACTGATCCTCAGAAGTTGCGCAAAGGTGATCCGGGGCGTCCGGAAATCTGTCCAGTATATACACTGCATCAAATCTATACTCCCGATCATGAGAACATAATTGGACCGTGCCGGTCTGGCGCATTGGGATGTGTGGAGGATAAAAAGAGGTTAATTGAAAATCTTAACAAGGCTTTGCAGCCTATTCGCGATAAGAGAAAAGAGCTGGAGGGAAGAGAGGATTTTGTTATCGATGTCCTCAAGGATGGCGCCCGTCGTGCCCGTGAGCGAGCGTCGGGAGTGATGGAAGATGTGAGAAAGGCAATGAGCATTGACTGGTGAGATGGCCATAGCCAACGAAGCAAAGCCCGTAGAACAGATAGATCTTTTTGCAGGCTATTCCGTCAGGCTTGCTTTTTTTGAAGGTCCGATGGACCTCTTGCTTTATGTGATAGAAAGGGAGGAAATCGATATCGACAATATACCCATTGCCGAAATCACGCATCAATATTTGGATTATATTGAAATTATGCGGATGCTTGATATTGAGGTTGCGGGTGAATTTATGGTGATGGCGGCCCGACTGATGCAGATCAAGGCTCGGATGCTGTTGCCCCTATCGGTTGAAGAGGACGAGGAATTTGATCCCCGCGAGGGATTGATTCAGGCTCTGATGGAATACCGTCGATTCAAGAAGGCGGCCGAATTAATGTCGGACATGGAATCGATGGCTCGATTGAGATATCCGGCGAGGCTTTCGCACGATGGCGATGGCGTTCACGAAATTGTCCCGTTGGAAGTAAATCTATTTGACCTGCTTCGAGCTTTTCGAGAAGTTTCACAACGGCAACACGAAGAAGTGGGGGTATTGAATATCCAAAAGTTAGCTACTACGGTCGAGGAACGCATCGAATACCTGAAGGGGATTATCATTGCAGAAGGATTAAGGTTTAAAGATATTTTCCATCCCGTTGATTCCCGCTTATTGATCATCGTAACATTCATCGCTTTGCTGGAATTAACTCGCCTCAGAGTGATCTCGGTTCGACAAAATCAGCTTTTCGGAGAGATATGGATATACAAGATATAGAGAGCAATTCGGCGAAAATCGGAAATGCAGACAGAGTGATAGAAGCTTTGATTGCCGTATCAGATGAGCCCCTGAGCGCTGGTATCCTGGTCGAGGTCATCAAGGATTTGAGACATGATAAAGGGCGCGTCTCTAAGACCGGATTAGAGGCGGAACTTCTGAATTCGATTATGAGATTGAATACCGCATACCAGTCTTCAGGCAGTCCATACAGAATTGAGAAAGTGGCTGGCGGCTATCGTCTGATGACCTTACCAGAATATGAAATTCATATCCGCAAATATCTGCTTCCACTGCGACAGCAAAGGCTCTCTCGTGCGGCGCTGGAGACGCTGGCTGTAATAGCATACCGTCAGCCGGTCAGCAAATCGGAAATTGAGAGAATTCGCGGAGTATCTTCCGACGGAGTTATCCGAACCCTATTGGATCGAAACTTAATCAAGATAAGAGGGAGAGCGGACAGCCCTGGAAGGCCTCTTTTGTATTCAACTGAAGATTCCTTCCTTGAATATTTCGGGCTGAATGACATTTCGGAATTGCCGAACGAGAAGGAAATCGAAATGCTTCTTGGAAGGAGAGAATCTGAATCCCATCCTCGATTGGTATTAAAGCGAAGCGAAGAGTCATCGGAAGTATCGACGGCCGCAGGGACAGCCGCCGCTGACGATGACAGCTCTGACCCGAGTGACAATCTCAGGAGCGTCCAGGTATCTCAGGTCGATTCAGATCATATAACCGTACAGGAAGAATGATGATCGCTCTTCCTTTATAAGAAACTTTCATTGAGAATATAATTTCTATGCCCCAGATAATACGCTTAAATGCCTTCCTGGCACATTGTGGTGTATGCAGCCGCCGAAACGCCGATCAATTGATTTCGGAAGGACGCATTAAGGTCAATGGCAATATAACTAATGTCCTAGGTACCAAAATTAATGTCACCACTGATGAAGTTGAGTTGGATGGGAAAGCAGTAAGGCTCTCCAAACGAAGGGCATATTATGCGCTCAATAAGCCCGTCGGGGTCATCACCACGATGGACGATCCCGAGGGCAGGAAGACCGTGGGCGATTATATCTCTGAAATCGGGGTTCACTTGTATCCAGTCGGGCGTCTGGATTATGATTCGGAGGGTTTGCTTCTTCTGACGAACGATGGCGAAATTGCATTTCGGGTTCAGCATCCACGATATGAAATTGTGAAAGATTATGTTGTGGGATTGAATCGGCCTCTTGAAAATGAAGGCAGAGCATCAATTCTAAAGGGCGTAATGCTGGATGATGGTTTTTGCCGGATTAGATCTATCAAATCATTGGGGAAATCCGAACCCAGCCCGGAATTCCAAATTGAAATAACAGAAGGCAGGAAACGAATCATCAGGCGCCTATTTGAGCAAGTCGGGTATGAGGTGATCTCATTGAAGAGAATCCGCGTGGGGTGTATCAGGCTCGGCAGACTAAAATCAGGTGCGTGGCGGACACTCCGACCCGCAGAAATACGGGAACTAAGAAAGTTAACCGGCCTCGAATAATTTACTTGCAATCTCTTCTTATTATATTATATTAGGGGCGAAGATCGGAGGTGTATTTCATCTTTTAATCGATGATAATTACGGTGGACGGGCCAGCCGGTTCGGGAAAAAGCACAACGGCTAAGGCCGTAGCCCAAATACTTGGCTTTAAATACTTAGATACGGGGGCGATGTACCGTGCGGTAACATTAAAATTTATCCGTGAAAGGGTGGATTTGGCAAATACTAGCATGGTCGAAAGCATTTTGGCGCAGACCGAAATTAATCTCCAATATGCTGGAAATAGCCTTCGGGTGTTGTTGAATGGCGAGGAAGTTACTGAGTCAATTCGTTCTATGGAAGTGAACAAGATGGTGTCTCAGGTTTCCGAAATCCCGGAGGTTCGCCGATTCCTGGTGCCTTTGCAGAGAGAATTCGCTACCGGTGAAGATTTAATTGCCGAGGGTCGCGATATTGGCACAGTAGTATTTCCTAATGCCGAATTAAAAATATTTATGATTGCCACAGAAAATGAGAGGGCAAATCGACGTCATCGGGAATTGGCGGAAAAAGGCGATAAGTCCCAATTAAATGATATTCGTGAATCTATCATTAAGAGGGACCAGATCGATTCCAATCGTCGGCATTCGCCTTTACTGAAAGCTGATGATGCGATAGTGATAGATACTACCAAGTTGGATTTCAAGACTCAGGTTGAGATGATTGTTTCGCTTTTCAAGAAGAGAATTGCGGTGAAGAAATTAGTATGAAAAGATTCCCACTACTATATTTCGTCGGGAAATTCTCAATATTCATCTTTGCCAAATTATTCTTGGGATTGAAGGTCGTGAACAAGCATAATATCCCATCGAAAGGACCTTTTATCATAGCATCGAATCATATCTCTGGTTTCGATCCGCCGCTGATCGGGACAGCCTCTCCGCGCGTATGCCATTTTATGGCCAAGCGGGAGCTATTCAAGAACCGGTTCTTTGGGTCAATTCTCAGACGGGTGAAGGCGATTCCAGTCAACAGGAGCGGATTTGATAAAACAGTCATTGAAGATGCGCTGAATATATTAAAGGCAGGAGAAGGCTTGGTATTATTTCCTGAGGGAACCCGTTCGCGAGACGGCAGGTTAGGCAGGATGAAATCCGGCGCGGGGATGCTGGCGTTAAGATCCGGAGCCACTGTAGTCCCAGCGCATATAGAGAATTCAATCAGGGGTTTGAGAAACAGGTTGGTTGGCAAGAACGTAATCATTACGTTTGCCGATCCTATTAGGCCGGAATCATTCGGGATGTTCTCTCGCGGGAAGGATGGGTATCGTGAACTGGCTGATGAAATCAGAAATCGGATTTCATCGGTTACAGGCGACCATCATGAGATGGAGTTAGCAATCAACGGTTGATTTCATCCTAGGCGAGAAATCATCGGTGGCGGTTGGCATTATATATCAACTTTAGACGAGGCTTGACGAAATCAAATACATAAGTGAATAATAAATAGAGGAGTAAAGGAGGAATAAATTGACAGAAAAGGCAAAGGCCGCGGCTAAGAAACGAGCCGCATTGAGATCAACGAAAGGAGGTGGTAGTAAAACCGCAAAGCAAAAAGGATCCAAAATCCCATTTGGCCAACAAGCCAGCCTGGAGAAGGAAGAATCGGTTGTAAAGACTACCAGGAAAAAGGCGCCCAGAATTCGCAAGAAGCAGATTGAAGAATATGCTCCAACGCAATTGACTCTCCAGGATATCGAAGAAGAGGAATATTCCACCGAAGAATTCGCGCGAATGTTGAACGAATATGACGCCACCATTAAGAATATTAAAGAAGGCGAGATCGTCAAAGGCAAGGTCGTTGGTATTTTTCGTGATGGAGTAGTCGTTGATGTCGGATTTAAGTCGGAAGGGATTGTACCTTTGGAGGAATTTTCGGGGGCACATGATATAGCTACAGGCGAAGAGATTGATGTCTATCTCGATTCAATCGAGGATCAGGATGGGCAGCTGGTGCTCTCGAAATTCAAAGCGGATTTTGTTAGAGTCTGGGATAGAATGAGAGACTCATACGAGAAAGGCGAGATTGTTCGCGGCAAACTGATGCGCAGGATTAAAGGCGGGATTGTGGTCGATCTCTTCGGAGTCGATGCTTTTCTTCCCGGCTCGCAGATAGCGCTCCGTCAAGTCCCGGACTTCGATCAACTTATAAATACGGAAATGGACTTTCGTATCATTAAACTTAATAAGCTTCGGCGCAACATTGTGGTCTCCAGACGCGTGGTTTTGGAAAAAGAGCGTGAGAAACTTCGGGAGAAGGTTATATCTGAGATAGAAGCAGAGCAGGTCCGCGATGGCATCGTAAAGAACATAACTGATTTCGGTGTCTTTGTTGACCTTGGAGGAGTCGATGGCCTGTTGCACATCACGGATATGTCCTGGGGACGGGTCAATCATCCATCGGAGATGGTTTCCTTAGGCGACGTGATTAAGGTCAAAATCCTCGATTTTGACAAGGAAACCAGCAGAATCTCCTTGGGCTTGAAGCAATTAACTCCATATCCTTGGGAGAAAATTGAAGAGAAATATCCGATTAGCAGTATCGCTAAGGGAAGGGTTGTATCTCTCACCGATTACGGAGCTTTCGTTGAGTTGGAGAAAGGTGTCGAGGGATTGATTCATATTTCGGAGATGTCCTGGACTCAGCATATCAAACATCCTTCCAAATTGGTTAATATCGGAGATATCATCGAGGCAGTAGTCCTCTCCGTGGATAAGGAAAATGAGAAAATCTCGTTGGGTATCAAACAGCTTAGCACCGACCCGTGGGAAACTCTGGAGGATAGATATCCACCGGGGACCCGGGTAACCGGTAAGGTTAGAAACCTAACTACTTTCGGCGCTTTCGTGGAGATTGAGGATGGGATTGATGGATTAGTGCATATTTCGGATATGTCCTGGACGAGGCGAATTCAGCATCCATCTGAGATGATGAAGAGAGGCGATAGCATCGAAGTGATGGTGATGAGCATCGATAAGGAGAATCGCCGCGTGTCGCTTGGACGCAAGCAGATGGAAGGGGATCCTTGGCCCGCCCTGGCAGTTAAATATACCCCAGGAGTGGAAGTCCGCGGAAAAATATCGCGCTTATTGGATCGCGGTGTAATCGTCGAATTGGAAGATGATGTTGAGGGATTCGTCCCGGGCAATCAGCTTGGGATGCGAGACATCACCAAACCAGCAGAGGCTTTTGCACTCAGTGAAGAACTCCCCCTCAAGGTAATCGAATTCGACCAGCATAATCGTAAGATAGTTCTTTCTGTTGATGCTTATTACCGAAATAGGGAATCAAATGAAATCCAGGAATATCTTGCAAATCACCCGATCCTGGCGACCAAAGTAGCCGATGTTGTCCCAAGTATTCCCGAAACCATCGGGGATCGTGAATCTCTCGGCGAAACTCAGGAAGATCAAAAACCGGTAGAGGACAATTCTTCCGACAACATAGCTCAGGGCGATCCAAGCGTGGAAAGGGTTATTGAAGAAGAGCCGAAATCGGATTCGGAATAAGTATTCGATGAAACCGGAAAGGGCAGCCACAAGCTGCCCTTTTGCATTTGTGCCGCCTAAGAATATGTATTAGCTAAAATCGTATTTGAGAGTATCCCAGCCTGCCGGAAGCAATGGTCGCCACTACTTCTATACTATGAAGCTCCCTCTTGCTTATCTTCAAGATATTTTCAGAGAGAATCACGAGATCAGCAAAGTATCCTGGAGCCAATTTGCCAGCAATTTGAGCTAATCCGCCTGCAATCGCCGCATTAGTAGTGAATCCCTCTATAGCCTGCCGTACTGTGATTCGTTCTTCCGGATACCATGGGCCACGCTCATCATCGGGATGACAGCGGTTGACTGCCGCATTGATGCCCTTAAGTGGATTCAATTCCTCGATAGGAGCATCGGAACCAAAACATAATGGGATCTCGTGATAACGGAGGGTTTTGAATGGATAGGCATAGCGGCATCGTTTGCCCCACTGTCTGTCGGCCGTATCACGATCGGCGACCAGATGTGAAGGCTGAGCCGATGCCACGGCCCCCGATCTCTTTAGTAATGGAATGTCAGCGACGCGCAATAGCTGGGAATGTTCAATCCTACGCGGTAAATTCGGCAAGTGATTTCGGTCGCTTGAGAGGAAGGCATTAATCACATCATAATTGGCCCTGTCGCCGATGGCATGAATTGCGCAGGAAATGCCTACTGCCTCGCAGTGCTTGATGAAATATTTCAATTCGTTTTGAGTAAGTGTACTAACCCCAAGGTTTGTGCTTCCCGAGTATGGCTTAAACAGTGCGGCAGTCTGGCTTCCCAAGGCTCCATCAGCATACAATTTCAGCGGGCCCATGCGAAGCGGAGGGTTCCCAAAACCGGAAATAATCGGGAATCGCATAAGGTGATCAAAATCCTGGCGGCGATAAGCGCAAAGGACTTTCAGTTCAAGCTGGCCGCTCGAATATGCCGACTGTAAGAGCTTGAGTTTATCATCATCTTCATCGAAATCATGAACTCCGGTTACCCCTGCTTTGAGCGCCGCATCTTGTGCGTTCATCAAGGCCTGCATTTTGGCTTCAAAGCTCTCGCCGGGAATAATATTCTGAACAAGGTTGATGGCCTCCTCGAGAAGAATTCCAGAAGGATCACCATTAGCATCTCTATTGATTATGCCGCCCCGAGGAGATTGCGTATTCTTGTCAATACCTGCAAGTTTCAATGCGGAGCTATTAACCCAAAGGGCATGTCCGTCATGCGAATTAAATGCGCAGGGATTCCTGACTATGCGGTCAAGGTCCATTTTGTGGGGAAAACGATCCAATCCCCAGTAGTTCTTATCCCAGCCTCGTCCTAAAAGCCATTGGCCTTTCGCGAGGGATTCTCCCCTATTCTTTACTTCCATAAGGGCGGTGCGCAAGGTCGCATGATTGCGCAGGTTGATCTGTGATAATGATTTGCCAAAGGAATATAGATGAACATGGCAGTCAGTGAAAGCAGGCAAAACTGTAAGCCCCCTGAGATTTATAATTCGCGTTTTCTTTGACCGCAATTTGCAGATGGAGACATCATCGCCCATGGCAATGATTGTTGAGCCGGCGATGGCTATCGCGCTAACTTGGGACGGTCTGGACATAGTATATATCCGACCATTATATAGGATCAAATCAACAACCGGAGTTAAGACCAAGATTAAACACCATCAGCGAGTGTGCGATATTCTCCATCAAATAAGGTCATTCCCTCACGATCAAGCCTTTCCAACAGCGGAATTGCATATTTGCGGGTTGTGCCAAGAAGCTGGCGAAGTTCAGATGATTTTGCTTTTTTATTTTTCCGAAGATGATCAACTACCTTTGATTTTGATTCCTCGAATACCTGCTTATGGAATAAAATGCCGCCGTTGCATTCCACAAGCTCGCCGCCTGCAATCAAATATTTTAAGATTATCTGATAATCCTTACCACTTTTCTCTAATTCAGATCGAGAGGGACTTTCAAATGGCAATTTAAGATAATTCCGAATAGTTTCTGTGGCTAATCTTTCTAAATCCGCGGGAAGGTTGGAGGAATGCTCTTTAAGGAAGTAATTGCCTTTTTGAGTCTGTATTTTGCCAGAGCCGACAATCAGCTCAAGCAGCGCCGATCCAACTTCATCAGAGGTAACTCCCGCCAGATCAGAAAGCTCTTTCGCTCCAAGTCCGGGGGACCAAGGGGATTGGGCATGGTGGGTTTTCAGGACACTTTCAACTTTGGCAAATGAATCAGCGATCATTCCCTTGGAGAAATATGACCCGCGTGATTTCAATACTTCCCCCGAATCACTTAGTTTGGTTAATTCCACTTTGAATGACTCATCTGCGAAAATACTGTTATGCACATAATCAGAGTCGCGGCTGTCCCAATAGCCTTTGTAATCCAGGATCGAATTGACGATTGCTCCTGCGGAGAGCGGGTTAAGCGATTTAATATAGGCCAGCTCTTTGCTGCCGGGTTTAATCCTGCCAGCGATAGTAAAATCGAGGATCACACCTCCTCCGATTGTCCTGGAAGGTGAAGGTAATCGGATTATGAACCTGTCTCCCAAAAATGGACAGACTTCCTCCTGCAGACGTATCTTGCAGAACCCTCCGGAACCGGGTTTGATGACTTCGTCTGCGAATAGCAAGATCTTGCCGAGAATCTCGGCGGTTCCAAGAAGGAAAACGATTCTGGTATTGTGCTTCAGCGAAGTTTTGCCTGTAGGAGGTATATTAACAAAACAATTAAGCGAGCTGGCGGTCCGGAGATCTGCCGAGCCGGAAATCATGATACCCCGATGCAGATTTCTCTTCTCGCTACCTGTAATGTTCACGGCCACGCGGCTTCCCTGAACGGCGGTATTGATTTGCTCCTTGTGAGTCTGAAGATTCCTGATTCGAGCTCTCTCATTGACTGGATATAGCGAAACTTCATCGCCAACATCGAACTTGCCATCGATGAGCGTACCAGTAAGGACTGTACCCATTCCTACAATCGTGAAGGCGCGGTCGGCATATAGGCGGGGCTTATTGATGTCGGGTCGAGCGGGAGTATCTTTGAGAAGCCGGTCCATCGAATCAATCAACTGCTCAAAACCTTGCCCGCTAAAAGCGGAGGCCGGTAATATTTCTTTGAACTTAATATCCCGATTCTTAAGATGCTCTTCAATGTCAGCGATCATCAATTCGACCCAGCCAGGTTCTACCAGGTCAATTTTATTGAGTATTATCAATCCAGTTTTGACTCTGAGAAGCTCCAAAATCTGAAGATGCTCTTCGGTCTGCGGCATCCAGCCATCATCGGCGGCAATTACCAAGAGAGCGGCATCTATGCTTCCTACACCGGCAATCATATTTTTCACGAATTTCTCGTGACCCGGAACATCAACAAACCCCACCCTTTGGCCGGAAGGCAATTGCATCCAGGCAAAGCCAAGATCAATAGTTAGACCCCTCTCCTTTTCTTCGGGAAGCCGATCAGGATCCATACCCGTGAGACGTTTTATAATTGATGATTTGCCATGATCAATGTGACCGGCAGTTCCGATGACAAACATAAATCATTTATAATTGATTAAAGCTTCTTTGACGATTATGGACAAGGCTTCTTCCTGGGAGGGAAAAACTGTTCTTAGATCGAGGCAGAATAATCCCCCTTCGATTCTGCCGATTACCGGCGGATTGCATTTCCTGAAAACTGCAGAGAGCTCCTGAGCATTTATCTTATGGAATGCGATTACCACCGACTTAATTTTCCCTCCAGGATCGGAACCACCTCCGGCATAGGCGAAACTGTTCTCGATTGAGATACGGCCTTCATAGAAGTTGAGCTTTTCCACGAATCGCCGACTACGATCCAGCAGAGTATTGTCGTCAACAGTAATCGATGCCCAAATAGGAATCTCCTGGATCTCCCCTTTTAGATACTTCATAAAGAGACTCTCGAGAATCCCAATCGTGATTTTGTCCGGACGAACTACTCTAAATATGGGGTTTTTGTTTAGCCGCTCGATCAGCTTCCTCTTCCCTATTATAATTCCCGCCTGCCCGCCCCCTAAGAGCTTGTCACCGGAGAAGCAAATTAAATCAGCGCCGCTTTTCACTGCTTCACGAATAGTGGGCTCTTTATCCAATCCGCTGATTGAAGGATTCACCAAGACACCAGAACCAAGGTCGATCACCACAGGCATTTTCCTGCGCCTCCCGAGCTCCGCTAAATCGGAAAAGGAAACTTCCTCAAAAAAACCTTCGATGATGAAATTGCTGCGATGCACTTTGAGCATTAAAGCGGATTTTGACGAAATAGCTTTATCATAATCTTTGATGGATGTGCGATTGGTAGTGCCAACCTCTTTCATAATGGCGCCGCTGGCGCCCATAATTTCAGGTATTTTGAATCCGCCACCGATCTGGACCAACTCACCGCGAGAAACGATGACTTCGCTCCCTCCAGCCAAATCAGCCAATATCAGAAACAAGGCGGCCGCATTGTTATTGACAACAAGTGCAGATTCACAGCCAGTGGCGATAGAGATAAGTTGGCGCAAGGCGCTTCCCCTTTTGCCCCGTTTACCCGATATCAAATCGAATTCAAGATTGGAATAGGCGGCGGAAATCTCGAGAACATCAGATATGATATCCGGAGAGATAGGGGATCTTCCCAGATTTGTATGGATAATGATTCCAGTGGCATTTATGACTTTCCGGAGAAACCCGGCAGTGAACAGATTTAGATCATCGATGATCTCACGCACGATTACATCCGCGCCGCCAAAGCTCTTGCCCTTACGAATTTCAGCGCGCTTTTCGGTGAGAATGGCACGAATAGTGGACACAACCAATGGCTGAGACCATCGGCAGGCAAGTTCCTTAAGCCGCGGATTTTCGAGTAGAGTGTCAACTCCCGGCAGCTTGCGGAGTTCCCCGTCAATCAATTTTGAACTCTTAATCGCCAATCCGACTTTTCCTCCACTTCGCCAACTAATGCCGTCTGAGGATAAAAAGGCAATAACGCCTTCATTAGTTTCATATATTTCCTTCGTGGTAACACAATCGCTAATCCTCCGGAGGTTTGCGCGTCGCACAGGATAATCATTTGCTCAAATGAGATGTCGGGGTGGAATAAAGTAAATGGCCTGACAAAATCGAAATTTGACTTGGAGCCGCCGGGGTAAATGCTCTGCTTGGCCAACTCCATCGTTTTTTCAAAAATGGGAACAGAATCAAAATTGATGTTAATAGTGACATCGGATTGCTCCGCGATTTCATAAAGGTGTCCCAATAATCCATAACCGGTGATATCAGTGGCGGCGCTGACTCCAAGCTTGCACATCGCTTCACAGCCGTCTTTATTCAGCAACACCATCGATTCGATACAGGGGATGGCGTCATTTGCATTAAGCATATCTTTTTTCAAGGCGGTAGTCAGGATACCCGTGCCCAGAGGTTTTGTCAAAATAATTACGTCGCCAGGCATCGCTCCCCGCTTCGTGATTATCTTTTTGGGATTAATGGTGCCAGTCACGGCCAGGCCATAAATGGGCTCCGGATTCTTGATAGTATGGCCGCCGATAATCGATATGCCAGCCTCGCGGGCAATAGCGTTGCCTCCACGAAGAATATCATTCAGTATTTCTTTGGGAACATGCGCCGGGAATCCAACTATGTTTAGAGCCGTGAGGGGAGTCCCGCCCATTGCATAGATGTCGGAAAGGCTATTGGCGGCGGCTATCCGCCCATAATCGTATGGGTCGTCAACGACAGGTGTAAAGAAGTCAGTGGTTAATACCAAAGCCAGATGATCATTAATTCTATAGACGCCGGCATCATCGGGGACACCTGTGCCGACCAAAACATTGGGATCCATAATTTCAGGCATGCCTTCCAGGACCCTGGAAAGTTCCGCGGCGGAAAATTTCGAGGCTCACCCGGCGCAAGACGACAATGTGGTCATCCTAATTTTTTCACGTGCGTCTTCCATATATTCAAGAAACCTCGCTTGACTATGACAGATCCCACCTATTGGAGCATTTTCCCACTCTTTATGATACAGACATCATCTATGTAGAGGGTCGGTTTCAAGATTATGCCATCGAGATGAGAAGGCACCGAAACTTTGCCTCCCATAGATTTATTATCGCCGAGCGCCAGGTGAACCGTACCCAGCACTTTTTCATCCTCCAGGACCGAACCGCAGAGTTTGGCTTTGTAATTTGTCCCGATCCCAAGTTCAGCGAGGTTGCGCGCCTGCATTCCCGCACTATCAAGCATTTTTTTCAACTTGATCGCGGCCGCTCCTCCGCTAATGCCGGTAGCATATCCCTTTTCCATCATAATACTAAGCGGTTTTTGTAAGATACCGATGCCAGCCATTGAACCATCCACCACGATTATGCCTTCCCCGCTTCCCTCAACCGGAGCGATATAAGCTTCTCCCGCGGGAAGGTTAGAAAAATCATCGGCGGTTTTCACGAGCCCGGTATCGGGTTTCCCCACACGCCCTTTAAGCGACATCGTTATATCGGTTCCTGCTGGAGCGGTGACCCTGGCGGTTTGGCCCTCCGAAAGGATTTTACAGAGTTTTATAGATAAAGCAGCAATCCTTTGATAATCAGCATTCAGGGCCCGAACCATTGTAGCTTCCAATATGCCCGGAAGAGTGGCGATGCGGACGCCGGAACCCGAAGCCACCCGGCGCGCCTTTGTATGAGATAATGATTTCGAGGTGGGAACAAGCACGGCGTCAAATTGCTTCATCAAGTTTGCGATTTGAGGCGGGGGTTCTTGACCATTCGCCTCGCGAGGAAGCATTTCAATGACCATAGCCTCGCAGCCAAGACTCTTCGCCGCTTCAAACAGAGCGTAACCGATCTTTTTTTCCGGTTCATCCATCACAATTAAGATTGACTCACCATTCTTTGCGAACATGCAATCCCTTACCGCCGTCAAAGCTGCTTTCTCCAATTTTGTCATAATATTCCTTCCGTGATCAATGAGAGGGTTAGAACCTGCATTATCAAAAAAGACTAAAATTTGTCAATAGTGGATTCCGATTCCAATGGGCAATTCCCGATTGCATTAGGTTTGAATAGAGAAGCTAAAATCATCA
Source organism: candidate division Zixibacteria bacterium CG_4_9_14_3_um_filter_46_8 (assembly GCA_002791595.1). GTDB lineage: Bacteria > Zixibacteria > MSB-5A5 > UM-FILTER-46-8 > UM-FILTER-46-8 > UM-FILTER-46-8. The sequence continues at coordinate 15,325 of PFXJ01000065.1, forward strand.
ATCAGGATTATAGCCGCAAGCGGCTGTAAATGCAAATCAATTTATTCGTTTGCGTTAATGATTAGATGGAACGAACTGGCAGTGTAAGAGGATCATCGATCAGGAAAAGTTCATTTTGCACAAAAGGTTCGCAGTATTGGACGCCTGTTTTATAACCAAATCGATGGGCGTCGGTCTTGATGAAATCAAAAATATCGTTTGCGGGCGGATAAACAACAGGCTTCTTGGGATCCGGGTGAAACTGAGATTCATAACAGGCCACTGCACGAAGCTTAATATCCATTTGTGATGTAATATCGACCATAAATGATGGCTCCACTTCAAGAAACGAAGTGCTATATAGGATTTTGAATGGTCGATGCGGCTTTAAATCTCCGGTTTTGATCTTCTCCAGCCCGGAAAGATGGCAGGAATCATAGAGCAGTTCCGATGACCTGCGATGATCCGGATGCCGTTGCCGGCTATGCGGGATAATGAGTAATTGCGGGCGCAGCTTCCTGAGCAAAACCACAAGCTTCAGTCGATTCTCTCGATTGTTTTCGACGAAAGCATCGGGCAAACCCAGGTTTATCCTCCTGGCGATGCCAAGTACTTCCGCAGCGGATTCCGCTTCCCGCTTGCGTATGGCCAGCGTTCCGCGGCTTCCCTTCTCCCCTTTGGTCAGGTCAAGTATTGCTACCTTATGTCCATTTTCGATAAGCTTGCGGACTGTGCCCCCGCAGGTAATTTCGACATCGTCCGGGTGGGCTCCTACCGCAAGGACATCGACTTTGGAACTATCTGACATTCAGTATTTCTTCGTAATATGAAATATAATGCTTAATAATGTCGGGGGCGTTAAAGTGATTGACGGCTCTTTCTCGTGCTTTTTGTCTATGGTAATGTAATTTGTCCGCGTCGCGAAGGGTTTCAACAATTTTATCCTTGGCAGCCACCGCATCACCAAGTTTCACCAGAAATCCGCTTTCGCCATCTTCAACAACTTCAACCAAACCTCCTGATTTGTATCCCACAACCGGCACGCCGCAGGAAAGCGCTTCCAGAGCTGCAAGGCCAAAACTCTCCTCTTGCGAAGGCAAAAGGAAAATATCAGCGCAGGGCAGGATATTTTCCACGGCATTCTGAGATCCAAGGAATATGACCTTTTCCTTTACGCCGAGCCTTTCTGCCAGTGAAAGGGCTTTTGCGGCATCAGGACCATCACCGGCGAGAACTAACTTGGAAGGGATTTCACGGGAAACCAGATCGAAAATCTTGACAACATCCTCGGCACGTTTGACAGGTCGAAAATTGGAGATATGCATAATTATCTTTTCTTCGGTGGTCGCAAATTGGCTTCGCTGGCAGGCCTGTTGCCGGGGAGTGAACTTATCGGTGTCAACAAAATTATAGACCACCCTCATATCCTTAGCAATTTGAAATGCGCGTTCGGTCTGGGTCTTCAAATAGCGTGATACCGTGGTGATGCCATCAGAACTATTGATCGAAAATTCTGTGATGCTTTTGAATGACTCATCGATTCCCACTAGCGTTATATCGGTACCGTGCAAAGTTGTTATCACTTTTGGGGCGCCCTCTCCAATTATGCCTTTCGCCAGATAGGCGCAGGCGGCATGAGGAATAGCATAATGGACGTGAAAAATATCCAAACCCCACCCTCGGGCCACCTCCGCCATTTTGGCGGCCAGAGTCAAGGTGTAGGGAGGATATTTGAAGAGAGGATAATTCATCACTTCAACTTGGTGATAAAAAAGATTCGGAATATATTCCTGTAATCTGAAAGGGATATTGTAGCTGATGAAATGAATCTCAAAGCCCCGTTTGGCCAAATGGAGGCCAAGCTCAGTAGCCACCACTCCGGACCCACCACGAACTGGATAGCAAGTGATCCCTATTTTCATCTTCCTTGAATTCATATCTATGTCGGATTAATTGAAATTATCTGATGGCTGAAGGTCTCTATATTAATCTGCTTAATAAGCTCGCCGGCGAAAGAAGGTGAATATTTGTTGAGGAAATATATCATAGGGAGCACTCTCTCCTGCATGATTCCCCCCGGGAAAAAGGAATCATAGGCTCGCGATATTTGGTTGGTGATATCCGAATTTTTCTTCTTGTGAGCTTGGAATAGCTTATCCTTCAATTTATTTAGCTCAGCGTCAATTTTGCCTACCGATGTAGAAAATGTCCTCTTGAAACCTTCATCAAAATTTTCGACCTCTGGGCTAATAGAATTCAGCATGTCATTTATACCAGACCTAATCTCCTCCATCTTTTGCTCAAGATCCAACGGGAATTGTTTCTGCAACACGTCAGTTATAACTTGATGATGTCCAGCAAAAAGCTGCGCCGGCGTAATTTCATATTTACTCAAGATTGAATTAATTCTCTGACCCATAAGACTGATTGAAGGTCGAGGCTGAATCACCGGTGGAATTGCCCCAAAATAGTCAAAAATGTTTCCAATTTGGGCATGATATGAAATCTCCGCCGGCCCTCCGAAGAAGCTGATTGTCGGCAGGATTTGGCTCTGAATAATAGGCCTCAGCAACACTCCCGATGAAAATCTTTGAGGATATTCCGCCAAATGACCCAGCAACGCATCCCGTGAAAATGTGTTCCGGGATTGCTCCATAACAAAACATTGGCGGGCATCATCAAATAGAACACGCTCTCTTTCGGCCTCAGCATAAAAGAGATTGGGGCCCTTCTTGGTTCTTTGAACCTGAATATGATATCCATCGCTCAGAAGGCTTTCCTCGATAAGTCTATGGTTCGGCGCGCTGGAATCCAAGAGACGATTCATTTCCATTTCAAAAATCGGAACCGAAAGCTGATTGAATTCCGTATCTGAGGGATCAAGAAGAATCAAGCCATAGTCGCATAATAAAGTAGTCATCCATTTCCCGAAAGCATCCGCAATCCTCACCCCGGGTTGGTAGCAATCCTTCAAAAACGAAAACAGGGGTTCCGTAAATTCCGTGTGAATAAGGCTTTCCTGAAGAGCATCCATAGCATGGCCGATGCCATCGCCCAGCAATATCTGTGACATCGGTCTCCCAGCCTGATCATCCTGGGCGGGATTAACAATGTCAATCGGCTCGTTTGCACGATTTACTATATGAATAGTATTGGCCTCAGCATAATCATGGTCTTCTGTCGCCATCCAAAACATCGGGACGACCGGACGTGATAGTATGGTCGAAAGCTTGGCCGCCAATTTAACCGCTGCTGCGGCCTTATAAAATGTGAGCATGGGGCCACCAAATATTCCCACCTGTTGACCGGCAATAACGACAAGGGAATTAGATTGAGAGAGGCGATCGATATTGTTGTTGATTTGTTGGGCACATCCGAAATTGCGATTAGTTCGATAAAGCAGATCCGCCAGTTGTTTTCTCTGAAATGTCTTTTTATCCAATATGCCGGAAAGGACATTAATATCGAGGGGATTGCGAAAGTCCCAGCGGAAATATTTTGATACTGGCTCCTTCCAATTTATATAATCCAGAAAGAGACTTTTCATCCCCGGCAATGCCGAATAATCGATATATTCAGATTTGAAGGCGATATTATTATTTACCGGCAATGTCTCAATCATGCTATCTTGGATGTTTATTCTGTAACATCAGGAGTCCTATCAGTGGTTCCCGCATGGCTTCTTAACCTGAACAGCTTCGTGACAACTCGGCTATTCGTGAAATCATCGAGAATCGAGTAAACAACCGGCACAACCACAAGTGTCAGCAGAGTAGAGCTTACCAATCCCCCGATGACCGCTCGGGCCATAGGAGCGCGCATTTCCGCGCCCGGACCGATAGCCAAGGCAAGTGGAAGCATTCCGAAGATCATTGCGAAAGTGGTCATCAAGATCGGGCGAAGCCTTACCTGACCCGCATCCAGCAATGCTTCGCTTCTACCCATTCCCCGAGCACGGCGCTGCTTGGCGAAATCTATCAAGAGAATCGCATTCTTGGTGACCAAACCCATCAGCATCACTACGCCAATGAGTGACATAATGGAGATGGATGAATTGAATGCGAGCAAACCAAGGAGCGCGCCCACAATCGATAGAGGCAGAGATAGCATAATAGCCAGAGGATCAAGAAAATGCTCAAATTGCGATGCCAATAGCAGATAAATGAAGACAATGGCCAAGAACAAAGCCATGAATATGTTTCGAAATGCCTCATTCATCATCTCGGTCGAACCGGTGGTGCCGACAAAGTAGCCGGCAGGGACATCAATGCCCTGTTGCGCGGCTTCAAAACCCTTGGCGATATTCCCTTGAAATCCGCCATACTCTATATTGGCGCCGATGCGAATTTCTCGCATTCTGTCAAGTCGTCTAAGCTCCGTTGGGCCGGTAAATTCAACAACTTCCGCCACTCTCCCCAAAGGAACCTGAATATTCTTGTCATTAACCTGCTTTTCCGATGGAAGATATAGATTATTTATTTGACCAATTTCGCCGACATTCTTCTCTGGAACTCTAACCCTGATATCATATTCCTCATCTCCCTCGCGAAATTTGCTGACTGAACTGCCTTCGATCAGGGAACGAAGAGTCATCGCTATTGAGCCCACGCTAAGGCCCAAATCAGAGGCTGCTCTCCGATTTATGTCTATGCGATATTCGGGCTTCGAGGCCTTCTCGGATGAGGCCACATCCGCGGCATAAGGAATACTTCTCAGAGTCTGATACGCCCAGTCGCCAAGCCTCTGAAGGCGAGGACCGGCCGGCCCTCTGACTGAAATTTCGACTGGCTTCTCGGCCCCGCCTTCTCCGGCCTGCGTAAAGATGGCGAATTCCACACCTGGAATCTGGGACAATTCCGCCCTGAACATTGAAACCAGTTCCATATCGGAAATGTCCCGCTTGGATTTATCAACCAGTTTCACATAGATATAACCTTCGTTGGATGGATTGTTGCCTGAACCGATGCTGGTCAATAAATCGGTAACCTCGGGATGCTTCCGAATAATCTGTTCAATGTGTGAAGTGATTCTCGCCGTGGCTTCCAGGCTGAAATCAGAAGGCGCTTCAAAATTGATGGTCAATTCATTTCGATCACTGCGGGACATAAATTCACTTCCCAAAAAGCTCCCTATGCCCAAGCTAATAATAAACATTATCGTGGCAATCAATAAGACCAAGAACCGATGGCCAAGCGACCACCGAAGAATCCTAAAATAAATCCTCCCGAATTTCTGCACCAACCTATTCCATGGACCGAACAACCTATGGAACAGCCCAGTCTGCTCACCCTCCACTTTTAAAAATTTGGAAGATAGCATTGGTGTCAAAGTAAATGCTATGAACAAGGATACTACCACTGCAAAGGCGACGCTCATTCCGAATTGATAAAAGAATCTGCCAACAATGCCGGACATAAATGCTACTGGCAAAAAAACCACAACTATTGAAAATGTGGTGGCGCTGACGGCCAGTCCGATTTCGCCGGTGGCATCAGCCGCCGCCTTCATCGGCGATTTCCCCATCGCCAAATGGCGGTATATATTTTCTATAACCACGATGGCATCATCAATTAATAATCCCACTGCGAGCGATAACGCCAGAAGGGACATAAAATTGATGGTAAATCCCAGCATCCTCATCAATGTAAATGTAGCGATAATAGAAGTGGGAATGGCGATGGCCGAGATGATGGTGGAGCGAATATCGGCGAGGAAAATAAAGATGACAAATACCGCCAGCGCCCCTCCGTAGAAAATATTTATCAACACATCATGTATCGAATCGCGGATAAAGATGGATTCGTCTTTAACCACATCGATATCCATCCCCTGCGGCAGAGTAGCCCTGACATCATCAACAGCCTTCATCACATCGTCCGCGACCTTTACCGTATTGGCCCCCGATTGGCGGATTATTTCCAGCCCGACAGACACATTTCCATTATATCGAGCAAGCGAAACGGCTCTTTCCGTAGTATCATATACAGCGGCTATCTCGGAAAGATAGGTTTGTCGTCCGTGGCTATTGCTTATAATGACATTGTCAAAATCGGATACCTTTTGAATCTTACCGGCTGTCCGGAGAATCAATTCCCTTTCGCCCCTTTCAATCTTGCCGCTGGGAATATCGAGATTGGCCATCATAATGGCGGCATTCACCTGTTGCACAGAAAATCCGAATTCCTCCAATTTCCGAGGATCGAGTTCAACTAGAATTTCCCGCAATGCGCCCCCAGTCAAGCGGACAGCGCCAACACCGGAAATGGATTCAAGTTTCCTCTTGATTGTGGTGCGGGCGTACTCGGTAAGCTCTTTTAGGGGCCGATCACCGAAAATAACCAGCGATATGATCGGTTCGCTGGCGAAATCGAATCGGGCAATCACCGGTTCTTCAATGTCATTGGGAAGATCTGCTCGGATGGCGGCTATTTTCTCGCGAACTTCCTGCGCCGCCGTGGGACCATCGGTCTCCAACTTAAACCTAGCCACGACCAGGCTATATCCCTCACCGGAGATAGATTGAATATGATCTACGCCGGCAACGGGATTTATGGCGTCCTCAATCTTGATGGTCACTTCAGATTCTATGGCTTCCGGACCAGCCCCCGGATAAACCGCCGTTACGGACACTACCGGTATATCTACATCGGGGAAGAGATCGACATCCATTTGAATAAACGAAGTGTACCCGAGGACCAGATGCGCCATCACTACCATTGTAGCGAAAACCGGCCTTTTTATTGACGTATCTGCTAAATACATAAGCCAGACCTACAAACCATCGACTATGTTCAGCGAATCATCATCAACAACCAGGTTTTTCCCGAGCGTGACCACTTTGTCCCCTTCGCTGAGTCCCGATTCAAGATATGTCATATCCTGCGATTCGCCGCCGGTGCCGATTTCTAACAACTTCGCTCTGCCGCCAACTACTGCAAAGACACTCTTCTTTCCTTGATGAATGAAGACTGCTTGCGAAGGTACCAACAGGACATTTTCATATTGCTCCAGAACAAGGGAAATTCGCACAAAGGTGCCGGGTTTGAGTCGGCCATCTTCGTTGCGAGCGGCTATCTCCACCTCAAAGCCACGGGTGCCCGGGTCTGCCGATTCCGATACCCTCATTACTTTTCCTTCAATGGCAGTCCCCTCATCTGCAACTCTGATTTCCGCCTTTGACCCCGGCAGAATTTTATCCGCATCCGTCTCCCCTACCCTCAAACGAATTCTCACACTATCAGTTCGAGCCACCGTAATCAACGGTTTGCCTGGAATCGCCGGTTGACCAATTGTCACCAGGATGGAAGTCACTACACCATCAATTGGGCTCTTAAGCTCTACCAGGGAGGAAGCGGCCAGGAAATTCGCTTTAGCAACCTTCATCCCCGTAGAGGCCTGGTCGTAATTTTGCTGCGATATGGCTTTTTCCTCAAGAAGATATTGCATTCTCTCAGCGTCTTTGCGGGCATTTTCATAAGCGGCTTTGGTTTGATAATACTGGGAATTTGGTCCTCCCGGGTCCAGATTTACCAAAACCTGCCCTTTTTTAATCTTCTGGCCTAACTTCACATTCATACCCGTTACGATTTCCGGAATATATGCGTAAACATCTGATTGCTTAATTCCTTCAACATCACCCCCGAAGGATTTGAAGATTTCTATATTACCTCGATTGACCACTGCGGCATTCACAGCAATCGGCGCCACCGATGTTGCCTGATTCTTTGGTTGCTTTTGGCCACAATTAAAAATAAATAACGAAAATAATAATAGAAAACAATAATTCCATTTCTGATTCATAAATTACCCATATCCAAACAATTAAGGTTTAACCGTGCCAATCGCTTTGTCAAATGCCGCCAGAGAGATAATGAGATCATGCCTGGCGTTGACAAGATTGATTTCTGCTTGAACCAATGCCGTCCGGGCATCAATGACTTCAAGATGAGTGCCAACACCGTTTTTGTATCGTAGCTCGGAGATACGCAATCCTTCCTTAGCCATTTCCACTGTCTGTTCCTGGCTACCCAATCTCTCAAAAGACTCTTTCAGATCACCGTAGGTTGACTTAACTTCAAGTTCAACAACATCACGAAGTTGTTCATAACTGAGATGTATCTGATACTTTTCAATGCGAGCCTGTTTCACTTTTGCGGATCGTCCAAATCCTTCGAAAATCGGCACCTCCAACAGCAGGGAGCTACTGATACTTCGGTTCCAATTATCGGGTTCCACATTCCAGTCATCACGTTGTGCCTGCCATGCCAGATCAGTCGCAAAGATCAGAGAAGGAAGATAGGCTGATTTCTGAATCTTGATATTCTTGTCCATAATCTGGACAAGATAGTCCAAGCCCTTCAAATCGCTGCGATTTTCAAGAGCCAGATTTCGATAGTAATCTACAGGCTGAGATAGTATGGGATCTACATTAGAGAAATCGCAATCGCTAAGGATATTTATTTCGTCAGAAAGACTCATTCCCAGAATAGATTTCAAGGCATCACCGGCGGTGGCCGCCACAGAATGGGCTCTAATTTCAGCCGGAATCGTGTTCGATTCGGCGACTTTCGCCCTTAAAAGATCATATTCCGAAACCACCCCTTGGAAGGCCATTTTCTCAACCACCTCCCTGCTGGCAGTGGCCAGGATATGCGCCTGCTCAGCAACTCTTACGACCTCATTTGCAAGAACTAAACCATAGTAGCTCTTATAGACGTCAAGGCGAACTTTGTTATAAACGGTGACCAGATTCTGCAGAGAGTAATTTTTATATATCTTGGCAATTTTTAGAGCAGTGCCAACTTTGCCCCCGAGATATAATGGCTGAGTAAATCTCAATCCGGCAGAGAAAGTATTATCAGTCCCGATGCGCAGATGCTGTGCTTCGCCATTCATCGAGATGACAAATTCATTTGGTTCCCAATTGCGAGTGTAGCCCCCGGAAAATGAAAGCACAGGAAATGCGCCGGCACGGGCTTCGGTTATCCTGGCGGATGCATTATTAAGTTCTTCAAGGGCGCTCAGGTATTCGCGATTATGACTGAACGCTCTCTTTAGAGCATCTTCAATCGGCATGGGGGCCTCTGCATTAACCTGCAAAGTCAAGCAAAAAGTAAGCAAAACTATCGATGCCCCGATTCTGCAAGCTTCGTGTGTTCCAATAAGCCTATTCAAAAGTAAACCTTATCCTGCTAATTAATTATTAAATACTTATATATGGAATTAACATTACAAATGTTTCATGATTTATTTATGCAATTATTGCTTTCACAATATCAACGAAACGAGAAAGCTGATGGGCATAAACTGCTCAAAACGCACTCCCCACACGTAGGCTTCTTGGGTCGGCAAATCATTCGACCAAGCTCGATGATATTCAGATGCAAGCGATAATGAAGCCTTTTGGGAATGGTTTGATTTAATATCTCAAATGCTTTATCGCGTCCACAATTCTTCGGTATTAAGCCCATTCTCTGGGCAACCCTATAAATATGGGTGTCCACGGGAAATACCTTTATCCCGAATGAGAATAATAGCACACAAGCCGCCGTCTTGTAGCCTACGCCGTTGAAGGCCATCAAGTAAGCAAGGCTTTCAGTCGAAGGCATCTTTTTCAAATGTGAAAGATCGATTCCGTTACACGAATGGCTGATTTCCTGCATTATCTTTTTTATCCGCGGGGCCTTGATGGCGGATAATCCTCCGGGTTCAATCGCCGCCATTATACTGCTGGTATTTGCCTTTGGAATTTGCTCCCAATTCGGGAAACGTTTGCGCAGGCGGTTGTATGCTTTATCTCGATTTGTATCCGATGTATTCTGCGAAAGAATAGTCCTTACCAATTCGCCTACCGGATCATTGTGAGGCTTGAGAACCTTGTTCCCGAAATTTTCCTTCAGGTTAATATCTATCTGAACAATATATTTAACGATGAGTCCCTCTCTGACCATAAATCCTATAAATTATCAAAACAATGCCCTGCTGTCAATTAAAATCAATTTCAATAATAACACAAGGAAGTCCTCTTTGATCAAGTATAAGAAAGGCAATAAATCCCGAAAATATTGTTATGCCCCTTTCCATAGAAAAGCTTATTCAGCGAATTAGCATTGTAACCTCTTCCTGATAGGAATCTGTTCCTAATGATCAGAATTATAGGCATTAAGTCCTGAATTACGATTCCTCATAAGGCTTATTTAATAATTTGGAAATCAAGCTCATGCCATTTAAGTTACAGGAATACTATTATGGAAATTGGTTCGAATTGGCTTGAAGGATTCCTCTAACAAGTATGTGCTAAAATTGGCGCTCCCGATCGTGGGTACTAATATACTTTCGCGCGGACCTTCGGTAGTTGACACTGCTTTTGTAGGACATATCGGGGCGGCTCAACTTGCTGGCGTGGGCCTAGCCCAGCTTTTTATTTTCGCCGCTCAATCATTCACTCACGCTTTGGCGATCGCCGGAACAGTGATGATCGCCCATCGCACCGGAGAGAATAATTTCTCGGTTCGCCAGCACGAGGGTAGCGGGAACTTTACAATCAGTCTTATTATCGGCGTTCTCCTTTCCTTTATCTTCTACCACTTAACATCAGTAGCCGGCGATTTGATGGGCGCTACTGGTGACGTGCACAAGTATCTAATGGAGTATTCCAATATCTTTTGGTATTTTTTCGCGTTCAAATTGCTCAATTATTTCCTGGCAAGCATGTTTCAGGGGAGCGGCGACTCAAAAACTCCATTGAAAGTCATTGGCTCAATCAACATTTTGAATGTAATCCTCGATTACGGATTGATATTTGGCAAGTTCGGTTTGCCCGAAATGGGAGTTGCAGGTGCGGCAATAGCGACCGGCATCGCCGAAACTACCGGGGCATTAGTGCTATATCTAATTGCGGTAAAGCGACGGCTTATCCAAGCGGGCATAAGTCTCCCACATATCGAACCTTCCCTCAAATTTGCTGAACTGGGTATTCCTGTCCTTGGCGAACGCTTATTGAATATTGGTATGCAACTTCTATTCGCCAGGATGGTTATTGCTATCTCAGTCACCGCGTATGCCGCTCATCAGATGGGAGTTAACATCGAAATGATTTCACTTCTTTCGGGATTTGCCTTTATGCAAACCGCCACAGCATTGGTCGGTCAAACCCTTGGCGCAAAAAATCCTGAAGCGGCCGTTATATTGACCAAACGGGCATCACGAATGAGTCTGGTGGTAATGACAATCCTCGGACTATTATTGATTGCATTTCCGGAATTTTGGGTGAAAGCATTTACCATCGATGAAGAAGTCATCGCCTTTGGAAAACGCTTCTTGGTTTATGGGGTGTTGTGTATGCCCCTTATGGCGGTGGCATTGACCTATTCCGGCGGCCTGCGCGGCGCCGGTGAAACAAAATATGTGATGTATGTATCCCTGCTGGGAGGTTGGATCGTTCGACTGAGTATCGCCTACATCCTCGGATTCACCTTGGGATTAGGCCTTGATGGCATCTGGGTTATGATGCCCATAGATTGGGCCGTCCGGGCCCTTTTCTACTACAAACGATTTTATAGCCGTAATTGGGAGACACAATTGATACCTTCAAACTTGATCTGAAAAACCGTTCATATTCGAAAAGCTCCACTAATCGAAAAGCAGTCAGCCATTTTCATCCCCAAATATCATTGATTTGCGCCCATCTGACATTTAACTCAGTAACATGGCAATCGCCACAACATTAACAATGTCATCGATGCTACAACCGCGGGAGAGATCGTTCATTGGCTTCGCCAGTCCTTGGATGATCGGCCCAATCGCCTCCGCTCCTGCAAGACGTTGAACCGCCTTGTAAGCGATATTTCCAGAATTCAGGTCAGGGAAAATCAAAACATTGGCCTCTCCACCCAATGGCGAATCGGGCGCCTTTCTTTTGCCCACTTCGGGCACAATCGCCGCATCAAGCTGCAATTCGCCATCGATTTTCAATTCCGGAGCCAATTTCCTGACTATCTGGGTCGCCTCGACAACTTTGTCAACATCAGGATGCGATGCCGATCCTTTCGTCGAAAATGAAAGCATCGCCACCTTCGATTCCTCTCCTACCAGCTTTTTCATCGTATTCGCTGATGAAATAGCTATTGAAGCCAATTGCTCTGCATCCGGATCGGGCACTACCGCGCAATCGCCGAAAATAAGTATCTTATTCTTTTGCCCGCGATATTCTGGAAGCACCATTATAAAACAGGAGGATACCGTCTTAATCCCATCAGCCATGCCTATGGTCTGAATCGCGGCTCTCATCACATCACCAGTAGTGTTGTATGCTCCCGCCACACATCCATCAGCGTCTCCATTGCGAACCATCATCGCCCCATAGAAGAGTGGTTGGGTAATGGTTTCCCTCGCCTCTTGCTGTGATATTCCCTTGTGCTTACGGAGATTGTAAAATATGTTGGCGTATCCATCAAGCTTCTTTGATTGGTTAGGTTCTATTATTTCAATCCTACCATCATCGACCTTTTCCTTACGGAGCATTTCGGCAATGCGCGAGGCATTTCCCAGCAACGTCACGCTCGCCACATTTCCGGCAATGATTTTTTTCGCCGCAAGAATAGTGCGGTCCTGCTCTCCCTCCGGTAAAACGACTTTCTTTTTGAGAGCGACAGCTTTTTGCTTGATTTGGCTTATAATATCCATAATTTGACACCTTTCATCGCGATAATTTCCTTATCGATTCCGCTCACTGGCTAAATACTCTTGTATAAAAGCATCTATATCACCGTCCATAACCGCTTGAGTATTGCCGGTCTCATGGTTGGTGCGATGATCTTTGACAAGATTATATGGATGAAAGACATAGCTTCGAATCTGGCTACCCCACTCGATCTTCTTTTTGGAAGCCTCCTTCTCCGCCATTTTCTCCGCTTCCTTCTCCTTAATTAATTTGTAAATCCTCGCCCTAAGAATCTTAAATGCGTACTCCTTGTTTTTGTGCTGGGAACGCTCAGATTGGCAACTTACCACAATTCCGGTCGGAAAATGGGTTATCCTGACCGCCGATGAAGTCTTATTGACATGCTGTCCGCCCGCTCCGGAGGCACGA
>PFXJ01000065.1:28405-29923 GCA_002791595.1 candidate division Zixibacteria bacterium CG_4_9_14_3_um_filter_46_8
CGAATGGTGAAATCCTCACCAGTCGATGAACCCCCATTTCCGATTTCAAATATCCATAGGCGTAATCACCTACGATTTCCATCGTTACCGACTTCAATCCGGCTTCCTCTCCGCCCTGATAATCCATTACTTCAACTGCCAGCCCATGATTTTCCGCCCAGCGCATATACATACGCCATAGCATCTGCGCCCAATCCTGGGATTCTGTGCCTCCGGCGCCCGGATGAATGGAAATTATGGCGTTATTAGCGTCATCCTCGCCTGAGAGCATAGCCTCCGTCTCAAACTGCTTAAGATTTTCTTCGAACCGGGCGAATTTTTCAACTACTTCATGAGCCGCCTGCTCATCAGATTCTTCAGCCGCCAATTGTGCCAGCACCTCCAAATCCTCGAGACCAGCTTGTGATTTTTCAAATTTTTCTTTGGTGCGAGAAAGAAACTTAATCCTTTTAAGCGTCTTCTGGGCTACCGGTTGATTCTGCCAGAAATCTGCCCTTTTGGACTGCTCTTCCAATCTGCCTAATTCGGCACAAATGTTCTTGAGGTCAAAGATACCCCCGCAAACTCTCCAAGCGTCTCCTAATTCCATCAAAATCAAGATCAGATAAAATATGTGATACCATAATGATTTACTCCCCCGCAATAACCTTCATATATTTTCTCTTTCCAACCTTCACAATTCTTTCAGAATTGAGATCGATATTGTTATCAGCAGAATTTACCCTCTCGCCGTCGATGTAAACCGCCCCCTGCTGGATCATCCTTCTGGCCTCACCACTGGAACCACACAGACCGGTGTCTGTCAGTAGCTTCACTACCCAGATGGCACCGCCTGCAACTTTTAGCTTCTGTAGCGGTATTTCATCAGGAAGGCCTTTCTGCGAAAACATCCTTTCAAATTCCTTTTGGGCATTAATGGCATCGTCAAGACTGTGATAGAATATGATAATTTCGCGAGCCAGACGCTTCTTATGAACCATCGGATTGACCAGCCCCTTGACCAAATCGTTTTTGATGCCTCTCAATTCCTCCATAGGAAGCTCGGTGAGTAATACATAATAATCATAAATCAAATTGTCGGGGATTGACATTATTTTCCCGAACATCTCGCGAGGCGATTCGGTGATCCCAATATAATTGCCGAGTGATTTCGACATTTTTTCTACGCCATCAGTGCCAACCAGAAGCGGCATCGTAATTATGACCTGCGGTTCCTGACCATAATCCCTCTGCAATTCACGGCCCACCAACAGATTGAATTTCTGGTCTGTTCCCCCCATTTCGATGTCCGCCCTGAGAGCTACCGAATCATAACCCTGAACCAGAGGATACATAAATTCCAACACGCTGATGGGAAGATTATTCTTATATCGTTTCTCGAAATCATCCCGCTCCAGCATACGCGCCACGGTGTAATGAGAGGTGAGCAACAGCACATCCTCGAAAGTCATCGGTGAACACCACCGCGAATTGAAATCAATAATAGTCTTTTCAGGATCCAATATTTTGAAAACCTGT
>PFXJ01000110.1:0-14072 GCA_002791595.1 candidate division Zixibacteria bacterium CG_4_9_14_3_um_filter_46_8
AGACTATGCTGACCCACCCTACGAATACTGCGCTACCGGGGGAACGGTGGGCGGGACATTCCTGTCCCACATCGCTGCGAATCGCAGACAAGAATGTCTGCGCTACCGATAGTAGCGGCATATTCCTCCAGAGGAATGTCAAGCCCCAAGTGGGCTTGACCTACGGAACTATGTATGATTCGATTCAAAGGCAAAAAGCGTCAGAAGGCCAATCCCAATCAGCGCCGAGCCAATATAAAAGAATCCGGTCGGTTCTTGATTAAGCACTAACCACGCCAGCATCGTGGCGCCGATAGGTTCGCCGAGAATGCAGATACCGACCAAGTAGGCTTTGAGATATTTCAGTGCCCAATTGTATAATGTATGCCCCAATACGCTCGGTATCAAACCCAGAAGGGCAAAATAAATGTAGCTCTTGGCGGAAAATCCGCTCAGGGGTTGGTGGGAGAACAACACCACGAGAAGCAATCCCAAAGCGGAAAATGAGTAGCAATAGAATACATAATTCAGCAATTCCACTTTCTTACGTATCTGCCTGCCCATAGTGATATATGCCGCCGCCATCACCGCCCCTATCAATGCCAGAATGTCGCCTTTGAGATAATTGGAGCTGAGACTAAAATCCCCGCCGGCAATCACTATGGCGCCTGAAACCGCCACCACAACTCCCAAAATGCTCAGAGCGCGAAGCCTCTCTCCCAGAAATATCGATCCCAAAATCGCCACAAATATCGGCTGTGTTGTTACCAAAATCACTGAATTCGCCACCGGAGTATAAAAGAGCGAACTCACCCAGGTGGCGAAATGCGCCGAAAGAAATAGCCCGGAAATGAAGATCAGGAAAAGCTCTCTATTTGATAGTGATTTCAGCTTCCCGAATTTCCTTCGAAATAGAAATATAGGCGCAAGTATCAGTGACGCAAAAACCATCCGATAAAAAGCCACCGACATCGCCGGCGCATCAGCCAGCAGTATGAAAATCGATGCCGGACTCACCGCCGCCGCGGCGGTTATCAGAAGGATTATCTGTCTCATCCAGATAATTTATTGCAATTAGGCAATCAGGCCAAATGCAATCATCGGCTTGACCTATCTACCCTCGAAATGGACCTGGCGTCTCCTCAGATTTTTTGATTATGGTATCTTGACATCTTTATCATAATGTTATATAATAAGAAATCGAGGGGGAATTCCCTCTAAATGAAATATCCGATGGGATAAACTTGGTCAAGGTGGTGAAAATGAAGATACGGGAAATAGGCATTTTATGTTGTTTATTAATTGCTTTAACTGTTACCTCTCTTGCCCAAACCAGTTGGGTGGAAACCTCCGGCATCGCCCCGATAGATAATATCACTCCTCAGCAAGCCCGTCAACAGGCGCTCAAGTCAGCTCGGCAATTAGCCATCGAGCAGGTCTGCGGAATAAAGATTCAGGCGGAGACGATGGTCAAAGAGCAGATTCTCGCCGGCGATTTTATCCACGCTATTTCAAACGGCGAGATAATCGGCGAGGAAATTCTCAAGGAGGAAGTCCTAATCGAACAAGCCGATTCACGACTTGCGCCGAATCTCACCTACAAAGTTTCCATCAAAGCGAAAGTAAGGAAAATGGCCGGCGATCCCGATCCGAATTTCCGAATTGACCTCCAGCTTAATCGAACTGCTTTCCAGGACGGTGATGAGTTAGTCATATCGGTGAAAAGCTCGATGGATTGTTATATCAATGTCATCAATATCACCGCCGATGACCAAGCGATCCTTCTTTTCCCCAACAAATTTAGCAAGGACAATGCGGTGAAAGCGGGCGCGACGTTCCAGATACCATCGGAGCAATCCAAAGCATCCGGCATCGCTTTGAAAGTCGGTCGCATTCCCGGACATAAGACTGATAGCGAGATAATCAAAGTGATTGCCACTAAGACGCCGTTGGATATGTATTCATTGTTATCATTATCGGGGGATTTTGGGGAGATGGGGACGGTGCAGACGGCATTGAAGGATTTGATAATGACCATATCGCGGGTTCCGATGTATCAACGTGCCGAAGCCGGAGCGATGTATGAAATCAGCGGGCCGTGACGCAAACGACCAGGAACACACCCCGTCCGCCTGTGGCGTCCACCCCTCTGGAGAGGGGATTCAAAATATTCCCCTCTTGACTTGTGAGCCTCTGGCTTAGAGGGGACCAAGGGGTGTGTTAGAATCAGAGAATAAATGAAACGGAAAATAACCCCATACAATCCCAAACTTAAAGAATTAGCCAGAAAGCTCCGAAACAACAGCACCTTGGCTGAAGTGCTTCTATGGAGACATCTAAAAGGCAAGCAGATGAGAGGTTATGATTTCCATCGCCAAAAACCTATCGATCAATACATCGTGGACTTCTATTGTAGCGAACTAATGTTGGCAATAGAAATTGATGGAGTCACAC
Source organism: candidate division Zixibacteria bacterium CG_4_9_14_3_um_filter_46_8 (assembly GCA_002791595.1). GTDB lineage: Bacteria > Zixibacteria > MSB-5A5 > UM-FILTER-46-8 > UM-FILTER-46-8 > UM-FILTER-46-8. Next base: position 2,434 of record PFXJ01000110.1, read on the forward strand.
ATGATTTCAAGTTGCCTAATGATTATGAACGACAACAGCGATTGGAATCTCTTGGAGTTCGCTTTCTTCGATTTCAGGATGAAGAGGTTAAGCGGAATATGGAGGGAGTGTTGCTGGTAATTGAGAGCTGGATTGATGAACACACCCCGTCCGCCTACGGCGTCCACCCCTCTGAAGAGGGGATTAAGGGGTGTGTCGAATGACTGATGAAAACACACCCCGTCCCCGCTTATGGCGGGGCCACCCCTCTGAAGAGGGGATTCAAAATATTCCCCTCTCGAGAGGGGACTAAGGGGTGTGTAAGTTAGACGGATAGGGACACACCCCGTCCGCCTACGGCGTCCACCCCTCTGAAGAGGGGATAAAGGGGTGTGTAAGTTCCCCTCTTGAGAGGGGACCAAGGGGTGTGTCGAATGACTGATGAAAACACACCCCGTCCCCGCTTATGGCGGGGCCACCCCTCTGAAGAGGGGAATATAATAAAATCCCCTCTCCAGAGGGGTGGATTCCCCCGATGAAATCGGGGGGAGACGGGGTGTGTAAGAGCGAACAAATGGGAGACCTGCCCGAAAAGAAAAAATCCAATTGGAGGAACGATTATGAACATACCGAAACCGTGGCCATTCATATTAATGGCCCTCATCCTGTTTTCCCGCCCTTCATTTGCTCAGGAGGATGTTCCTTACAAGGTTCTATCCGGGCATGATAAGACTGTATTTAGTGTCGCCTTCAGCCCCGATGGACGGTATTTGGCAAGCGGAAGTTGGGATAAGACCATCAAGCTCTGGGAAATACCAAGCGGTAATCTTTTGAAAACCATGGAGGGGCATAAAGATGATGTATTTAGTGTCGCCTTCAGCCCCGATGGCCGCTACCTCGCCAGTGGAAGCTGGGATGAGTCCATCAAGCTCTGGGAAATACCAAGCGGTCAACTGGTGAAAACCTTCAAAGGTCATGGAAGCTACGTTTATGATGTCGCCTTCAGCCCCGATGGACGCTACCTCGCCAGCGGAAGCGAGGATAGAACCGTGAAACTCCGGGAAATCCCTTCCGGCAACCTGCTGGAGACTCTTCCGGGTTACGAATACGACTACGGGGATATGGCTTTAAATCCTAACGGGGAGTATGTGGCCGCTTCTTTCGGCAGTGCAATTAAATTGTGGGATTTATCCAGCCTAGGTTTGGGTGGGGCTATTGTTTCCAAACCGTCACCGCCGCCACCAGAGCATGTTGTTAACGTTGACACTGATATACCCCGTGGCAAAGTGTCCAATCCGGACGCAATCGCAGTAATCATCGGGAATGGCAAATATGAGCATCCGGATGTTCCTTCTGTAAGCTATGCCATCAATGACGCCTCCGTTTTCCGGGAATACCTTGAGAAACTGGTAGGAGTCAAACCCGGGATGGTCATATTTGAAACCAACGCCAACCTATCAACCTTCAACACTATCTTTGGCACCAAGGATAATCCCAAAGGGAAACTCAATCGTTTTGTCAAGCCCGATAAATCGGATGTGTATATCTATTATAGCGGGCATGGGGCGCCGGACCCGGATTCCAAGTTAGGGTATTTTGTGCCGGTGGATTGCGATCCCTCAGCGGTGGCGCTGAGTGGCTACAGCCTGCAAACTTTCTATGACAATCTGGCGAAACTTTCAGCGCGGTCGGTAACGGTGGTGATTGACGCTTGTTTTTCCGGCCAGAGCGATGCCGGTCTGCTTCTGCAGGAGATGAGTCCGGTGTTTATCGAAGCCAATCAAGGAGCGGCATTGGCCAATGGCGTCATTTACACATCCGCCAAAGGGGATCAGGTCAGCACCTGGTATGATGAGATGAAGCATAGCTTGTTCACCTACTTTTTCCTGAAGGGTCTGCGGGGCGATGCGGATTTGAACAAAAACCGTTCAATAACTGTTGGGGAGATGGCTGATTATCTGCAGGATCGTTCCGAAGGGGTTCCCTATTGGGCGGGGCGGTTGAAAGGCCGTGAGCAAATGCCGACCGTTTTTGGCGACCGGGAGAAGGTGTTGGTGAAGTATTGAGATTGATGATTGGGTAGGCGGGCGGCCTTGGCCCCCGCGATTGGGGTGTCGGGGTAGGTGGGAACCTTGGTTCCCACATGTTGGGGTCAAGACTCCGACCCACTCCTTACTAAGGCAACCGAAATGGTTGCCGCTAAATGGATAATATTGACCAAACTCCCACCAAATCAATCGGAATTTGCTAATGACCCTGCCACGATAATCCGATATTAAAAATAATATGGAGGGCTTTTTGAACTTGACATCAGTATGGCATTTCTTTATAAATGCATTTAATGTTTTAATGAATGATGAAGTATGCTATGAAAAGAAACGTCCTATTTATAAGTCTCATTCCGTTATTTCTGATATTTAATTATTTATCGGGATGCTCGCCTGTCAATCCTCATCAGAAACCAGTCCTTGAAAATGGTCTGCCCAAACTAAGTCCGGTAATCACTGATGAACTGCAGGAATCCGATGGCGGAATGCCGGATTTGGAATATTCGCTCGATCGCGCCGAGTACTTTTATGCCCTCGGGGTAAATGCCAATCGTGATGGAAAATGGGAACAGGCGCAGAGCAATTTCGAGAAAGCAATGGAGATTCTTTCGGAGATCGATGTCAGCGCTGATTCCAATGGTACTAATGAGCGATTTAATAAGCTTTTGAAGGAAATCGAGAAAGATTACAGTTACACATTGGTATCGCAGGGCATCCTATCCGATGAGAGTTCCCACAGCGCATTTTTGGAGATGTTCGCCGACATCAAGAATTTCAAGAATCTCAAGGAAGGTCTTTCCGCAAAACAGGTTGCGGTTCCGGAATCGGTAACTTACACTATGCCGATTGAATTTAACGAACGTGTCCAAAACTCTCTGGTGTATTTGCAAACTGTGGGGCGGAAGCATTTCGTTTTATATCTCTCCCGAATGGGAAAATATAAGGACTTGATGCTCGAGATTATCAGGGGATACAATTTGCCGGAAGACTTGGTCTATCTGCCATTGATCGAATCCGGTTTTAATCCTAAGGCATATTCGTATGCTCGAGCCTCGGGAGCATGGCAGTTTATCTCTTCCACGGGAAGGCTTTATGGTCTGAATGAAAATTGGTGGCACGATGAGCGACGGGATTTTGTGAAGTCAACGCACGCCGCCTGCAAATATCTCAAGTTCCTTTATGAGAAATTCGGCGATTGGAACCTGGCATTGGCATCATACAATTGCGGCGAAGGAAAAATCGAGAGGGAAACCAAAAATCAAAAGACGACCAATTTCTGGGAATTGCGGCTTAAACGGCAGACGATGGATTATGTGCCGCTCTTTATGGCGGCAACGATTATCGCCAAGGATAAGGGGAAATATGGTTTCGCGGAAGTTGAGCTGATGGAGCCTATCTCTTTTGACGTTGTCAAAGTCAATAAAGTGATGAATTTGAAGAAGATCGCCTCCAGTCTCGATATAAGTTATGAGGAACTCAAAGAGTTGAATCCTCAGCTAATGCGTGACATTACCCCACCAAACCACCCGGATTATGAACTCCGCTTGCCGCGTGGCTGTGCAGAAAAGTTTACGGAAGTATACGAATCAATCCCGACCGAAACGGCAACGAATTGGGCTACTCATAGGGTGAAGCAAGGTGAAACCTTATCGTCAATTGCCAAGCATTATGGCGTTGGCTTATCCGCAATCGCCAGCATCAACAAAATTCGACGCAAAAGCAAAATAGTTGCTGGTCAAAATTTGATGATCCCCATCAAGAATTCGTCAAAAGAATCTGCAAATGGACCCTCGTATAGCAGTTCCTCAAGAGACCATCAGATAGAAGCGGTGGGCGGGACTTACACGGTTCGCCGCGGCGATACTCTTTGGAAGATCGCCGATAGATTTGGCACCACGGTGGATGCATTGAAAGGGGCCAATAATCTTAAGGGTCGAAACCCGAAAGTATTTCCTGGCGATAGGCTACGGGTCTCTGCTGATGGGAATCGCCGTGACGCCGAGAAAGTGCATGTGGTCAGAAAAGGCGAAACACTTTCGTCTATTGCAGAAAAGTACAACACTACAGTCGCTAATATCAGAAGGTGGAATAATCTTGCTATGTCAGGGCTGATAGTGCCAGGTGATCGGCTCAAAATTTATTCATCAAATTAGGTGCGAAAATGGCGGCTAAAAGGGATATAATCCTGGCTGTCCTGGTGACTGGCAGTGTGGCCATATTTGGCGTGCTGATGTTTGTGGCGCTCTTTGGTTCATTATCAGATGACAATTTTGATTTATCAAGCGGCATGGGCAAGAAGATAGGTATAATTGATATCCAAGGCACCATTACCAGCAGTCAGGATATTGTCCGGCAACTAAAAAAATATGCCGACACCAAGAAAATTCCGGCCGTGGTGCTGCATATCGATAGTCCCGGGGGAGCGGTCGTTCCGTCTTTGGAAATTTATGACGAAATATTAAAGGTCAAAGAGAAAGGCCTGGTTGTAATCGCAAGTTTCGGCTCGGTGGCGGCATCCGGCGGCTACCTAATAGCTTGTGCTTGTGATACCATAGTTGCCAGCACGGGTAGTATTACCGGCAGTATCGGAACCGCTCTTTCATATCCAGTGGCCAATAAGCTTTTGGCTAAAATAGGGCTTGATTTCGAAGTTATCAAATCCGGGAAATATAAGGACGTTGGAAGTCTTTCCCGCCCGGCCACTCCTGAAGACCGCCAGATGTTGCAGAGTTTAATCGACGATTCCTATCGGCAATTTGCAGAAATAGTCTCTGAAAGCAGGGGGATTCCCATATTGGAAGTGATCAACCTTGGACAGGGTCAAATTTATACTGGAGCCCAGGCCAAGGAGTTAGGTCTGGTCGATGAGCTTGGCAATTATTACGACGCCATCGATATTGCGGCTGAGATGGTCGGTATTGAAGGTGAACCAAAGACAATTAAGGAATCCGCGCGCCGCAAGGGAACTATATGGGACATGATTTTCGAGGGGCTGGCATACCTGAAAGATATCGGGACTGATGAAAACCATGGCCCTCGCCTTGAATATATTATGCGCTGATAATGCCTATCTACGAATATCATTGTGCAGAATGCCATAAAGACTTTGAGGAGCTGGTCTCTTCATCGTTCAAAGGCAATATCGAATGCCCCGCCTGTGGTTCATCTCATAGCGAGAGGTTATTATCGGTTTTTGGATTTGTCTCCAAATCTAATGGCCATAATGTTGATAGTTCATCATCGGGCTGCTCCGGTTGCCATACTGGTCATTGCGGAAGCTGTAAACACTAAGCAATTTCCCTTCAGAGATTCATAACAATTGCTGATTCTGCCGTCACGCTCCTTTTCAATGTTCTCCTCAAAATACGAAGCAATAGTTTTCCACGATTTCTCTTGCTAAAAATATCACATTCTCTTATATAAGTTTGAATATCGGGATGAAAGAAGCTTTGCCTAAAACTGATCGATTGGTGACATAAATGGACCTTTGCTTTGTTAGTCGATGGCGTGTGACACAGCTTCGATGCACTATTCAAGAGATATTCAGAAAAGTTTATCAAATCCGAAAATTCATTTTTAGTCGATAATCAAGGGAAGTGAAATGAGTAGTGAATTACGCTTCAATGTTGCGGACCGACGTTTAGAGTATAGGGGGAGCAAGAAACCTGTTAGAATGGATGCCCATGAAATAGTGGAGTTTAACAACCGTCATCGAACGGTCCTGGGAAATTATAAAATCAATCTCGAAGAGTGGCAGATCACTACATTAGATGATAGGATCAATGGACGATCAAATCTGGGAGCCCTGCGTAACCGCCAGGTCAGGGAATCTGCCATCTTGGCCGCCGCTTTAGCGGCTTTTGCCGTGGGACTTCACGGATTCGGGAGCCTGAAAAAATATCCAAAGGAACAACAGAACAATGACCTCATCAATCAGCTTAAACGTGCCAATGACCGCACAGCCGCTCAGGTTATGGCGGAGGTTCTTCAGATCACTACCGAGATGATGCCAGTGGGGGAAGAAGTGGTCATTGAATCCGCTATCACTGAAGGTGTGCGGGTCAAGCCCGGCAAAGAGGCCGGTGGGAATCCCACCATATCAGTCGGCTCTGTTTTTGGAAAAGATGAGCATCGCGCCCAATACGGCATATCGCTGGACTCCAGTGTGGCGATGTTATCAATGGGCAATGATGTCATCGATGGCACAGGGAAATCTGTCAAGGGTCAGCATTCCAGTTTCACCGCGCTTTTTGTGACGGAATCCGGAGTCAAACGGCATCTTCCCGATGTATATGTGCAACGATGGATGGGCAGCAAATATTTCAAAGAGTTTAATCCCCGGGAAGGAACCATTCTTGATGCCGCCAAGGTCATCGCTGACTCGTACGGACTTCCCAGTATTGACAAGTTAAGCGCCTACTTCCTCGATCGGGATCGTCATTATATCGCCATGGACGCATTGAATGCCAATGGGGTGGCCACCCCGTTTGACAAGGATGGTGACCTTTTCCCCTGCATCGTGATGGGCGAGGAGGATATTGTATTTCCCGACAATAGGCCCTTATATTCCATGATTGGTGAGATTGGCGGATCTGCCGAATGGGCGGTCGGTGTGTTGCCACTGGTATGGCGGGGCGGCCAAGCGCTGGGAATGCTTACAAGTCAATCCAGCCTGACCAGAAAGGACCTCTCGCCGGAAGAAATGTGGAAAGAACGTTTCCACTATACTGAAGAAGAATATATGTCTATTCAAGATGCCCGCTTCGAGCAAAAACCATATTTCACGATTAAGGATATTATTGAAGATCCGTTTGCCGGAGGAATAAGTGCCTTCGGGGCCATCTCCGATAACTACTTCTATCCTCCCCTTAAAGGCGTCAATGCCGACCGAGATCATGAAATCGTAAACGTGCATATTATGGTGGTGAATTCCCTCGGCATATTGGAACATTGGGATATGGCTTTCAAGTGTAATGAGGGCATTGACCATACCGTTGCCTTGATGATGTCTCCGAAAGAACAGCTTGCCAATCTATCCGGAATGGCGCTCGAAAGAAAAATCGGCGAAATCCTTGCAAATAAAAAACTGCGGAAAAGATTCAGGTTATTTTTCAATAACGAATACTACCCGGCATTGATTCCGGTTCGTGATAAGATGGTCCTTCTTCGCGAAGCAATGGACACCCTTATAGAGCGAGGGGCCCTAAACGAAACCGACCGCATAATCGCCGAATCGGTTTGCAGACAAGCGCCCGAATGGTTTATGAATAGCGAGTGATGCTAATTATTAATCGCATTTTGCTTTCACTGGATTAGGAGGTTAACGTGGGAAATTTCAGAGTACCAATACCACATAATGAGCCTATTTATTCTTACGCTCCCGACACCAGAGACCGGGATAAGATCGTGGAGGCGATCGCCGCATTGAAAAAAAAGCCTCGCGATATCCCTATGATCATAAATGGTGAGGAAATCAGAACTAATGAAAAAATCGAGATAAGGTCGCCTCATAACCACTCCCTTCTCCTGGGCAATTACTATCGTGGTGGCAAGAAAGAAATCCAGATGGCGGTTGAGGCCTCATTGGAGGCCTGGAAGCAATGGTCGAATCTCGGCTGGGAACACCGCGCCGCCATTTTTCTAAAAGCCGCCGATTTATTGGCAGGACCCTATCGCTATGAAATGAACGCCGCCACTATGCTGGCGCATAGCAAGAACGTTTTCCAAGCCGAAATCGACTGTGTCTGCGAGCTGGTAGATTTTTTCAGGTTCAACGCCTACTTTATGCAGGAAATCTATGACATTCAACCCGAAAGTGTCCCCACAATGTGGAATCGGTTGGACTATCGCCCTCTGGAAGGATTCGTTTTGGCGGTAACTCCATTTAATTTTGTTTCCATCGGCGGGAATCTTCCCACTTCGCCAGCTATGATGGGCAATGTCTGCATCTGGAAACCGGCATCGACCGGCGTTTATACCGCCCATATCATTATGAAAATTCTAATGGAAGCGGGCCTGCCCAAGGGCGTTATCAATTTGATTACCGCCCGCGGGAGCGATGTGGGTGAGTTAATCTTAAAAAATCCTCATCTGGCGGGAGTCCATTTTACCGGCAGCACCTCCACTTTTCAATCGATGTGGAAGACAATTGGCAATAACATAGAGAATTATAAAACTTACCCTCGAATCGTGGGGGAAACCGGCGGCAAAGATTTCATCTTCGTCCATAACTCCGCCGATGCGGCGCAAGTCGCGACTGCCATCACCCGAGGCGCATTCGAGTACCAGGGGCAAAAATGCTCCGCCGCATCGCGGGCTTATGTGCCGCAATCGCTCTGGATTGTGATTAAAGAATTGTTAGTAAAACAAGCCAAAGAAATCAAGATGGGCGATCCGGAGAATTTCTCCAATTTTGTCAATGCGGTTATCGATGAAGCCGCATTCGATACTATAGTCAGCTATATCGAGTATGCCAAGAAATCGAATGAAGCGAAATTTATCTATGGCGGCGATTATGACAAATCCAAAGGTTTCTTCATCTCGCCCACCGCTATCGTTACCACCAATCCCCATTTTGCAACGATGGAGAAAGAGATATTCGGGCCTGTAATGACCATTTATGTTTATCAGGACGACAAATATCTGGAAACACTCCGCATTTGCGACAAGACTTCGCCTTATGCTTTGACCGGCGCCATATTCGGCCGCGACCGATTGGCAGTTGAGCTGGCGGAGATGGTTTTACGACACGCCGCCGGTAATTTTTATATCAATGATAAACCGACCGGAGCAGTGGTGGGACAACAGCCATTCGGGGGAAGCAGGGCTTCCGGCACGAACGACAAGGCAGGCAGCTACTTGAATCTCATCCGATGGACATCTCCCCGCACTATCAAAGAAAACTTCGTCCCGCCAAAGGATTTCAAATATCCGTTTATGGAGTAATCGTAGGATGGGTCAATACTGTTGTCATTAGACCGAGACTATATACAAAACTGTCCTACCATATTGCCGTGGACTTCGATGAATTGACCCATCGCCGCAATTGAATCAGGGAATAGATGGGTCAACGTATGTCGATTCGGGGCGACGCGCGAGCTTTCTTTTCCAGTTGGTCCTTCATCTCCCAGCAAACCAACTGACCCATCCTACAATCTGTCCAAGATTGCGCTTGACATATCAAATCAATGCATTTATATTGCAATTGTTAAGAATGAGCGATGACACCATGAAAGCCTGAGTAATAATCTTACGGAGTTGAATTATGAAATGGATTAAAAAAATCGGATTCGGGGCTTTGGTGGTTATGATAGCGGCATCAGCTCTCAATGCCGAATCCAAACCCTTCCTCGTCAGCAGTTATCCGAATCCATTCAACGCCACAATAACTATCACTTATGACCTTCCTGAAGCCCTCAATGTGAACTTGGAGGTATTTAATATAATGGGGCAGAAGGTAGCAACATTGGTTGATGGCGACAACCAAGCGGGACAGCATACTGTAATTCGGGATGCCTCCAACAACTCCAGCGGGATATATTTTTATATCCTCATAATCTACAGCGTTCTTGATGTTGATTTTTATGTTTTGGGTATTCATTTCCATGAACTTAGACATACATTTGCAACATTCACCAAGCGGATAACACTGGTGAAATAATTTCCCCTCACCCTCCCGAAAAATCGTCCCGATGAGATCGGGATTCAACCTTCCCTCTCTCCCAATGAATGGGAGAGGGAGGGTGTAAAGGCAGACCTGCGTGTCTGCCTACCCCTCAATTCCTCTTACGTTGCTTTGAAGCGAACTTTTTCTTGATATTCCGGTTCGTCCTGCTTATCTACATTATTCGCTTTGAAATTATAATCTATGCAGGAGTAGGAATGGGACCTAAATCTGAATCGCACGACAAAGCCCCCAGGTGGGATATCGAATCCATTTTCCCGGGTGGAGCCAAATCAAAAGAATTCACTGATTTTCGCAAAAATATAATTGAGGGGATTGAAGCGGCGGATAAAACGCTCAATGGGCTTCCGCGAGTCCTCGATGAGCATGCCCGTCAGCAATGGGCGGAGTGGATACTCCAGCTTCAAAAGCTGGCAGAGCATCTTCATCTGGCGGCGGCATTTGTCGGCTGTCTGACCAGCCAGAATGTCGATGATATGGAGGCCCTGAAGATTGACTCGCAAATCAATGAGTTGAGCTCAAAATTGCACATCTTGTCAGCTTCCCTCGAATCATTTGCCATTAAGCAGAGCGATGAGGAATGGGAAAAGCTGCTTGGACTCGATGGAATTTCGGATATTAGATTTTTCCTCGATGAATTGCGCACTGTCGCCAGGATGAAAATGCCTGAGGAGAAAGAGAAACTGGCGCTGGAATTGGCAGTGAATGGCTACCATGCGTGGAATATGATCTATGACAAGATGGCGGGAGACCTGCGGATAGAGGTTGAGGAAGATGGCAAGAAAAAGACGATTTCTCTGGGGCAAAACGCCAATCGAATGGCCGATCCCGATCGCGCTGTCCGCCGTGATGCCTTCGAGAAAATGGAATCGGCATGGGAAACCCGTGCCGATTATGCCGCCCTGATATTGAATTCACTCGCTGGTTTCAGATTATCCATCTACAAAAATCGAAGTTGGGATTCATTCCTGCAGGAGGCGCTGTTGAATTGCCGTATGCAGAGAGAAACCGTGGAGGCGATGTGGCAGGCGGTGAGCGAAAGCGGTCCAAAATTGAGAGAGTATGTTGATGCCAAAAAGAAGATTCTCGGCATCGATAAATTCTGCTGGTATGATCAGCAAGCCCCGGTCGGCAAAATCGAAAAATCGTTTACATTTGCCGAAGCTGGCGATTTCGTGGTGGAGCATCTCGGCAGTTTTTCACAAGATATGGGCGAATACACGCGGATGGCTCTGAATAACCGTTGGGTGGAAGCCGAAGATCGTCCGGGCAAAAGGGGCGGCGCCTGGTGCACGCAGATTCCAATCCGCAAGGAATCGCGCGTGTTTATGACTTTTTCCAGTAATTACTCCGGCTTGGAAACGTTGGCGCACGAGCTTGGCCATGCTTATCATGGATTTGTTCTCAAAGATGTGGCGGCGTTTGCCCGGCACTACCCGATGACTTTGGCTGAAACCGCCTCGATATTCAATGAGCTCCGCGTTGCCGATGCCGCCTTCGAAACGGCGGCTAGCCATAATGAAAAAATAATGCTGCTGGACCAACAGCTTCAGGGCGTGCTTACATTTTTTACCAATATCCGAGCGCGCTTCCTGTTCGATAGTTGGTTTCATCAGGAACGCCGCAAGGGGATGGTTACCAAAGAGAGATTATCGGAGCTGATGATCAAAGCCCAGAAGGATGCATTTTTCGGAATACTTGATGAGAAGGATGGCTTCCATCCGCTTTTCTGGTGCACAAAATTGCATTTTTACCTCACCGGTGTTCCTTTTTATAATTTCCCCTACACTTTCGGGTTTTTATTTGCTAATGGAGTCTATGATCGCGCTGTCAAGGAGGGTAAATCATTCGCCAAAAACTACCGCGCGCTTCTGGCGGATTCCGGCAAGATGACCACCGAGCAAGTCGCCCAAAAACATCTTGGCCTC
>PFXJ01000110.1:14131-27932 GCA_002791595.1 candidate division Zixibacteria bacterium CG_4_9_14_3_um_filter_46_8
TAGGTTTGTGAAGCTTTGCGGAGAAAAGTAATTTGCCGCCTAACTCTCTCCGCTAGCGACGGATTGACATAGAAAAATGAAGACGCCCTTGCTGGATCGATTCGGACTATATGCTGTGATATTTATGGCGGCTGTTCTGACTGCGGTAGCTTACATTAGATTCCCCGTCTGTTATGATGATGCCTATATCACTTTTCGTTATGCACAGCGGATCGCCCAAGGGTTGGGTTTCACCTATAACGACGGTGTTCGCTCTCTGGGGACCACCACACCACTTTTCGCTTTGATCCTCGCTGGGGGAGCATCATTCTTTTCGCCCGATCATATTCCAGCAATGGCCCGTTTGATGGGATCATTGTGCTTCCTCGCATCTATTTGCCTGATCTACAGGATAATCATCAAACTAACCAGCAAAAGTAATATAGCTCTTTTGTTTGCTTTTCTATACGCTACTTATCCACCATCTGTAAGCAGTTCCGCCACCGGTATGGAGATCCCCATATTCATCGCATTTATGCTTTTGACCTACTTCCTCATAATTGACGGGAAAACCCTGCCCGCCGGAATTCTAACGGGCTTGATGTTGCTAATCCGGCCCGATGCTATGGTTTGGGCTATTGCCTTGGGATGTGCGATTTTATATGGCAAAACCAAATTGCTCAAATATATCTCCGGTTTCCTGGCAATCGCTCTTCCTTCGGTATTAATGATAACCCTATATTTTGGAAATCCTTTGCCTCTCTCCATAATCGCCAAGAGAGTGAGTTATGGCCCATATTTTCACCTCGATTATTCCAATTTGCTTCACGTGCTGGTTGTCTTTTTGCCAAGCAGGTTAGCCGCCCATGCAGGTGCGGTAATCCTGATATGGGGGTTGTTGATAACAATTGCCGCTTATGTCCTCCACCGCTCAATTGGCAGGAAAGAAAGTGTGAATTCTCCGGCAATCGCCTATATGTCCTTGTATCCGGCGTTCTTGTGGTATGGAAGGACTTTAATGTTCGAGTGGTATGGATATCTACTGATCCCTGTAATTATAATCATTCTGGCCATCGCCGTCAGCCAAGCGTTGAATGCTCAAAGAAAATTTATTACAAATCGAATTGCTTGCGCCGCTGGGATTATTTTGATTGTTGGTTGGACAATATTATCATTCTGGAGGTCACTTATTTTTGAGCCTGCCTTTGGACAGGGCGGGCCGGGCCTTGTCGATCTTGAGCAACGCGCCCTTTATTTCAGGGATCATACCTCTCCCAATGCCAAAATATTCACAGAATCGATTCCCCAAATCGGCTATATTTCCGGCAGACCCATCATTTGCGAGATAGGCCTGGTCAGTCCGGAAGTTGTCAAAGCAAAAAGAAAATATGGCGACAAAATAACTGAAAACTGTAAATGGTATTTTGATATTTTACGGGAGCAGAAGCCGGAATATCTTCTTCTGCACGCTCCTGATTTCGATTCAAACCGCTTGTTTCCATCTCGCACGGCTGATTTTCTCTCGGATGCGGAGGACTCGAATTATTTTTTCGGGAATTATCAGATTGTCGATGTGCAAGAGATTATTAATAGCGGTAATTATTCCGGCATATTGCCAGATAGGTATCATCTTTTCCAACGGATAGGCAAATAATTCATCTCATTAGAGAGTGTTGAAAAATCTTATTTGCCAAAGAAAATTTACTTAACTGTCATTCCCACAAAAGGGCTTGTTGAAAAAGCGGGGTTGCCATGAAAAGGGAGGTGCTTTAAAAAATTCTTTTCTTTCTCTCCTTCTCCCATTAATTGGGAGAAGGAGTCGGAGGATGAGGGAACTTATGGGGTTGCGCCCTTGTATGTTGCTCATCCGTCCCCGCTTTAGGCGGGGCCACCCCACCACAGGCGGGCAAGCCTCTCCCGACGAAGCGGGAGAAGGTTGAGATCATTTTTCGAGTTTCCTGGCCTTTTCAACCCACCCCTTAATCCGAAACCGTCCCACTCATAGAAGAAGCAATCATAAGGCGAATGTTTTTCAGGCGAGGTGACACCAAAAAAAGCAAAAATATCCGATAAGGGGAATAATGTATTGACATCTATTAGAATGCTGTTTATATCTTAAAAAATATGGCTACCAATACTGTTAGATCTCTCACCAGAGCCGGATTGATTGCCGCTCTGTATGCGGCCTTGACTCTAATATTCGCTCCCATAAGCTATGGCCCTCTTCAGGTTAGAATCTCTGAGGCGTTAACCATTTTGCCATATTTCACGCCATCGGCCATAATTGGACTTGGCGTGGGATGTTTGGCGGCGAATATTTATTCCAGCGCGGGTATCTACGATGTAATTTTAGGTAGCCTATTAACATTGACAGCCGCATACCTGACCTACTTATGCGGCCGATCAAACTTGGCTTATTTGGCTCCTCTTCCGCCGGTAATACTCAATGCTCTTGGCGTATCCTCCTATCTACAATTCTTCTATGATCCACCACAAATCTCTTTTCTGGGGGAAATGCCCGCTTATTGGTTATTTGTTCTTACAATCGGAGCCGGCGAAATCGTGGCTTGTTACGCGCTGGGGATGCCTTTATTGTTGCTTATCAGAAACACAAATTTGCGGAAGGTATTAGGATCATAACATGGAACAATCAGCCAAAATACGGGCATCCATCCATGAGCGAGGCAGTCAGGTGGATTATCCAGGTCTCTTAGATACGATTGGGAATACTCCTATCGTTAAATTAGAAAAGATATTTCCATTCAAGCAACCCACTATCCTGGCTAAGCTGGAATTTTTTAGCCCGGGAGGCTCCGTAAAAGACCGTCTGGCATTGGCGTTAATAGAGGATGCCGAAAAAAGGGGTGTGCTCAAATCCGGCGGAACAATTGTCGAATGCACCTCAGGAAATTCCGGAATCGGCGTGGCGATGGTGGCGGCTATCAAAGGTTATCGCTCCATAATTGTGATGGCTGACAAGAACAGCAAGGAAAAGCAGGATATAGTCAAAGCCTTCGGAGCCGAACTGGTGCTCACGCCCAAAGATGCTCATCCTGATGCCCCCGAAAGCAATTATAGCACCGCCCATCGCTTAGCACAGGAGATTAAAGGGGCTGTTTATCTGGATCAATTCAGCAATCCTGCCAACACTGAAATTCATTACCGGACCACGGCGAAGGAAATCTGGAAACAAACGAACGGTGAAATCGACTTCTTATTTGCCGGCATTGGAACCGGCGGGACTATCTCCGGGGTGGCCAAATACCTTAAGGAAAGAAAACCGCAAGTGAAAATTTTCGGTGTGGATGTTGAAGGCTCAATCCTTTCTGATTACTTCTATAAGGGAACAATATCAGAACCGCGGCTATATCAGGTTGAAGGCATAGGAGGGGATAACCTTCCAGAAAATGTGCATTTTAAATATCTCGATGAATTAATCATGGTGGGTGATAAAGAATCATTTCAAGCCGCCAACAAGCTATGCCGGGCCGAAGGCATTTTTGCGGGAAGCTCTTCAGGCGCCGCGGTAGCCGCCATCTTTAAAGCCGCTGATATGCTCAAAGCATATAAGCTGGGAGTGGTGATTTTTGCCGATTCCGGACATAAGTATCTCTCCAAGCAATTTTCGCCGGAATGGATGCGGCAAATGGGATACGCGGAATGAAGGGCGTGTTGAGAAAATGGCAACACATCGAATTGAATCTGAGTTTCAGCCAAGCGTGAACGCAATAGCATTAGAATCCTCTCTTTTGAGGGCTTGTTGAAAAAGCTGGGCCGCCATTAAAAAGAAAGCACTTCAAAAAATTCTTTTCTTTCCATCCTTCTCCCATTAATTGGGAGAAGGAGTCGGAGGATGAGGGAGCTTAAGGAGTTACGCCCTCATCCGTCCCGACAAGTCGGGACACCTTCTCCCGACGAAGCAGGAGAAGGTAAAGATCATTTTTCGAGTTTCCTGGCTTTTTCAACATTCCCTTTGAGAGGGGTGGATCCCCGATGTAATCGGGGAGACGGGGTGTGTTTTCCCATAAAAGAACACACCCCGGCCCCGCCTAAAGCGGGGCCGCCCCTCTCGAGAGGGGAATAAGATGGATTCTTTTATCAACAAAATAGGGCGTTCAAAAAACACCCTTTTGTCATCAAGCTGATTCCCACGAAAATGGGGTCCATATTAAGCAAAGAAATAGATTCCCGCTTTCGCGGGAATGACATGTTGAAAAGAGCAAGAAACCACTTTTTCAACAAGCCCTTCCGCGGGAATGACATGTGGATGAAGTCAAGAAACCACATTTTCAACAAGCCCGAATGAATTTTATCCTGTCAGTCAGTCAATTCGCAATAGTTCCCACATAGGATCCCACGGCGGAAGTTCCACCGGTTTGGTTTCCATTAGCTGAAGAATATCTTTGGGGATGTATTTTCTATTGATAATCACTTCATAAACATATTCATCGAACCACGAGTCATACATAGTCCATTTCCCCCCATCGCCTTTCTCGCTACCCCAACTGTTTTCGACCAGCCATTTTTCAGGCTTGCCATCGATGAGATTCACACCGATTAGGACCATAGCATGATTGGGGGCGCTGTCTCGGAGGAGCAGACGGTCAGCTTTGGTCAATTTGAAATCGGTTCCATATATGGATGAGTAATCGAGAACCCCATCGGCCAAAATGCCATGTTCCCGGTCATTTTGTTTGCCTACATCATTAGCGAACCAGACTGGTTGGTCATCCAGCACAGACTTCAAGGCGAACTCTTTCAAGCGGTCAATTGGAAGATTGATAAATGAAATATCTTCGGTGTCATGGATATTTCTCGTCCAATTCATCCGGTAATATTTCATCCTCTCTCTGGCAGGATGGTCAACGATACTCACATAGTCTTTCAAATCGACCCCAACCGCGATTCTATAGAATTCCTGCGGCGTATAAACTTTAGGCTTACTTAGAACCGTATCACGATCCTCATACCGCCAGGTGAAGCTTTTCGGTGGCTCACCCAAGTTAAGCACCATCATTTTATAGGTCTCGCCGAGCATCTCCATTTTCTTGGCACGCAACGCTTTTTCGTCTGCTCCCTTCTGAGACATATCCCGCAGGACCGTGGCATCCTGGCGAAGCTTCCGAATTATCAATTGATTGACCATACCCGTGTTGTTGCTATTATGAGTCTCCGGCATAACTTCCTTGGGGACTACTCCATATTTCTCGATCAAATCAACCACATAATCCCAGTAACCCCCATCGTCAAAAGGATGTTCAACTATGAAAACTAATTCCCGGTCCAAGTAATCCCGGTCCCGGGTGGCAATGATATTCTCCAGAAAGGTGTTGGCTTTTTCAAGCTTGTCATAAAAAGTGAGATAGATTTCAGAGAATTCGAATTCACCCAATTTATATTTCTCGATCATTGTCGGACGCATTATGTTTAATCCGGCGAAAAGCCAGCATCGTCCGCTGCTCTTCTGGTTGGTAATTCCTTTCGCCTTGACTTTATGGCTGAAAAGCGTATTGTGGTCATTCACCAGATCGCGATTCAATGCCAATTCATTAATATCATTATTTGTGAGAGCATTGTAAATCGCCCGGTCAGATGAATTCATAGCGCAGGATAACCTGAATTGGTCCAAGATTGCGGCATCAAGTGCGCCTTCGACAGCCGCATAATTATTGGGGGGCATCACCAGGATAGCGGCGAGCAGTAGGCAAATAGTTTTCATTATTCTCTCCTAAAGGAATGAAATATGATTATCTTCACCAACACAATTAACCACGCTTACCAAAGCTGTTGATTGAAGTAAATATATGATTTATAACTTTGGAGAACAAATATAATATGCCTTGAATCATTCGGCCAGAAGGCATATTCGGTCAGAACCCGCTTATGTTTTGACGGGCAGGTTCCGATATAAAGATTGTGGATATTATCGGTAGATGTGGAAGTAACCATAGAGAGTCGATGCAAAACGCGCAACATTTCGTATATTTACCGTCTTCCCCATACTCTCACATGGCTATAAATTGTCCTAAAAAACCTTGACAAAATGCCCTCATGGTATATATTTGCGAAAAAAGAGGTAGCTCTTATACTCAATCACTGAATCGACGGCATCAGATAGTTATGACGAAACTGATGGAGTAGGCTAAGTGGCACGATGAACTTCAAATCATGGAGGATTATCTGGCATATATAAAGTGGGAACATCGAGACAGCTCGATTTGTAATAATTTATCAGAAGGAAAACTGATTGTCCACCTAATTCATGGAAGGGTACTTTATGAATCACAATTTCAAATTATTATTGATGGCGGTGACCGCCGTGCTTCTCTTCACCGGCATCTCTCTGGCTGAGCCGATTCAATATTCATTGTTGACTCCCAGGCCGGATGTTGCTCCCGCCAATTTACTGCCCGCCTATAATTTGGCAGACGACGAAATCTTGTCCTATGATAACGGGATTGTGTCCTACTTGTCAAACTATAGCGCCCAGGGAACCAAATTCGCGGTAAGATTCACCAACACTCATTTCCCGCAAGAAGCCTGCTCTCTGAAAGCTCTTGCGATTGCAACCACATTGGGAGGCGGAAACGGCTTATTGCATATTTGGGCTGATAATGACGGAGTGCCTGGGGCAGACCTGATAACCCCATTATCAATTTCCCTCAACGGGAATGGTCAGTTCCAAGTCATTCAAATAAATCCGCCGATTTGGATTGAGGGCACTGATTTCCATGCCGGTTGGGAGCTTTCTCAAAACGCTCCTCCGTATGCCACTACCGATGATGACGGGGTGACGGAAAACAGGAGTCAAGTCAAGACCTCCAGCGGCGAATGGACTGTCCTTTTGAATGATCTGAATATTCGTGCCCTTATCAGTTATGGCCCTTATCAAGGCGGGGAACAGGATCTGGTCTATTCTGAGAATTTTGATGCGGGAATGGGGGCATGGTCAGGCGACTGGGGCTTAGCAAGCACTCGCTTCCATACACCGCCTAATTCCATGGCCGATTCGCCTGTTGGCAATTATCCCGACAATGCCAATTTGGAAGTCCAAATGACCCAGGATGTCGATCTCACATCGTATTTAGGAGGTTATGTCGAGTTTTGGACGAGGTTCCTATTGGAGTCCGGATTCGACTATGTCTATTTCGATATCTCTGCTGATAGCGGAAATAGCTGGAATAATCTGGAAATTTTCAATGGCGAAGCTAGCGGGGACTCCACCTGGCACGTCTTCACTGAGGATATAGGGGGATATGCCGGTATGAGCGTGCGCTTCAGATTCACCTTAATATCCGATGGCGCCTACAATGTCGATGGGATGTATGTTGATGATTTTTCAGTTTACGGTTCAACAATCGATAACAGCCCACCACTCATTTTGCATACCGGTCCCACCGATTCGACCAGCATTCCCGCCGAATATATAGTGCTGGCGACAATCAGCGATCCCTCGGGTATTGAATCCGCAAGTCTGACCTACACCATTGACGCTGGCGGCGCGGTTGAAGTAGGACCCGACAGCATCAATGGCAACAGCTATTACTTCACTCTCCCGGGAGATGAAAACGATACTGCGGGTGAGTATTACTCGTATTATCTCACCGCCACCGATAATGCGAGCAACACCGGGACTTCGGTTGACTACTCCTATGTTCGTGGCACCATTATTTATTACGACGATGGCTCTCCCGATTTCATCTATCAATATGCCGCAGGCAATGCCAGCGCCACCAGAATTACTCCTGTGGGCGGCAGGCAATTGCTGAACGCAATGGTGAAGTTGTATACCGATGTCAGCCATGACCTTGATACAATCGATTTCAAAATCTGGAATAAGGTTGGGAACAACCCGGGCGATGTCATCTACGGTCCTCAGGCAGTATGGCCGCAATCGACTCTCGATGACCCCGAGGCGTGGACCTACATCGACCTGCGTCACCGGGATATCTATATCTCGAGTGATGTGTTCATTGGATTAACCTATCGGTCAGCACTGCCGGTGATTCTCGGAGATGCAACTAACTGGGGATCACGCTCGATGGCATACCAGGGAGGTGCGTGGGGAGACGCAGGAGCTGGTTATCATATCCGCGCCATAGTAGGCCCTATCGAAGATGATATAGACTACGATAACGGGAATCTCCCAGTATCATTGGGCCTTTATCAGAATTACCCAAATCCATTCAATGCCCAGACCCGGATTTATTATTCGCTCCCAGGGCCGGCAGATGTGAAGTTAGAGGTCTTTAACCTGATGGGCCAGAGAGTCGCCACGCTTGTGGAAGGAAAACAGTCTCCAGGTTACCACGATGTCGCATGGGATGCCTCCGATGTCGCTTCCGGAATTTATTTCTATAAGCTCGATGCTGGCGGCAAGACCTTTATAAAGAAAATGGCGCTGGTGAAATAACCGATACTATGGCTCCGAAGCCTTGTAATTCAGGGCTTCATAAAATAGCATAAGAGACGGGAATATCACCCGTCTCTTTCTTATTTAATAAATCTTTCTGAAGGGAATTCTTCTATTCCATTAGACCCTAATCAAATAGCGGCTAAGATCTCCTCTGTAGAGAGGAGTGGATTCCCCAACAGAGTCGGGGAAGACAATGTGTGCTTTGGCGCCATAAAGAAACACACCCCGGCCCCGCCTAAAGCATGGCCGGATAAGGGCATAACCCCATAATCTCCCTCATCCTCCGACTCCCAATTAATGGGAGAAGGAGAGAAAGAAAATATTTTTTTGAAGCGTTTCCCTTTTCATCGTAGCTGAGCTTTTACAACAAGCCCGGCGGGTTTACCCCCGACACCCTGAAGGGCCAGGTTACATCCTGGCTATCGGGTGAAAAGGATGCAAGGAAACGGATCTCTCCAAATATGCCCTTATCCGCCTCGATTTCTCTGAGACTCCAGTCTCTTCAGTCTGGGGAGCTTCACTCAAAAAACAACGATGGGTTTTAACTCGTGCTTCAATTGGTAGGCCGTACCTATTTTATCGGGACATCGGGACTATCCAGCTCAGCTGTAACTTGCAAACAAAAATGTCTGCGCTAAGTATTAATGGTAGGCAGGACATTTTTATCCCGCATGTCGTCCCGCAGACAGGAATGTCGGCGCTACTGCATGTAGAAGGTTAAAACCTTCTATTATTCCGGTTCGTAAAGATCCCCGGGTTGAAACCCGGGGTCTTTTACATCGCGAACCCTCACCCGCCTACTTCAGCAACGTCATCCGCTTGGTAATGGTTTTATCGCCGGTCGTCAATTTATAGAAATAAAGACCAGAAGAATAATTATCAGCATTCCATTCCACAGTATGGATTCCCGCCAATTCGTTGCCATCGACCAAAGTTGCCACCTTTTGTCCAATCAAATTATATATTTCAAGGCGTGTTTTGGTGTTGGAGGGTAATGCATATTTAATAATGGTACGGGCGTTGAAAGGATTCGGATAGTTTTGCGAAAGGTTCATTATGCTCGGCAGAACGCTTCCGGTTCCATCACCGACCGCATTCATCTGATCCCAGTATTTCTGATATGCGGCGGCGGCGTGTGTGCCGATTTCAGCAAGCGAGGCGCCGCCAACATAAGCAATGACCACGGTATCAATTCCGCCGGCGGCCACCGTAATCGGGCCGGTTGAGATTAAGAACGACGCATCTTTCGGAGATGAAGTGAGTGTATCGACGAACCCTTCGGTCATATACTGCCATTTTTCCGCATCTGTGAATTTAGGTGGATAGACTTCGATATCATTTTCGAGGGCGCGGAAGGAAGTAACTCCCTGCTCTGAAATAATCGCTATGCCGCGATAGTTGGTTGAAGGACTCTGATACATATAACCGAGCCGATGTTCACGATCGAAACCAACTCTGTCGCTGGCGGCTGAACCCCAGGGGAAATCCCAGTCATTGAAGTTCGCTACTACCAGATTGGCTGATGAAGCTCCGAAGTTGTTGATGATATACTCGACCACCACAAGATCATCGTAGTTATCATCCGCCCATTGATACGAATTCTGCTGGATATTTAGATTGATCGGATTGAAAGCGCCCTGGTCGTTGAATGAAGTCCGTACATCCTGGTCCGAAAAATCACCAGGCTGCTGGGCCGTAATAGGGCTGGTAGGGTAAAAATCGTAATTTATGGCTTGATTTTCATCGCGCACACAATCGACGATTTGGTTGGAGCTGGTGCCGATAAGCAGACCGGCCTCGAATAAGTTGGATGGACCAGTGACCGGATATTTGAAACCGATACCTCCGGGAAATGCCAGCATAGCGCCGGTCCCCAGACCATAGTGGCCGAAATTTGACATAGTGAATTTGCAATTGCCAACATCATGGCTGACTACCGCCTGCGCTTCGGGAATGCCAACACGGAAATAGAGATGCACGAGTCCGCTATATCCACCGCTCCCGGCAACCTGCAGATCTATGGCTACTTTGTGGCCACGAGGAGTATTGGCATCGAAACTGATATTATATGGATGATTAGAATTATTAAGCGTATCGTCGCTGGCGAAATTTCCGTAGAAGGATGAATCGCTGTTCAGAGTCGCAAATTGATCGGCGGTGACCGCTATTGCATAGACATTATTGACCGCCGTGCCGGTATTCCACAATGTAACCACTATATTGCCGGTCTCGCCTGCCTCAGGAATATCATTGCCGCCATCCGTGTAATGAGCGTCCCATTGACGGATATGAGGCGAACTTACGCCTTCCAAAATCAGCATAGCATCGTAAACATTTATGATGCCCCAGCCATAGTCGTTATCTTCACCAGCCGTGCCAAGGTCATGAGCCGATTCCATCAATGCGGTTTTGATCTCATCGGCCGTTGCGTTCGGATTGTATTGCCGCAGAAGAGCAACTGCTCCGGCAACGTGAGGACAGGACATTGAGGTGCCAGACCAATTGGTCGAGGCATAGCCGCCGCCGGGCACGGAACTGCGCACATTCACGCCGGGAGCTACAACTTCAGGCTTTATGGAGACGCCGTCACAAGAAGAAGGTCCCCGTCCGGAAAAACTGGCGATGGGATAGTCTTGGATATGACCATTTATGGCCCCGACTGCAAAAGCGTTGGTGGGGGTAGTTGACCTGGTTGCAGGAGAACTAACAGTCTCTCTTCCAGGACCACTATTTCCCGCCGAGAATACTACTACAGGGCCGATAGCCTCAAGATTGTCAATTATCTGCCAATAGGTTTCAAAACATCCCAAATCAGTCGCGCCCCAGGAATTGGAGATAACGTCCGGCACATCGTGGATAGTATTAGGGTTTCCATCGGGATCAGCCGCCCATTGAAACGCCATCGCCACATTGCCGCCGGTAACGATCGCCTTGGCGGCCATCCAGAGGGCGCCAAACGCCACTCCGATGGTATCGCCGGTTGATTGTCCCAGTCCGGTCATTGTGCCCATCGTATGAGTGCCATGAGAATCACCATCAGATGGGAAACTGCTGGCGGGATTGGTCGTATCCAACCAACCTTGGCTGGCAGGGAAGCCATTATTACCAATCCAGCGCGAACCTAAAGCAGGGTGATTTCCATCAACCCCGGTGTCTATATTCATTACGATGCGCCCTGCACCAGTGTAACCAGCCGCCCACATTTGCGGGGCGCCGATAGCAGTCAGACCATCCTCAACGCCCATGGGAGTGGGGTCATCGCCTCCAGAAATCAGATCAGCATCCTTTATGGGTTCTATAAGTTCAACTTTGAAGTCCTCGAACACCTCGGATAGTTCCGGGCGGTCTATAATCCTCTTAATAAAAGCGGATTTGGCATCAACCAGTATCATATTGGCAATCCAGAAGGCATTGTAGGAAATAACCTCGCCTTTATCTTCGCCATCTTCGAGGAGATTTATTATCGCCCCCTGATTTTCCGATGCTTTTTTCTGCAATGAGGAAACTATAACAGTATGCCTCTCAGCCAGCGTGGCGTTGGTATGGGTAAACGATGCGCTTATGCTCGGGACATCCTCCTGATCCTCAAACCACAGGAACACCTTCAAGGTTGTTTCTGGAGTTCCGTTATCCAGTTTTTGTTGAAGTGAACGGTTGATAGCGGCGGCTTCGGAGATCCCACTAAGAAGCATGCAGGATACCAAAAATGAGGAAAATAAGCCAATCCAGCGGTTCATATTCGATCCTTTCGATGGGATAAATTGGGAGTGATTATCGTTCTTATTAACTACCCACCACCACGGTTTCCCGGTAGTGGGCCTACCTTAATATAATGATAATATCAAGAATAGCAACTATTTTCTGCAATAGGTGCTACACTCCTGCCCCAAAGTTCAATCCAACACGCAAGTATTGATATTGCCCATTTTTGTAAAGAATAAAAATTATATATTGACAAAAGCGAATGAAGTCACTACACTCATAGCCATATTTCTTCATAGTTCCTGAGGATCACGGGATGAATTATCTGATTGCTTCGAGTTCTGACATAGACCATTAAATTATAGGAGGAGGTGATACTTACAGTATAATACGCATTTGAATCGGTCGTGACCTTATGACAGGCACTACAATTCTTAACCTAATCTTAGTTGGAGTGGAGCATTATTATGAAGACTAAAATGGTATTTATGATCGTTTTCTCGCTTTTCGCCTCGGCAGTATTCTCTAACGAAATTCCGGTATCATCGGTGATCAATAGCGAGACCACCAATGCCCAAGTGCAGTTGGATCAATCGCAGATGCCCCAACCGAAAACAAGCGGTTCCACTTGGGATGGGATACTGCAAATGAGCAAAAGCGATAGAGAAAATTCTCGGATTAGCATTGAAGGGGGAAAGGATTTGCCACAGGAGGTCAGCGCCGTTATCGATAATGTCGCCAAATTATGGAATGAAGGAAATTACGATGGCGCTACGGCTTTGATTTCCGAATTGTCGGATGTCGATGATGTCGCTATAGGCTGTCAATGGATCAATCCAGTGGCAACCGGTGACGGGGGACGTTGGGACGATGACATACGGATTGGGAATCGCACCGATATTTTCGATAATGAGTTTGATATCCATCGGGCGTCAGGGAATCTCTTTGTTATTCTAATGTATCCCAATGGCAATAATTATGAATGGTCGGTGAACCTTTCTACCGATGGGGGGGACACTTGGGTGGAAACCTATGTCTGGTGGGCATCATTTTATATTCCGGATGTGAGCGCATCGGTTGTTGGCGATTATTGTTATGTCGCTTATGCCGGCACTGCGTCGCTCGATGCCGCCCGCATACGCCGGTTCAATACCGCTGATGGCAGTGCGGCCACTTTCCCTGATGGATCTGACTGGGTGACCTGCTTTGGTACCTTATCCCCAATTAAGGAGATAACGTTGGTCTCCAACCAGGATTATTTCAACAATCGGCTTTATTATTTTACTGTTCTGCAAGACGGCAATCTAGGTTATTTCTGGAATGTCCCCACTGGTGTGCTCTGGAATCAAGTTATAACTAATATCTGGGATGCCGACCGGGGACTTGATGTTTCCTGCAATGAAGGATATTCCACTTATTTTATGTTTGCTTCCTATATCAATACCAATGATACCCTGAAGATTTGGGGCATTTCGCCGTTGACCCAGCTCAGAGCCTTTTATATCGGAGCCACCACTGAAATAACCGCCATCGGAGCTTTTGATGATACCATCACCTGCGCTTTCGACTATGATTCCGGCTCAAACCTATTTTGTTATTATCTCGTGAACTATACCGGTGGTGGCGGAACTTGGTATGCAGGGAGCTTTGATAACGTTAATGTGACATCCGAAAGCCCCGATCTCACCGCCCGAGACGGTGGAG
>PFXJ01000110.1:27943-33287 GCA_002791595.1 candidate division Zixibacteria bacterium CG_4_9_14_3_um_filter_46_8
CAAGGGAGGATCGCTATGTATGGAGGGACTATGCCGGCTCCTGGAGTTCACCACTTTCGGTGGCGGATAATGCGCCATGGTGGAACCAGCCCAATATCGAATATCTGGGTGGCGGTAATTATGGAGTAGTTTATCTCTCTTGGACCAGCCCCTTCACTCAGGCCGCATATTTCGACTACCTGGACAACGTTACGGCCGTCCCATGTTGCGATGTCAGTATGACTCCAGATACTTCGCCAGTAGTGGTTCCGCACGGCGGTTCCTTCGGTTTGACCGGCACTATCGGCAACCCTACTGCCGCCCCGATCCAGACCGATGTTTGGGTTGGCGTTATTTACCTTGGTACTTTCTATCAACTCTGGTTATTCAACAACATACCACTAAATCCGGGGCAATATATCAGTGCACACATGAACCAGAGTGTGCCCAACTATGCTCCGGCTGGAACATACATTTATCGCGCCTACTGCGGTGATCGTCCGACTAACGTGAAGTGTGATTCATTTAGCTTTAACTTCACCGTAACCGGCGCCCGTGTTGATGGCGGCGCCGATGATTGGACTTTGGAGGGTGGATTTAATAGCGTTGATATGCCTACCGATTATGCTCTGGTTGGTTGCTATCCCAACCCGTTCAATGCCACCACTACTATTACTTATGCCCTGCCATCAGCCGGCAATGTGAATTTAGATGTTTACAACCTTGCCGGGCAAAGGGTGGCAACGTTGGTGAATGGCTACAACGATGCCGGCCAGCATAATATTGTTTGGGATGGGTCGGGCTATTCGTCAGGGATTTATTTCTATCGGCTGACCGCCGGAGATTTCACCCAGACGAAGAGGATGACGTTATTGAAATAGCCCTAATGTCAATCCTCAAGTAGGCTTGACCTACTGATTTTTAATGAATGGGTTGAAACCCATCGCTATTTGGGATCGTGATGCTCCCCGCGATAAATCGCGGGGTCTCTATTGGGAAGAAAGGTGAAACCTTCCAAATAGGTCTTACTCTCGAACATCTAAAAGCCAAGAACCCGGACTTCCATATCCGGGTTCTTGGCTTCTTGGTACTTCAGGCCACGCAAAATTAAAGACTTTATTCTCTTAACTTTAAGATAGTCCTATGGGTTGCTTAACATCAAATTCAGCGTTGATGCTTTCAAATTCCCTTGGGACAGCATGGCGGTCGCCGCTTGTAACTTGATTTGATTGGCGACCAGATTGCTATATTCTTGTGCATAGTCAGCATCTGAGATTCCCGATTCAGCTTCACTCAGATTCTGAAACTCCTGCTCGAGGTTGCTAATACTTGACTCCACCTCCTGAGATTGATGGGCGCCAACCTCACCTTGCAACGAGTTGACGTCCGCGCTAATCTTATCAATCTGCTCGATCGCCTCGGCGGCTTTTTCAGGAGTGCTTAAGTCAATTTCCGAAATTTCCTCCACATCCGCGACAGATCCTTTGGAGCCATCAAGAAGCTTCTGTCTGCCAAAGGATGAATTCTTGACGATTTCATTATATGCTTTCACGGAGTCATTTGCCGCCCGCTTAATAGCCTCCACTTGCTCCTTGTCCAAGGACCCGGAGTTGGCGGCAGCCACAGCACTGTCACGAATATCAAATAACTTAGCCGAAAGAGAATCGATATGGCCGCCAGCCGCAGAAAGCTTGCTGGACTGCATCTCATAATTCTTAATCTTCTGTTCAATGGCTCCAATTTGAGACGCCATTTTCTGCGAGAGAATTGTCCCAGCCGGGTCATCAGAAGCATGGTTAATCGCCCGACCGCTGGAAAGTTTTTCGATACTTGACGCAATCGAATTATTGATATCACTAATATTGAATATGCCGTGATTTGTTATGGAATTATAATTGATCATCATTGAATGCCCCTCCTAAAAGCATTTTGTTGGTTATATCGCAAATCGGAGGCCACATTTTCAGAGGGGTTAACCATTTGAATTATAATATATTAGCATTTCGAACTACCCTGGCAATATTGGCCACCAGCCATTATATATGGTTTGTTCTCCATAATATAGGGTGAAAATGAGCGCGAAAATAAACAAAAGACTTGACAAAATCTGCCCGATAATTATCTTAGCGTTACTTAATAAAGTTAGGAGTGCCTAAATTGTTTCGTCTCCAAAATGAAATAGGTCTCAAGTTGTCATCCAGTTTGGAGGATTACTTGGAATCGATATACCTTATACAGCGTGATCAGACTGTTGCCAGAATGAAAGACATCGCCTCCAGGTTGGGAGTAACAGCACCTTCGGTTACCGGAGCAATTAAATCACTGAATAAGCTTGGATTGGTGGAGCATTCGAATTACGGGTATGTGAAGTTGAGCGAGACTGGCGGAAAAATAGCGGCTGATATCTTCAGAGTTCATCAGGCACTAACAGATTTCCTTCATATTATTTTGGGGCTCGATTACCAGAAAGCCGAATCGGATGCTTGCCGGATTGAGCATTCGATTGAGCCAGAGACGGTTAGAAGGTTGGCGGATTTTCTCGAATTTGCGATTAGCCCTTCAAAGGGCTGTAAGGGTTGTGCGCAGAAATTTAATGAGTGGTATTTGGAGAAAGATAAATGACTTCATCCAGGTGCTTGATACGGATGGATGGTTGATTTAATCAATAGCAGGCGGTTATGAATCTGAGTTCAAATGAAGTCGGCGATGCCCTTTCTAAAGGCCAAGGAGTTCCATTGTCCGATCTCGATGAAGGAGAGTGTGGTGTGGTTATTCGTTTCTCCACTGCTAGCAAGCTTAGGATTCGTCTTCGGGAGATGGGTTTCACGCCCGAGACTATGATTGAAGTGATTCGCAGCGCCCCGCTGGCGGACCCGATCGAATACAGCTTGAAAGGATACTTTATTAGTTTGCGCCGCGAGGAGGCCAAAGAGATTATTGTCAGGCGAATTGATGGGAAAAGAAAAAGGCGAAGATTTCGCTTTGGTTGGCGGGGCCGTAATAAATAAAAGGATCAGGGTAGGTCTGGCTGGAAACCCAAATTCCGGCAAAACCACGCTATTCAATGAGCTGACGGGATCTCATCAAAAAGTCGGTAATTGGCCCGGAGTCACGGTCGAAGTGAAGACCGGGACCATTTACTATGAGGATTATGAGATAGAGCTCACGGACCTTCCGGGGACTTATAGTATTTCCACCATATCAAATGAAGAGCGGATTGCGCGCGATTATATCCTTGATTATTGTCCTGATATTATAATTCAAGTTGTCGAAGGCCCCAACATAGAGCGTAATCTCTATTTAACTACCCAGCTTATTGAGTTGGAAGTCCCGTTAATCTTAGCCCTTAATATGTATGACGAGGTCAAAGAGAAAGGGATAAAAATCCGCACCAAGAAGCTTTCGGCACTGCTGGGGATGCCTGTTATTCCAACTGTGGGCAAGAGAGGTAAAGGGGTAAAGCGATTGCTGGAGGCGGTGGCAAAATTAGCCGGGCATTCTCATAAGCCCAAAAAGCCGGTCAAGATAAATTATGGGCACGAATATGAAGGGCACATCGATGAACTAATTCGCATGATGAATCATCCCGAATATCGCGAACCAGCATATCCGTCCCGGTGGCTGGCGCTGGGACTAATCGAAGGCGATGATTATATTTCAGCGAGGATGCATCTGTCGGATGAGGATCGCAAGAGAGTGATGGACAAAGCCACAGGCATAAGAAATCACCTCACCAATCTCTATCATATCGATCCTAAAGAATATATTGCGGATCAGCGATATGGATTCGTCAGCGGGGCGCTCAAGGAAACTTTCAAGCATAGACCTCAAGAGGGGCTTTCCGTTACCCACCGAATTGATGACATCCTTACCAACCGTATTCTGGGTTTGCCGATATTGTTTTTCCTGATGTGGCTGTTATTCCAAGCAACCTTCGGATTGGGCCAATACCCCGTTGGCTGGATTGAAGCTGGAATAGGATTTCTCTCGGGATTAGTGTCTTCTATTTTCCCAACCGGCCCTGTGAAGGATTTATTGGTAGATGGTCTAATAGGAGGAGTAGGCAGCGTCATAGTTTTCCTTCCCAATATTCTGATACTCTTTTTAGGGATATCAATACTGGAAGATTCCGGTTATATGGCCCGTGCCGCCTTTGTAACCGACCGCGTAATGCACGCTCTTGGGTTGCATGGGAAGTCCTTCGTCCCCATGGTGATGGGCTTTGGCTGCAGTGTGCCGGCCATAATGGCGACCAGGATGCTCGAGTCACGGCGCGACCGGCTTTTGACTATGCTGATAATACCCTTAATGAGCTGTTCAGCCAGGCTACCCATCTATATTCTCTTTGCCGGCACCTTTTTCCCGAATCATGCCGGAAATATCATATTTGGATTATACTTATTCGGGATTTTCTGTGCCTTGGTTATTGGACGGTTGTTTAGTTCGCTGTTCTTCCATAGAGGATATTCGCCATTCGTGATGGAACTTCCATCTTATCGTATGCCTACGGCGCGAAGCATAGTATTTCATATGTGGCATCGGGTACGCATTTATCTGAAGAAAATGGGCGGAATAATCTTAGTAGGTTCGCTGCTCCTCTGGTTTTTGGGTGCCTACCCTAAGCCACCGGACAAATCGGGATCGCCAATGATTTCAGACAACGGGACCGTAGTTGAGAGCGGTGAAGGGCTTCAGAAATCATCGAAGTTGGAATTTGCTTTTATCGGTCAGCTTGGTCGTCTCATAGAACCGACAGTCCAGCCATTGGGATTTGATTGGAAGATGGGCGTATCTCTGCTTTCGGGTTTCGTAGCCAAGGAAGTCGTGGTGTCTTCTATGGGAGTCCTTTATTCGGCAGAGAATCACCAGTCCTCCTTGTTGCAGAATGCCCTGGTCAAATCGGGAATAACCCCATTAGTTGCTGTCGCTTTTATGGTATTTTCACTACTCTATACGCCTTGCCTGGCTACGGTAGGAGCGATTTTCCGTGAATCGGGCTCAAAGAAATGGACAGCGCTTTCAATTATCTATCAATCGAGCCTGGCCTGGCTGGCGGCATTCGTCATCTATCAAGGGGGGAAAGTATTGGGTCTGGGCTGATTTTATTGTCTTTCCTAAGTTGGCTATTGAGCATACATTAGGACGATGCCGCTAATTTTATGTTATATTTTTCTATGTTTAAGCTTGATTTATTCTATAGCGACCCTACTGGTTATTGCGGGCAATAGGAAAAAATATAAGATAATCTACAGGGTGCCATCAGTTTCGATAGTCCTCGCCGCTCGAAACGAAGAAGCTGTAATCGAGAAATGCCTTAAGACTCTTAAGATCCAGAATTATCCCAAAGAGAAACTTGAAATTATTG
>PFXJ01000110.1:33297-41714 GCA_002791595.1 candidate division Zixibacteria bacterium CG_4_9_14_3_um_filter_46_8
ATAAAACCTGTAAAGTCGCATCGGATTTTATCAAGGGAAAACCTCAATTCAAATTAATCTTAATCTCGGATCCTCCACAAGGCCTTACGGGTAAAGCCAATGCGCTGAAAATCGGCATTGAAAATTCTCGCGGGGAAATAATCTTATCGACGGATGCTGATTGTGAGGTTCCACCTAATTGGGTATCATCAATGGTTTCCTATTTCTCAGATGATGTCGGTCTTGTGGCGGGCTTCTCCACCCCTCCGACTAAGGGTTGGTTCGCATCTTTGCAAGCGCTGGATCATCTCTTTTTGATAAGCGTTGCCTCAGGGTTTGCAGGCTTGGGTATTGCGCAAAGTTGTATCGGTAATAATATTGCATTCAGGAGGAATGCTTATGACGCTGTTGGAGGCTATGATGGTGTCGGGTTCACGGTGACAGAGGACGCAGGATTACTAAGAGCAATTGTGAAAAAAACCAATTACCAAATTTCTTTCAACCTCACCAAACCGAGTTTGGTAACCACCAGAGCCGCCCGGAATCTAAAGGAATTGACCAGCCAAAGGATGCGTTGGCTGAATGGGGGAATACAGGCAGGCCGCTTGATGTTGATTTGCCTTGGCCTGACCTTTGCTCTGGTCCTGCTGACTGCGTCAACTTTGGTCTCCTGGACTGTCCATGGTTTAGAAATATATTCGGCTATGGCCACAGCGATTCTTATGGGAGCCAATCTGTCTATAATCATGGTTAATCACCGATTTATAGGAATCAGTCGGATATTGCGGTGGTTCATACCTCATCAATTATTTTTTCTGCTTTACACTTTGTATTTCGGCGTGTTATATATAATGAAGAGAAATGAGATACAATGGAAGGGGCGGGCATATTAAAGAAAATGAGCAATCACTAATGGGGAATGACGTCACTGATTCATGATAGAAGTTCGTAGGTTGGTGTTCCGAATCAAACCACCAGGGTGCCCCACAGCTTGCTGTGGATTTTGATTTTACCAAATAAAAGGGCGGGCACGGAGGCCCGCCCCTACGGGGAATCAATAGTGGTCAGAAGGTAGGCGGGCGGCCTTGGCCCCCGCCGCCTATCAAATGTTGGGGGCAAGCCACAATAGCGCCCAAGGCCCCACAACCTACTTCAAGAACGTCATCCGCTTGGTAAATACCTTGTCGCCCGCCGTCAGCTTATAGAAATAGATGCCTGAAGAATAATTGGCGGCATCCCAGCTAATTCTATGCTGGCCAGCTTCGATATCGCTATCAACCAGTGTAGCCACCTTCTGACCCATAATATTGTAGATCTCGACATTCACATTACCGGCAATCGGCAATTCATAAGCAATAGTGACTATGGCATTGAAGGGGTTGGGAAAGCTACCCACCAGAGCATACTCGGTTGCCATATCATCGGAATTCCATCCGCCTTCCAATATCCATCCATCAGCGCCCCCGGAAATACGAGCGCCGACAACCGTAAATTGGAACCAGGCCGAATCGCATTTGACCGTATTATGATCACCGCAATATGCCACATAATCATAGGCCCCGACCGGGGCATCGAAAGGCACTTCTTGGTTCAAATGAGCCGCAAGAAATTCACCGGTATCAAGTGGAATATCCGGGAATAACCAAAGCTGGAAAAAGCCATTTAAGAGTCTTACACCAACCCAAACATCAGTCAAGATCGGCTCTGCAGTCGGGTTTCCTATCATACCCATAAATCCGAAGGAACTGCCGGGAGATACTTCAACCGGACATGAATCGGGAGTTATACAAACATCGCAGCAAAAAGCTGGACATTGATTGATTAGAATCGAGACATTGTCCGAATCAAAATTAGTCACCGCCATATCGTTATCTTCATCGCCGTCAAGATCGGCGACGAAAATTGATCTGGGGCCAGCGCCCGCACTATAATTGACCGCTCCGCCAAAGGTGCCGTGGCCGTTATTTTTCAGGACCGAGACATTATTGGATTTAGAGTTGGCCACTGCCAGGTCGTAATCGTCATCGCGGTCAAGGTCTGCGCAAAATACTGAGTAAGCTCCGTTTCCCGCCATATAATTGACTGCCGCTTGAAAGGTGCCGTCGCCATTATTCTTCAGGATGGAGACATCGTCCGAAAAATAATTCGCCGTTACTAAGTCGTAAGCACCGTCGCCATCAAGATCTGCCGAGAAGACCGATTTGGGCGAGTCGCCTACGCCATAATCGATCTTCCTCTGAAACGTGCCGTCTCCGATGTTTATCAGGATCGAGATATCGTTGGAATTATGATTGGCTACCACCAGATCATAATCGCTATCGCCATCAAGGTCTGCTGAGAAAACGGATATGGGCCCATCGCCTGCTCCGTAGTTCACCGCGGCCTGAAAAGTGCCATCGCCGCTGTTTTTCAAGACAGAAACAGTATTAGAATAATGGTTGGCTACTGCCAGGTCAAAATAACCGTCACCATCGAAATCTTGGGAGAAAACTGAGAGAGGCCCATCTCCGACCTCGTACTCGACGGCCGGCTGAAAAGCGCCGTCGCCGTTGTTTTTTAGGATTGAAATAGTATCGGAATTAGAGTTTGAGACTGCCAGGTCGCCATCGCTGTCACCATCGAAATCAGCGCAAAATACAGAGTAAGGCCCATCTCCCGCGTCGTAATTAATCGGCTCCAAGAAGGTACCGTTACCGTTATTTTTCAGGATCGAGACATTGTTCGAATAGCGGTTGGCCACCGCCAAATCGTAATCGCCATCGCCGTCAAGGTCTGCACAAAAAAGCGAATAGGGCCCATCCCCTGCAGTGTAGTCGATTCTCATATCAGCAAATGGTCCTAAAGCGGCGGCATTTGCCGCCAAGAACATTAACAGTGCGGAAAACAAAACCGCTCTCATTCTTCTAATCCTAACAAAGACCATTCTATTTGATGTGCGCTTATTGATAAGACTCTTGGCGATTGATATCCTCGGCAAATACATACTCACCACTGCGGGCCGGAATTTTCCATATAGATTATTTCCTCCCAACAAGACCTTTCATAGGGGACATTACGAAGAACTCCAATGTGTAAGTATCTGTAATGTATGAGGAATTTGCTTTCTGTCAAGCTATTTTGATGTGTGTCAAATACCCTCGGTTGCCGCAGGCTCCCATTCGACCGTTGGCGAGTGTCCCGCCGTGGCGCCACAGAAAGTGTGGCACACTGTAATTGCTCCTTCATATCCCCCTATCCCGGCGCAACGGAAGGTTTAGGTTCATTCAGGAACATTGCCTATCGGATTCCGTATAATACCATAAGGGGATGGATGCAGTGGATAATCAAGGTCCATATTGTCCTGGAAGGTTAAAGTGTAAACCGTATTCTCCGATTCATTATAATAGAGTTAAATAAAAATCAAAATAAATCTTAAAAAAGTATAAAAAACTACTTGACACGGCGCAATTGTCATATATATTGAGAGTTTGCCGCCAAAATTATAATAGAAGAGGCGGAAGCCCTTTCGATTTAGCGGAAGGCAGGGGTTCTTTGAAAACCGAATAGCATGCAGGAAATACAAGTGATGCGGGTCCGGTTCCGAATTAAATCGGGACAGCCCGGTCGAGTGGCGATCGATTGGGAGGACATAAAGCTATAAAATAAACTAATTCCGAAAACGCAAATTTGCGTTCACAAAGCAAGGAAATAACTTTTTATAAATTATGGAGAGTTTGATCCTGGCTCAGAACGAACGCTGGCGGCGTGCTTAATACATGCAAGTCGTGCGAGAAAGTCAGCTTCGGCTGGCGAGTAAAGCGGCGAACGGGTGCGTAACACGTGGGCAACCTGCCTTTGGGTCTGGGATAAGCCACCGAAAGGGGGTCTAATACCGGATAATTTCTTCATCTCGCATGAGGAGAAGATCAAAGATCGCGAAAGCGACCGCCTGGAGATGGGCCCGCGGCCTATTAGCTTGTTGGCGAGATAACAGCTCACCAAGGCCACGATGGGTAGCCGTCCTGAGAGGGATAACGGCCACACTGGGACTGAGATACGGCCCAGACTCCTACGGGAGGCAGCAGTAGGGAATATTGGGCAATGCCCGCAAGGGTGACCCAGCGACGCCGCGTGGGCGATGAAGCTCCTTGGAGTGTAAAGCCCTGTCGGAAGGGAAGAAACGCATTGTGGTGAACCACAGTGCCTGACGGTACCTTTAAAGGAAGCTCCGGCTAACTCCGTGCCAGCAGCCGCGGTAATACGGAGGGAGCGAGCGTTGTTCGGAATCACTGGGCGTAAAGGGCGCGCAGGCGGACTGATAAGTCGGGTGTGAAATCCCAAGGCTTAACCTTGGGTCTGCACTCGAAACTACCAGTCTTGAGTACGAGAGAGGGAAGCGGAATCCCAGGTGTAGCGGTGAAATGCGTAGATATCTGGGAGAACACCGGTGGCGAAGGCGGCTTCCTGGCTCGATACTGACGCTCAGGCGCGAAGGCTAGGGGAGCAAACAGGATTAGATACCCTGGTAGTCCTAGCGGTAAACGATGGGCACTAGGTGTTGGAGGACTTACCCCTTCAGTGCCGAAGCTAACGCATTAAGTGCCCCGCCTGGGGAGTACGACCGCAAGGTTGAAACTCAAAGGAATTGACGGGGGCCCGCACAAGCAGTGGAGTATGTGGTTTAATTCGATGCAACGCGAAGAACCTTACCTGGGTTTGACATCAACTGGAAATCCATAGAGATATGGCCCCCTCTTCGGAGGTCGGTTGACAGGTGCTGCATGGCTGTCGTCAGCTCGTGCCGTGAGGTGTTGGGTTAAGTCCCGCAACGAGCGCAACCCCTGCCCATAGTTACCAGCGGTTCGGCCGGGAACTCTATGGGGACTGCCTCGGTTAACGAGGAGGAAGGTGGGGATGACGTCAAGTCCTCATGGTCCTTACGTCCAGGGCTACACACGTACTACAATGGCCGGTACAGAGGGTCGCAAGACCGCGAGGTGGAGCCAATCCCTAAAACCGGTCTCAGTTCGGATTGGAGGCTGCAACTCGCCTCCATGAAGTTGGAATTGCTAGTAATCGCGAATCAGCACGTCGCGGTGAATACGTTCCCGGGCCTTGTACACACCGCCCGTCAAGCCACGGAAGTTGGGAGTACCCAAAGGCGTGAACCCAACCGCAAGGAGGGTAGCGTCTAAGGTAAGACCGATAACTGGGGCTAAGTCGTAACAAGGTAGCCGTAGCGGAAGCTGTGGCTGGATCACCTCCTTTCTAAGGAGAACAGTGTGAATTCACGTTCATAACTGTGGTAGGCCGTATTACGTCCCTGCATGCTATTCAGTTTTCAGAACCCCAAGGTTCTTTCAAAACCAAAATCTCATTAAGAGTGCAAATCGGCCGTCTTGGCCGGAAGGTGATGCGCCTTAACCCGGCATGGCTTTTATGGGCCTTTAGCTCAGTTGGTTAGAGCGCGTCCCTGATAAGGACGAGGTCGGTGGTTCGACTCCACCAAGGCCCATTACGCGAAAACGGATCAAAACTCTTAATATGCTTAATCGTTCAGGTTTAACCTGATTATGGTTATCGTCCCGGATTATCTCGGGTCGGGGATGTAGCTCAGTTGGGAGAGCGTCGGTTTTGCACGCCGAAGGCCACCGGTTCGATCCCGGTCATCTCCATAAATGATGTATATAAAATAGCATATATAATAACTGCTCTTTGACAACTGAATAGGAAATTGTAAAGGTATCTTCATAAGAAGGATATTCATTGGTCTCTTAATAATAGACTAACAAGTTTAGGTCAAGTTACTAAGAGCATATGGTGGATGCCTTGGCACGAAGAGGCGAAGAAGGACGTGGTAAGCTGCGATAAGCCTCGGGTAGTTGCAAACAAGCGTTAACCCGGGGATTTCCGAATGGGGAAACCCGATGCCGGTAATGCGGCATCATCCTATGGGTGAATTCATAGCCCGAAGGAAGCGAACGAGGGGAACTGAAACATCTAAGTACCCTCAGGAAGAGAAATCGAAGAGATTCCCTCAGTAGCGGCGAGCGAACGGGGAAGATTGCTCAAACCGGCCGACACGTTAAAGCATGCGGGCGTTGTGTCGCCGGGGTAGCGGGAACATCTCGGGAAATCTGCATATTTCCCAGAGAGTTACAAAACAGCTGGTTAGGCGAATGATGTGGAAATGTCAACCATAGAAGGCGAAAGTCCTGTAGCCGAAAACTTGCTGCCTCTCGGATGAAATCCCAAGTAGGGCGGGTTAAGTGGAATCCTGTCCGAATCTGCCCCAACCACGGGGTAAAGCTAAATACTACTTCGTGACCGATAGCGAACCAGTACCGTGAGGGAAAGGTGAAAAGTACTCCTGACCGGAGAGTGAAATAGAACCTGAAACCATATGCTTACAAGCTGTGGGAGCCAAACCGTAAGCCTTCGGGCTTACGCAGAGGTGACCGCGTGCCTATTGAATAATGATCCAGCGAGTTACTGTATGTTGCATGGTTAAGCCAGACACTGGCGGAGCCGAAGCGAAAGCGAGTCTGAAACGGGCGTTGGTAGCATGCAATAGACCCGAAACTGAGTGATCTATGCATGGCCAGGATGAAACTCAGGTAATACTGGGCGGAGGTCCGAACCCACCAGCGTTGAAAAGCTGGGGGATGAGCTGTGCATAGGGGTGAAAGGCCAATCAAACTCAGAGATAGCTGGTTCTCCCCGAAATAGTTTTTGGACTAGCCTCGTGTTAGATTAACGGAGGTAGAGCACTGAATGGGTTAGGGGCCCTACAAAGGTTACCAACCCCAATCAAACTCCGAATTCCGTTAACTCGATGCACGGGAGTCAGGCAGTGGGGGATAAGCTTCATTGCCAAAAGGGAAACAACCCAGACCGCCGGCTAAGGCCCCCAAATTCGGGCTAAGTGGCAAAGGATGTGAAATTACACAGACAGCTAGGATGTTGGCTTAGAAGCAGCCACCATTTAAAGAGTGCGTAATAGCTCACTAGTCAAGTGATTTTGCGCCGATAATCCCCGGGACTAAGCCCGGTGCCGAAGCCGCGGGATTCCCCGACTTGTCGGGGGATCGGTAGGGGAGCATTCTGTAGTAGATCGAAGCTCGGCCTTAAGGTCGGGTGGACGAGGCAGAAGAGATTATGCTGGAACGAGTAGCGATAAAGGCCGCGAGAAACGGCCTCGCCAAAAGCCTAAGGTTTCCTGAGGAAGGTTAATCCGCTCAGGGTTAGTCGGACCCTAAACTGAGGCCGAAAGGCGTAAGTGATGGAAAAGCCGTCAATATTCGGCTACCACCCAAGAAGCGTTTGAGCTATGGGGTAACGCAGGAGTGTAAGGTCAGCCACCTGTTGGATTAGGTGGTTTAAGCCCGTAGGGAGTGAGGGCAGGCAAATCCGCCCCCACATATCCCGAGAGGTGATGAGGAGTCCGCAAGGACATAAACTGGCCCCAATCATACTGCCGAGAAAAACCTCTGTGCAAGCTTCAAAGGTGACCGTACCGCAAACCGACACAGGTAGGCAGGGTGAATATCCTAAGGCGCTCGAGAGAACCCTTGTTAAGGAACTAGGCAAAATAACTCCGTAACTTCGGGAGAAGGAGTGCCCCATAGTACGTGATCCCCCTGCGGGGTGAGCGGAATGGGGTCGCAGATAAATGGCCTGGGTGACTGTTTACTAAAAACACATGTCTATGCTAAGCCGCAAGGCGACGTATATGGACTGACACCTGCCCGGTGCTGGAAGGTTAAGAGGAGGGGTCATCCCGATTCGTCGGGAGAAGCTCTGAATCGAAGCCCCAGTAAACGGCGGCCGTAACTATAACGGTCCTAAGGTAGCGAAATTCCTTGTCGGGTAAATTCCGACCTGCACGAATGGTGTAACAATTTGGGCGCTGTCTCAACAAGGGGCTCGGCGAAACTGTAGCAGCGGTGAAGATGCCGTTTACCCGCATCGGGACGGAAAGACCCCATGAACCTTTACTGTAACCTGATATTGAATCTTGGTATAGTACGTGTAGGATAGGTGGGAGACTATGAAGCTGGCACGCTAGTGTCGGTGGAGTCACCGGTGAAATACCACCCTTACTCTATTGTGGTTCTAACCCAGACCCGTGAAGCCGGGTCGGGAACAGTTTCAGGCGGGCAGTTTAACTGGGGCGGTTGCCTCCCAAATTGTAACGGAGGCGCCCAAAGGTTCCCTCAGGCTGGATGGTAATCAGCTTTAGAGCGTAAAGGTATAAGGGAGCTTAACTGCGAGACACACAGGTCGAGCAGGTGCGAAAGCAGGGCTTAGTGATCCGGCGGTTGCACGTGGAAGTGCCGTCGCTCATCGGACAAAAGGTACTCTGGGGATAACAGGCTTATCTCCTCCGAGAGTTCATATCGACGAGGGGGTTTGGCACCTCGATGTCGGCTCATCACATCCTGGGGCTGGAGAAGGTC
>PFXJ01000034.1 GCA_002791595.1 candidate division Zixibacteria bacterium CG_4_9_14_3_um_filter_46_8
TTCCAATCCTTCCATAACCAGGGATGTTTCCGGAGAAGGCGTTCAGCAGGCCTTGCTTAAAATTCTGGAAGGGACGATATCGTCTGTCCCTCCTCGTGGCGGCCGCAAACATCCTGAGCAACCCTTGATTCAGGTAAATACCAAGAATATTCTATTCATCTGCGGAGGAGCATTCATCGGCTTGGAGAAAATTGTCGAGCGCCGTATCGGCAAGAAGGTTTTGGGGTTTCAAACCGAGAAAATTCGTAGCCATTTTAGCGTTGGCGAGTTGCTGGCGCAGGTTACCGCCGATGATCTTATTTCCTACGGAATTATTCCGGAGATGGTGGGGCGTTTGCCGCTGGTGACGGCATTGGATGAATTGGATCATGATGCTCTCAAACAGATCCTCACCGAGCCCAAGAATGCAATTGTCAAACAATATAAGCGGTTTTTCGAGATGGAAGGCATAGATCTGGAATTTACGGATGAAGCCCTCGATATGGTTGTCACGCTTTCCCAAAAGCGAGGCACGGGGGCAAGGGCATTGCGGGCGGTGATGGAAGATGCGATGCTTGATATAATGTATGAGGCCCCCAACTACGAAGATATTCACCGTTGCATAATCACGCCGGATGTTATCTGTAAGACTGGTGTTCCAGAACTGAGCGCCGGAGAAAAACGTCGAAAAAAGCGTGCCTAATGAATGTGGTCGAACATGTTAGCCAATGACAGAAAGTTGCCAACTCCCGAGATGGATTCGAAAGCTGACCTCGG
Organism: candidate division Zixibacteria bacterium CG_4_9_14_3_um_filter_46_8; assembly: GCA_002791595.1. Taxonomy (GTDB): domain Bacteria; phylum Zixibacteria; class MSB-5A5; order UM-FILTER-46-8; family UM-FILTER-46-8; genus UM-FILTER-46-8. Next base: position 757 of record PFXJ01000034.1, read on the forward strand.
ATTCATACTAAACCGTGATGGCGAAGAGATTGCCATCAGGAAGAGGTTGCCTATCCTGCCCCTCAAAGATATGGTGATTTTCCCATATATGATTTACCCCCTTCTCATCGGACGACAAATATCGGTCGATGCGCTTCAAGAGGCGATGGTCATAGACCGTCAGGTTTTCCTCTGTTCCCAGAAACGGCCAAACATCGAGGATCCGAAACCCAGCGATTTGAATCGCATCGGAGTCGTGGCACGGGTGCTACAATTAATGAAACTGCCCAATGGAGCCATTAAAATTTTGGTGGAAGGTCTAATACGGGCCAAGGCGATCAGGGTTTATGCCAAAGGCGGATTTTACAAGTCCGAAACGCGGGTAATTCAGTATCGGCAAATAAAGTCATCTTTGGAAAATGAAGCGCTCCTTAGGAATATAATAACCCAGTTTCATGATTATGTCCGCTTGAATAGGCGGTTGCCTGAGGAGATTTTGACCACTCTGGGCAGTATTGATGATCCGCAGCGCCTGGCCGATACCATTTCCGCACATATAATCCACCGTCCCGATGTCAAACAGAAGATATTGGAAGCGAAGGATTTAAAAGGGCAGCTATTGGAGCTCTCATTGTTGCTTTCTTCCGAAATCGAAATCCTGAAATTAGAGCAAAAGATAGATGGCTCGGTAAAGGATCATTTTTCAAAATCACAGAGAGAATTTTACCTCCAGCAGCAACTCAAGGTCATCAAAGAGGAACTTGGGGAGGGTGAAGAATCTGTGGAGGATCTCGAGCTTGAGAAAAAGCTGAAGAAAGCCAGTCTCAGCAAAGAGGCCCGAGCCAAAGCTGATTCGGAACTTGGCAAATTAAAAAAAATGCATCCTTTCTCCGCGGAAGCGGCGGTGGTCCGCAATTACCTTGATTGGATCGCCAACCTTCCCTGGCAACAAAAAACGAATGACCGCGCTAATATCAAGAAGGTCAAGTCGATTCTCGATGGCGATCATTACGGTTTGGAAAAAGCCAAGAAGAGGATTTTCGAGCATCTGGCGGTTATCCGCCTCGCGAAAAAGGTCAAAGGACCGATTCTCTGTTTTGTGGGGCCTCCCGGAGTGGGCAAGACATCGCTGGGGAGATCCATTGCCACTGCGCTGGGAAGAAAATTCGTGAGGATGTCGCTCGGAGGCGTTCGGGATGAAGCGGAAATCCGGGGACACCGGCGAACTTATATCGGCTCGATACCGGGAAGGATAATCCAATCGTTGAGAAAGGCGGGCTCATCCAATCCGGTTTTCCTCCTCGATGAGATCGATAAGCTCTCGCACGATTTCCATGGAGACCCGGCCGCGGCATTGTTGGAGGTGCTGGATCCTGAGCAAAACTACACATTTGTGGACCACTTCCTCGAGGTTGAATATGACCTCTCGAACATCTTATTTATCCCCACCGCCAATACTCTCTCCGGAATACCACCGGCGCTGGTGGATAGGATGGAGATCATAAGGCTTCCCGGATACCTCGAATTTGAAAAGGTCAATATTGCGCGGAGATATTTGATACCCAAGTTGCAACCGGAACACGGCCTGGTAAAAATTAAGATAGAGTTCTCCGAAAAAGCGCTATTGCATATTATTCGGAATTACACCCGTGAGGCCGGCGTCCGGGAGTTGGAACGCAAATTGAAGGCGGTCTTTCGCCGGATGGCAGAGGAAGTTGTCCTTGATGGGCGCAAAAAGGAATTCGTCGCCGATGTTCGGGCCATTGAGAATTTTCTCGGTGTTCCCGATTACCTGGAACCAGACGATTACTCCAAGCCGGTCGTGGGAGTAGCTATCGGATTGGCCTGGACCCAATTCGGAGGCGAAGTACTGCCGGTCGAAGTGGCCGTAATGAAGGGTAAGGAAAAACTTTCGATGACCGGCAAACTGGGAAAGGTTATGCAGGAATCGGCGCAGGCCGCGCTATCCTTTATCAGGGAAAATGCAAAGGATTTCAAAATCAAGAAGGATTTCTTCTCAAGATCCGAAATTCACATCCATATTCCGGAGGGGGCAGTCGATAAGGATGGGCCATCGGCGGGCATCACTATGGCCACAGCCATAATCTCAGCTTTGAGCGGCAAACCGGTGAGACCTCGCTTGGCGATGACCGGTGAAATCACCCTGCGAGGCGATGTTCTTCCAGTCGGGGGATTAAATGAAAAAATATTGGCCGCAAAGAGATCCAAAATCAGGTATATCATTATACCGGCCAAAAACCAGAAGGATTTAAAGGAGTTGGCCCCGGAGCTAAAGAAAGGGCTGAATATCATTCTGGTTAATAACTACAAGGAAGTCTATGAGCGTGCCTTTGAATAAATCGGTCAGAGTATTATTGGAATAAGATGGCCATCGAGGTAACGGCTGTTGAGTTTGTCGGGTCATTCACCGATATCTCGGATACCAAGATTCCATCATTTCCCCAAATTGCGTTTGCAGGTCGTTCCAATGTCGGGAAATCATCGCTCATTAACAAACTGGTCGGGCGCAAATCGATGGCCAGGGTAAGCTCCACACCCGGCAAGACCCGCCTCCTCAATTATTTCCTGATTAATAAGAAATATATATTCGTGGATTTGCCGGGCTATGGCTATGCAAAAGCGTCTAAAGAGGAAAGGCGGAGTTGGAAACCGATGGTTGAAGGGCTTTTGAGAAATTGTCGTCAGATGAAAGCGATAATCGTTCTGGTGGATGGCCGAAGGGGAATTCTTCAAGATGAAGCGGATCTGCTGGGCTTTGCGGAATCTGTGAAGCTCAATTCCGCAATTGTTTTCACCAAGGCGGATAAGCTGAATCAATCGCAAAGAGCAATCCTGCAAAATAGCTATCCTAATTGCCTTTTTTTCTCTTCGATTTCGGGGGAAGGCAAAAGGGAAGTCCTCCAGCAGGTATTTGACTTTCTAATGTCTTGATAACGTAGCATCACTAATTAAGAGAAGGAACGAATAATGCCAAGCAGGGTTATTGTTGGCTGTCAGTGGGGGGATGAGGGAAAGGGGAAAATTGTGGATTTACTCTCCTGCGATGCGGATATGATTGTCCGTTTCCAGGGAGGAGCAAATGCAGGCCATACGGTCATAAAGGAAAACAGGAAATTCGTTTTGCACCTTCTCCCTACCGGCATTCTGAGAGCGGAAAAGCAATGCGTAATCGCCGCCGGCGTGGTCGTGGACCCGTCGCAACTGATAGATGAAATTGCTTTCTTTGAAAATGAGGGAATTTCTGTAAGGGGGAGATTATTCATCTCCGGAAAGGCCCACCTGGTTATGCCCTATCATAAATATCTGGATCGGTACCTTGAAGGGTTGAGGCGGGCTAATAGCATCGGAACGACCGGAAGGGGGATTGGTCCTGCCTACACCGACCGCGCCGCGCGCAGCGGAATAAGACTTTATGATATTCTTAATCAGGATCACCTGGCGGAACTCCTGGCATCGGTGTTAGAGGTGAAGAAAGCATCTATACCCAACCTGGAACATCTCCAGGAGTTCGATTTTCATTATAATCTCGATTTACTTTGTACATTCCGGGAGAAGATAAAAGGATTTATATTCGATACGGCCCAACTAATTTCCGAGGCATATTCCGCAGGAAAAGCCATTTTGTTCGAGGGCGCCCAGGGAACATTATTGGATGTCGATAATGGAACTTATCCATACACAACATCATCAAGCACCATAGCCGGCGGGCTCTTTGTGGGGTGCGGGCTCGCTCCTTTTGCGCCGGATGAGATTATCGGCGTGGTCAAAGCCTATTCCACGCGGGTTGGAGAAGGCCCCTTCCCGACTGAACTGAAAGGTGATGAAGGTGAGACGCTAAGAAAACGCGGGGCGGAATTTGGAGCCACCACAGGACGCCCCCGCCGTTGCGGCTGGCTGGATTTAGTTGCCCTTAAATATGCGGTGAAGCTTAATGGGGTCAACCTATTGGCGATAACCAAGCTCGATGTGTTGCAGGATTATGATCCCCTCAAGCTCTGCATCGGCTACAAATATCGCAACCAAATTTTGGAGGATTTCCCCGACAACACCTCCTTCTTAAAAGATTGCCAGCCAATATACGCCGAGATGCCCGGATGGAAGTGTAGCATTGATGGCATCAGGGAATATAACAAGCTACCTGAAAAAGCAAGGGCATATCTAAACAGAATTGAACAGCATCTCGGAGCATCGGCGAAATACATATCTGTTGGCTCGGCGCGCGAACAGACCATCAAAATATCCTGAAAATATACTAATTTTTGCTGACCGATTTTGACAGTATCCCCACCTACATTATATAGGGGGGCTACGAAATCGATAAAGGTCCGGGGGGCATATTGGGGAATACCTTGGGATATGCAGGTGGAGGGTTCTTAAATGTTGTATCTTGGAGATATGTTTCAATATTCATAAAACTGGCGATTCAGGGGGTGGTCAATTAATCAATTCTCGGATGTTTTTTCCTTCACAAATAACAACATCACCGTCGAAATCACCGTAAATCCTATTGATAGCCTGAATGGAGCTTGAATGCCGAATTTATCCCACAGTATCCCGGCAATAAACGAAGCCGGAAATGCGCAAAGGCCGATAACCATTTGAAATGCCCCTAAGTAACTCGCCCGGTAATCCGTCGGCGCCAGTTCGGAAACCAATGTCTTTTGAACCGGCTCCACCGCCGCCCTATGAAGGCCGAAAAATATGAAGGCGACAATTACAGCATAGCGATTGCTGAAATAAATAAAAATTGCGCACACTATTCCCCAGAAAATATTGGAGGCGATTAGAACAGGCTTCCTTCCGATTTTGTCAGCCAGCGTGCCAAACGGCATTGAAAAAAGCGAGGCGACCGCTGAAAAAATCAGGTATAACACCGGCACATATCCAATCTGAAATCCGTTATCCCGTGCGTAGATTAGCAGAAATGAATAGCTGAACAAGCCAAGGGCGGATACTGAGCTGGCGGCCAAGAACAGCCTGAAATTGCTATCCAAGTTCTTGAAAGATAATCTGTTATAAATTTTTGCCCTTAGGGTCTGTCCTTCCTTTATAAATAACATAATCAGCAGGACACTTATCGCAGACGGAATCGCCGCCCATAGAAAGAAATGGCGATATCCGGCAGTATTGAACAGGAAAATGCAGATTAGAATACCGCATACCGCACCAAGATTATCTACGGCACGCAATAAGCCGAAATTCCGTCCCCGATCGTTTTGGGTCGATAGGTCCGCAATAACCGCATCTCGAGGGGCGCCTCGGATATTTCCCGCCCGATCCAATATCTTTAATGGAATAAGGTGTTGCCAGATACTCGAAAATGCATATCCCACCCTGGAAAGCGAGCCAAATAGATAGCCCAGCACAATAAATATTTTTCTTTTTCTCCAGTGGTCTGATAAGTATCCTGAAACTGCTTGCGAGACCGATACGACCGCCTCGCCCAAACCATCAATGAAACCCAGCACAGACATCGGCGCCCCCAACACAGTGGTTACAAATAGGGGCCATATCGGATAAATCATATCCGAGCCCATATCATTGAAAAATGATGCCCAAGCAAATGTCCTGATCGTCTTTCTCGAATTCTGCTTATCCATCTGGAATTCCCTGCAAGTTATCTAATTTGCTGAACTTAAGTTATTATCCGGCAAAAAGAAACAACATATTTCATCGCAGATGGCCGCAATTATATCTTATTTCGAAAGAATTTATATCAGCCAAAAATACAATAAGCTATGTGGTGATGATGGGAACTTCATTAATACTGGCATTTTTTTCTGAGATATTCCCATGTTACTTTTCGCCGGTATGGATCGGATATTTTGGGCTAAAGCCGTAGGAAATTAAATGGGCAGTGGAAGCGCGGTAACTCGTTGAATGTATTGATGAAGGCTATCGTCGGAATAAAGGCCGAACTTGCTGAAAACATAGATTTGATAAAAGCGGAGTTTCGAGATTTTAACCCCCTTGCGATTTAGAAAAACATCCTCATTATTCCACATCTTAAGTAATGTTTCGGTGGCCATTATAGCGGCCATCAAGCAGAACGCCAGATATCCCCGCAACCCCTTTCTTTTGGGGATCGATAATATATAATCAAAAGTGGGGCCGAACTCTTGCATGGCATCAGCGATCATCCTTTCCAGCATTTTAAGGCGCTGGCCCCTGGAATCCGGGTCTGTTATGAGCCGCATAGGATTCAGATCCGGGTTCAAATCAGTCGGCCAATAATAACGGAATTCATCAAGGTCCTTTTGGAAATCCTTGATGATATTAACTTTCTGCAGGTATCTGCCAAAGTTAAGGGCTTTCTGGATGTCCAATTCGATGCCATCTTTGATTTCTACCAGTTTCGTAAGGTATTTGCCGACCGTTCCGGCTACATAATAGCAATATCTATTTAAGTCGTGGAATGTGCGGCAGTATTGGTGCGGACCTCCGGAGGAATGCGAGCGGGTGCTTTGGAATAAGAGCATCCCTTCACCCATCTCAGTAAGGCATTCCAGCGAAATATTTTTCACTGGTTCCTCAAACGACTTGAATTTGCTGACGACCCCTTCAAGATTGTCAATCAGCACCCGATCATGGTCATCAATCGCATCTTTGGAGACTTCGGTTACCAATTCATTATAATGGGCATTCGATTTGGAGATCAGTAAATGAAAGAATTTATCCATCAAGGCGCGCTTATAGGCAAGCGAATGATTTTTGGAATCCTCGATGGTGTCCATAAATCGAAGCAATAGGTATTGGTTTTCAACTTCATCCTTTTTGTTTCTGTCAAGCATAGGAATGCTTTTGGCAAAGCTACGGGAAACTTGACTAAGAATGTAATGCGATGAGAGCGAAGGGTTATCGATTATCATTTGAATATCCGGTAAAATGAATTTGGGCAAGTATAGTATCTGGCGTCCTGATATGGCAAGTATTATTTAATGACGTGTTTTGGGTTAAACCACCAGATTAAAGCGATGCAATTTGAATTAATTCCCGTTCTTGGGAATTGCGAGTTTCTTTTTCTTTGCATAGAAAATGAGAAACGGATAATTTCGCCATGAAACTAGTGTGTAATCGTATTATGTTATGAATTATTGAGAAAGGCGCAATAATAAAAAATCCTTGACAAAAAGCATTTATTGCGTATATTGCACTCCAATAAGAGTGTTATAGCACTATATTAGAAAACAGTCTAACCGGAGGAAAAATGTCAACTAAGATCAAGGCTACCAACATAACCTGGCATGAAAGCCATGTGGAAAGAAATGAGCGCGAAAAATTGCTCAAGCAAAAAGGATGCACCATTTGGCTTACGGGCCTGCCATCATCGGGGAAAAGCACTATTGCTTTTACATTGGAGCATGAACTGATAAAGCGGGGGTATTTGAGCTATGTATTGGATGGCGATAATATTAGGCATGGTCTCAACAAAAATTTAGGATTTTCTGCAGAAGATCGTGAAGAGAATATCAGGCGTATTGGCGAAGTAGCCAAGCTTTTTGCGGATGCCGGAGCGATGACAGTTACCAGCTTCATCTCCCCTTATCGCACCGACCGCGATCAAGCGCGAAAAATGCATAACGAATCGGGATTGGGATTTATCGAGGTTTTTGTTGATACGCCAGTGGAATTGTGCGAAAAGCGGGATCCGAAGGGACTTTACCAGAAAGCAAGACAGGGTGCGATTAAGGGATTTACGGGCGTGGATGATCCCTACGAGGCGCCATTGAATCCGGAGATGGTGGCTAAAACTAACGAATCGACGCCGGAAGAAATAGTAAAAGACATATTGCATTACTTAATTGACAAGGGATTTCTGCCGCATGAAACCAAATAGCGAGCAACTACATAAAAGCTTTCTTGTGTCAGCTCTTTCCTAAATTTGTCAAGCCATTCCGATATGCGAGCAAATAAAAATTAGTTCGGAACTGATAGCAGCAAAAGAGATTATGAATATGGATACCAACATTAGTATCATCGTCTTCATCATTGTGGGCTTCATTTCTCAGATGATTGACGGCGCCTTGGGAATGGGCTATGGTGTGTGTTCGACATCATTTCTATTGGGAATGGGGCTTCCTCCGGCGCCAGCCAGCGCCAGTGTGCATGCCGCGGAGATATTCACCAGCGGTGTTTCGGGCATTTCCCATTGGAAGCTGGGAAATGTGGATAAGAAGCTTTTTCTGCGATTACTGATACCCGGTGTGCTGGGCGGAGTGATCGGGGCATATATATTGACTGAATTGCCCGGTGATACCATTAAACCATTCATTGCCGCATACCTCCTGATAATGGGGTTGGTGATAATCCGTAAAGCATTCAAAGAGATTAAGCAGCAACGTGAAATCAGCCTTAAGGTAATCGGGCCATTGGGGCTAATCGGAGGCTTTTTTGATGCGATTGGCGGCGGGGGGTTGGGGACCGATAGTAACCACAAATCTCCTTGCGTGGGGAAACGATCCTCGTCTCGCTATAGGCTCTATTAATCTGGCAGAGTTTTTTGTAACTGTTGTGCGCAATCGATTGCATTTATTCTAACCATCGGCTTGGTGCATTGGAAGATAATACTGGGGTTAATGCTTGGCGGAGTCGCCGCGGCGCCACTGGCGGCATTCTCGTGCAAAGTGATCCCGGTCCGTCTTTGCTGGTAATGGTAGGGGTGCTGATTATCTTTTTGAGCATCAGGACTATTTATTTGGCGATGGCTTAATTAGGATTGCGGGGATTGATAGATATGCAATCATTAATCCATGCCCTGCAATCGAAGTGAGCGCTTTTGATAGATATTCGTCCGAAATTTTGGAGGAGGTCGATGGGAATGTTCTATCCCGATAATTTCTATTGCTATTATCTTGAGCTCAAACTAATATCTTAGTTTGAGGGGATACTGATTTTTCGCCACCGTAGCTCAGTTGGTAGAGCAGCTGATTCGTAATCAGCAGGTCAGGGGTCCGAATCCCCTCGGTGGCTTATTAGATCCCAAAAGTCTTCCGTTTAGTGTAGCACATTGTTGATCGATCCAATCCGCCGAGAAACGCGGAACCTCGTGGCATCCTGTCAAGTTATAAGAGATTATCGGTTGATACGGAATTTTCGCCAATGATGCCTGGGGAATACATTTTTGCTTCCAGCAACCCGCGGATGAATTGAGGGGTCCAATGAGAATCGCAATGAGAATAAATAAGCTCTTGTTTTCGGTAATGAGGGTGGGGTTGGGGCTATTGGGGTTTTTAGTAATGAACGATTTAGCGGCTGGGCAGGAATTTCGGGGACTACCATTCGATTCTGGAAATCCATTTTGGGATGGCAAAGCTGAGAGAGTTAGGATGGAAAAAGTTACCGACATAGCCGGCCTAAATGCTTATATTGATGTATTTATGAATGTCAATTACATTCCAGGATTGGCGGCCTGCCTCCTTTATTTACTTGACATCTTAGAGCGCGATTCGTATTTTTTGGGCCAGTGTCCGGCGGATATTATCCCCGGCAGAAATTGGATATTGGATAAATGTAGATGAAGAGCATTGTCGCTGGAATTAGACTAAATTTATTGATCCAGGCTATAATTGGCGCAATCATTGGGAGTGCTTTTGCTGGGCTTATTGAAGCTATCGTCAAAACCCTGATTAAACACTACGATCGATGGACATTGCCGGTGACCGCTATAGGATATTACGGTTTTCTGGGGCTTTTGGCTGGTATCGGATTAGGAATCCTAATAAACCTACTACTTTTATTCTCGTTCGGAGCAGTGAAACCCCAGAGGGTCTTTAGCATCAGCGCGGCTGCGATGGCCACTTATTTTATATTAAGATACTTCGTTTTTCGCCTTCAAAGTCTTTTGGGGTTTGACTTCAGGAATATCGGAGGGTTCTTGCTGTTCGGCTTAATCATTATGTTATTTTTTGGGCTGATATTTTTCCTTGTTAACTTCTCATATTCGACCATACTCAAGCGGTTTCGAAAACCGCTGATGATTTATGTTGGGATTTACTTGGCCGCTCTTGCATTTTCTGGAATCGTTGCAGCCGCATCGCCCCCAATCCAGCGCCAATATAAGCCTTATGACCCCGCGTCGGCGGCCAAAGTCGCCGAAAAACCCAGTGTCGTTTTCATTCTGATAGATGCTCTCCGTTATGACTGGATATCCCCCTATGGCTACAACATTAAGACGCCTGGAATGCAAAGCCTTGCGGACGATGGCGTCCTTTTTACAAACGCCTTCGCCAATTCCAACTGGACGAAATCGGCGGTATCCAGCATATTTACTTCTTTGATTCCTCGGAGCCATGGGATCACTGGCGCTTCCTCAATGGTCCCTGATAATCTGCCTATACTTGCCGACGAGATGAGTCAGGCCGGATATTACTCGATTGGGTTCAGCACTAATCCACTTATTCAGGAGATAACCCGTTTTGACCGTGGGTTCAATGAGTTTCATTATCTTAAAAGTATAAGCGCAATTCCCATTGATCAGGACGCCCCGCTGTTGACCTTTGACTTGGAAATCAGAACCATCTTACGCAACCTAATTCCCCCATTGAAAAAGCGTGAGTTCTTGTATAGCGACGCTCAACGCACCACTGACAGGGTGATTGAATGGCTGAAAGCCAATGGCCAGCGGAAGTTCTTTATGTATCTGCACTATATGGATACTCATGGGTGGTATTACCGGCATCCTTATAACGGCGAATGGGCTAATCCTGATGACCCCACCGGTGAAAAATTGGGATATTATTCAGAATTGTATAAAGGGGAGATAGTCTTCGCCGATGAGCATCTTTCCCGACTGCTCGCATTTCTCCGCGAATCCGGCATATATGATTCAAGTCTTGTTTTCCTGACTGCCGATCATGGCGAGGAGTTTTTTGAGCATTACCATTGGGAACATAGAACGTCGATGTTCGATGAGCAGATTCATATTCCTTTAATTATTAAAATGCCGGGGCAACTTGAGGCCGGGACCGTTGATTCGTCCCTGGCCTCTGAAATTGATTTTGCGCCTACTATATTGAGCCATGTAGGGCTGGCTATTCCGGATAGCTGGCAGGGAAAAGATATTCTCAGCCCGGATTATCATCGCGATTGTGTAATTTCCCAATCCGAGCGAATGGGATATAATATTATGGGAGCGAGAACCCTGAATGGCAAGTGGATTGAAACCGATCCGGGTTATTCGGTGGTAAGATTGAGCGGCAATAATCTTAAGCGGATGGACAGTAGGGCCGCATTCCCGGAGAAAAACCTTTTTGACTTAACTGCCGACCCCCGTGAAAAGAACAACCTTTATGGTTAAGTGAATCATAAGGCATTCCAAGATAGCCTATTAGCTTTGACTGCCGATGCTCTTGCCAGTATGTCGAAAATAGCTGTCGCTTCCGAAAACGCCACATTTGATGAAGAAACGGTCAGAAACCTTAAGGGGCTTGGGTATCTAAAATAGGGGCTGCGGCATCTCTAATTCCTGAAGCAAAAATAGCGCGCCGATAGGAATGTCTGCGCTACCCCGTGCATTGGTAGGCCGTCCCGATTTTATCGGGAATGCCCGGCATTTATAGCGGGGCAGGGAGGCCCCGCGGGAGTGGATAACGGATTATTCTCTCGATGGGCATTCTGAGATAGTGGGTTAAATGAATTATGGAGGGGAGGATCTTGGTTGATACCAGCCAGAGATATGGCAGTTGCTCTGCTATTTGGAATGGCACTGACAACAATGGAAATATAATCCTGTCCCGAATATACTTCTATGATTTGAAATCGGGAGATAGTTTGACTAACAAAAAAACAGCTTTTAATACTGCAATGTTTTGCAGTTAAAAACCCAATCTGCAATAATGCCCATATAAATAAATGGAATGGCAAAAGAGGGTGTCGAGCCGCGGTCAAATTTATCCGACTAATTTACTAATTTGCTTTAACTTACGAAATTAATGGAGCTTGACGGGTTTTAATGAGATAGGTGGAACAAGGGGCATATCATTTGCGTTAAAATTTAATAACAAAGGGGAACTTGGCCGCTATAATATGCGTAGAGATGGTAGAAAAACATATTGACAATATTGTCGGGAACAGTTATATTGCAAGACTTTTGCCGATAGGGCAAATTGCAGGAGTTTGAAACCGTGAGTAAAGATTATAACTATCGTAAGGGCCTGATAATTCTCAGCATATCGTCGTTATTTTTCATTGTGGTGGGGATCATAATTGCCTCCAGCTTATCGTTGCCTGGCAAGATAGGGGCAGAACAGCCGCAACAGGCCGCAGTTATCACCCATGCGGATTATCAGTTACCGGTCGCATCGGATGGTCATAGTCCTTTTGTCGGAGTTGCTGCCAATGTCAAAGATGCCGTGGTAAATATCTCGGCTGAATCGATAAAGGAGGGTTCCTCATTCCATGATTTTATGCCGGATGACGAATTTTTCCGCAAGTATTTTGGAATACCCGAGGATCGTGAGGGGCGCACGCAGAAGCGTCGTAGTCAATCATTGGGTTCTGGTTTCATTATCAGCTCGGATGGATTCATACTAACTAACAACCATGTTGTTCAGGGCGCGGACAAGATTACTATTCGTCTTTCGGATGCTTCCGAATATCCGGCGGAGGTTATTGGGACTGATCCCGAGACTGACCTCGCCTTGTTGAAAATTAAGCCTCAAGGTGACCTGGTGGCGGTTAAATTGGGCAATTCGGATGAGATCTTGGTTGGAGATTGGGCGATTGCGATTGGCAATCCATTTCCGCAGTTGGGATTGGATCGGACGGTGACCGTTGGAGTTATTTCTGCCATTGGTCGGCAGGGCTTGACCTTCGGAGGTGAAGAGGTAAGCTACCAAGATTACATACAGACGGATGCTTCGATCAATCGAGGGAATTCGGGCGGTCCGCTGGTGAATATCAGGGGAGAGGTTATAGGGATTAATTCCGCCATAGCATCAAATACGGGGGGGAGCGTGGGCATTGGATTTGCAATTCCCATAAATCTTGCCAAGCCGGTAATCGAGGCACTCAGCACTTCCGGTGAGGTTTCCAGGGGATGGCTGGGAGTTCAGCCTCAGGAGATAACGAAGGATTTGGCTGAAGCCCTCAATCTTGAGAATGCAGAAGGAGTTTTGGTGGGTAATATAGTTCCCGGCTCACCTGCGGAGGAAGCTGGTTTGAAGGCAAGGGATATCATAACTAAGTTCAATAGCAAGAAAATCACGGGATTGCATCAATTCCGTTTTTTGGTAGCCGATGCCCATCCCAAGGATACAGTTCCGGTAGAGATAATTCGTGACGGCAAGACCAAGAAGCTGGAAGTTACCCTCGGAGACCGCGGGAAAGCATTAGTAGCAATTAAGCCAAGCGGCGAAAAGCCGGAGCCGGATGTTAAGCAGGAAGAGCCATGGCTGGGGATTCGGGTGGATACATTCACCAAAGAGATGGCAGATCATTATGGATGGGATTATGAACCGGGAGTCATCATACAGGAACTTGAACCCGGGAGTCCGGCTGAAAGACAGGGCCTGCGCGAGACCGATGTGATATTGGAGATTGACGGAAATCGAGTAAGCGACGCCAAGGCATTCAACAGAATTATCAAGGGGATTTCTAATCGTGATAAGGCGATATTACTCTTTGTTTACAGCGGCGGCGCAACCAGGTATGTGGCCATAAAGCCGGAACGGGGCTAATTCAGTTTGTTATATATGATAAAAAGCAATGTCAGATGTAGTTTCTATTGCTATGTTTTGAATATTACTATTGATCGGTAACCCAAAGGAGCATGTATTTAATTGACAAGGCAATCGCGCAGATACCGTGATGAGGATCGTTCTCTGGATTTATATCTTCGGGAGATTGGCCAAACGCCTCTGATTACTCCGAAAGAAGAAGTGGAGCTGGCAAAAAGCATAAGGAGGGGTGACGAAGGCGCCCTCGAGAAATTAACCAAAGCCAATCTCCGCTTCGTGGTTTCGGTGGCGAAACAGTACCAGAACCAGGGGCTTTCGCTGGCGGACCTCATTAATGAGGGCAACATCGGGTTGATTAAGGCGGCCAAGCGTTTCGATGAAACTCGTGGCTTTAAATTCATATCCTACGCAGTTTGGTGGATTCGGCAGGCGATACTACAGGCATTAGCCGAACAATCGCGGATTGTACGACTTCCCTTAAATAGAGTGGGGACCTTGCACAAGATTGGGAAGATGAGTGCATCGTTAGAGCAGGAGTTTGGGCGGGAACCATCGCCGGATGAGATTGCCAAGCAATTGGAGTTGACCGAGGTGGAAGTATCTGATACTCTAAAAATCTCGAACTCACATCTATCCTTGGATGCACCGTTCTCGGTGTCAGAAGATAATAGCTTGATTGACATATTGGAGGACGAGTTTCAGCCTCCTCCCGATGAAACTATGATGGATGAGTCTCTGAAGATCGAGATTGGCAGGGCTTTGGATTCGCTTACACCACGAGAGGCCGAGGTGATTAATCTCTACTTCGGATTGAATCATGATAAAGCTTTGACGTTGGAAGAGATCGGGGCGCGCTTCGGGTTGACGCGCGAGAGGGTGCGGCAGATCAAGGAGAAAGCTATCAAGCGGCTTCGCCATGCTTCCCGAAGCAAGGCCTTGAGGGCATATTTGAATTAATCGAAATTGACGTTGAGTTCCCGACGGGTTTCCTGAACGAAGCCCGTTTTTATTTTGGAGGGTGATTTGTCCCGACGATTATTGCTCTCCGAATGCTTTATGGAGGTGCCCTTCCGCAATGGAGATCAGTTTTTCAGCTTCAGGGAGGCTTACGGAAAGCTTACCCATAACGATTGCCGCTTTGACCCATCCTCCGGCATTATTCAGCAGTGACACCGCAGTATCGTAATCGCAGTTGACGGCAGTCATCACGATCCTGATGGAGCGCGCGGATAGTTTTTCGGATCGGTCCAGCAGGTCCACCATAAGATTTTTGTAGAGTTTTCCCATTTTAATCATTACCGTAGTAGAAATCATGGTCAGAATCATTTTCTGCGCCAAAGCGGATTTCATCCTGGTGGATCCAGCTATGACTTCGGAGCCCACTACCGGACAGATAAGGATATCGGCGCCGATATCGACATATTCTCGTGGGTTGCAAGTGATGAAGATGGTGGAGCATTTTTGGGAACGCCCCATCCGCAGGGCTTCGACCGCAAATGGAGTGCGCATGGAAGCGCTGATCGCGATTACAGTATCTGGAGGACTGATAGCATTTTTCTTAAACTCAGAGGGGATGGTTGATATATCATCTTCGGCGCCTTCGGCGGAAAGGAAGACCGTTTTTTCACCCCCGGCGATTATTCCTTGGATCAATTTGGGATCGGTGCCAAATGTGGGGGGACATTCGGCGGCGTCCATGATGCCGAGCCGACCTGAAGTTCCGGCGCCAAAATAAAAAATCCTTCCGCCTTTTGAAATATTGGCGATTATGATTCCAACCGCCTGGGCGATGTAAGGTATTTCCTTTTCCACCGCTTTGGCGACAAGGGCATCCTCCGAATTAATAAGGAGAAGAATTTCTTCAATGTTGCCACGGTCAACCCTGGAGAAACGAGGATTTAGGCTTTCGGTGACAAGCCCCCGGATTTCATCAAAGACCGACTTTATTCGCCCATCGCGCAATATTCTATCCTCCAGTCATATATGTAAATCCTGCATCATTGCGAATGAATTAGCATTTGCCATTGAGTTATAGACTAAGGCAAATTATATATAGGATTATCTGATGCAGGTCAACAGAAAAGGCACTGAAGCTTTGGTGAGTGCATTTATCGATATGAATGAATTATCGATAGGAATTGGATTCAAACTTGTTCAAAAAAGGGGAATCCGTTGTCATTGAATGATTTGTCAGGGGAAATGTTTTCCATGCTCGCTCTATGTTATTTAATCATAAGGGATTATATCAAATGAGGAAAGACATTAAATGGCAATCCAGATGACCGATATTGGTGAAGGAAGCGGTGATAGGAATGAAAGCGATTCTATGAGAAGCTCTACGGATGATTCGCAAGAAGGCGAAGGTTTGATGGGGGGAGGAAGATGTAAGTAGAAGTGAGAGGGGGGCAAAAGGCGGGATATAAGCTGTCCCGCCTTTTCTTTTCCGGGGTAACTGAGGGAAAAGCCTATCTGCCGGTTAGATGGAGATTGACCTCCGCCGTAATACCGAGGGAACATATGGTAGAAAGTCGGCGTTTCAATCCTATAATAAAGGAGGATGAGTGGTAAATAAGCTTATCGGAATCGCTCTGGTGTTGCTTGTGGGGCTTTTGGGGTTTGCTATTTCGACCGGGTTTTCATCAGGAGAAATATCTATGGGAATTAAGGCTCCCGCAATCAAAGGAGATCATTGGTTTAATACCGAGCCGCCAGAATGGGGAAGGCTGTTGGGCAAAGTTATAATGGTGGATTTCTGGGATTATACCTGCGTGAATTGTCTGCGCACTTTACCATATTTGGAGGAATGGCACAAGCGATATTCCCAACTTGGACTGGTAATAATCGGGGTGCATGCGCCGGAATTCCAATTTGCACATAATCCAGATGAGATAGGACCGGCGATAAAAAGGCTGGGTATTGAATTTCCGGTGGTGATGGATAATGATTATTCCATCTGGAGCGATTATGCCAATCGTTATTGGCCGCATAAGTATCTCATTAATAAGGATGGTTATATGGTCTATGACCATATCGGTGAAGGCGGATATGGGGAGACAGAAGCTGAGATTCAGAAATTACTAAAGGACATAGATCCGAATTTAACATTTCCCACGATAATGGCTCCGGTCAGAGGGAGCGACACTCCCGGAGCGGTATGTTATCCGGTTACTCCGGAGTTGTATTGTGGATACTCGCGTGGACGGTTGGGTTCATCGCCGGGCTATATCCCCAACCGAGAAGGCGATTATATTGCACCGAAGGTCCTCTCTGATGGATTCATAAATCTTCAGGGACAGTGGCTTGCCGCCGAGGAATATGTCCAACATTCGCGCAACACTGTGGAGCTGGAGGACAATCTGTCGATTCGTTATCATGCGGCGGAAGTGAATTTGGTGATGCATCCGGGGCAGAATGAGCGTATGACCCCGAAAAAAGTATTTGTCAAACAGGACGATGAATTTCTGTTGAAAGATCTTGTCGGTGAGGACGTTCAGTTCGACCATAATGGCGAGACTTATGTGTTAGTCGATGAACCACGAATGTACAGAATAATCAAAAGCAAGGTGCATGGCGAGCATACATTGCAATTATTCTCAAAGAATTCTGGTGTGGAGATGTATGCCTTTACTTTTGGTTCATGTATAATCCCCAACGGAACAGACATTGCCAATTAGGATTTCGCGTTCCATATCAAATATAGGCTCCAATAGGAAAATCGGCGTTGGGTTGTTGCTCATATTAGCCCTGATAGCAGGGACGATAACGATGAATGTTGATAGAGATTCCCAGAAAACATTGTATAAGGATAGAAACGCTCCACACGGGCTGCCCTCCGCCGGGCAATTGGCGAATCTTCCACCCGATGGAGGTCCGGAATGGAATCGCTTAGTCTTTGAGAAAAGTCCCTATCTTCTTCAGCATTGCTCCAACCCGGTGGATTGGTACCCCTGGGGGAGGGAAGCGTTCGAGAGGTCAGAGAGGGAAGATAAGCCGATTTTTCTTTCGATAGGGTATTCCACCTGCCATTGGTGTCACGTGATGGAGAAAGAATCATTTGAAGATTCTGCGGTAGCGGAGCTGCTGAATGAGAATTTCATCTGTATCAAGGTTGATCGTGAAGAACGTCCCGACATCGACCAGATCTATATGACGGTATGCCAGATGCTGACAGGAAGCGGGGGATGGCCATTGACGATAATACTCACCCCGGAATTGAAACCATTTTTCGCGGGCACTTATTTCCCCAAATACAGTGTACATGGCCGGGCTGGAATGATGGAATTGGTTCCGGCTGTGGCCAGGGCCTGGAAAGAAGAACGTGCCGGGATACTAAGCTCGGCGGTGGAAATTGTGGAAGCGCTTCAAAAAAAATCCATCGATGGAAATGGGGGCGAGCTCGACGAGAAAATCCTTACCGGAGCCTTCGATCAATTAAAGGGCAAGTACGATGATAAATTTGGCGGTTTTGGGGCGCCGCCGAAGTTTGCTATGGGCCACAATTTCCTATTTCTGCTACGATATTGGAAAAGGAGCGGTGATGCGCGGGCGCTGGAGATGGTGGAACATACCTTGACCGCTATGCGTCTCGGTGGGATCTATGACCAGATAGGATACGGATTTCATCGCTATTCGACTGACCAATTTTGGCTCCTGCCCCATTTCGAAAAAATGCTTTATGATCAAGCCTTGCTGTCGATGGTATATCTCGAGGTCTATCAGGCCACCGGCAACGAATTCTATGCCAGGACTGCCAAGGAGATCTTCGCATATGTGGCGCGGGAATTGACTTCTTCCGAAGGGGGATTTTATTCGGCGGAGGATGCGGACAGCGAAGGAGAGGAGGGGAAATATTATTTCTGGACCCCTGCCGAGATTCTTGAGATTCTGGGTGAAGAAGACGGCAAGCAATATTCAAAAGCTTTCAATGTCGAAGCGGGCGGCAACTTCGCTGAGCAGGCGACTGGAAAGCTAACCGGCGCAAGCATTCCTTATCTGAAAAATGTCCAGGCCCAGCTTGCAGACGGACTGGGTGTAGATGAATCGGATAGGGATAAATTCATCGGCGAAGCTCAAGCGAGACTATTGCAGGTGCGCAATCGAAGGGTCCATCCATCGAAGGACGATAAAATCCTAACTGACTGGAACGGTTTAATGATTGCATCTCTGGCAAAAGGTGCGGTAGTTTTGAATGAGCCAAAATTCGCAGGTATAGCGGCAAAAGCGGCAGATTTCCTCCTGGATAAAATGATTCTGCCCAATGGCGACCTGCAACACAGATATCGCAATGGTGAGGCTGGCATCATCGGCAAACTCGATGATTACAGTTTTTTGGTCTATGGCTTGATTGAGCTACACCAAGCGACCTTCGACATAAAATACCTGAGTCGGGCAATTGAAATAAACGACCGAATGCTGGAGAAATTCCGGGACGATGAGAATGGGGGATTATTCCTGACATCAAATGACGAAAGCGATCTGATTGTCCGTCCAAAAGAATCTTATGACGGCTCGATTCCATCCGGAAATTCGATGGCATTTTATAATATGATTCGGTTGTCGCGAATTACCGGCAATGCCGAGTATGAGCAGATAGCGGTATCGCTTTTAGGAGCTATATCAAGCCAGGTGGTGGCAGCCCCCATGGCATATACTCAGATGCTGGTAGGATTGGATTATTACCTGGGACCATCGGTGGAGATTGTGATTGCCGGGGATCGCAATGGCTCAGATACAAAGGAGATGCTGAAGGCTGTTAACGGGATTTTCCTGCCCAATAAAGTAGTGCTCTTAAGGCCCACGGAAGGTACTCCCGAGATTTCCGAGATTGCCGGATACACAAAGCATCAAGTCAGCATTGATGGAAAAGCGACCGCCTATATCTGCCGCAATTTTGCCTGCAATAAACCGATGACCGATATCGCAGAGATGACGGAGATATTGAAAAGTAAACAGTAATATTAGCCTCGCCTCCCTAATAGTCACGATTTTTCACCAATAATTATATTATTTTCCTGCAGATTGAAAGGAAGTCATCTCCCCTATTTCACCGATGGAATTTCGACGCCGGAGATAGCATCATCCACATTTTAATGGATTATTCAAAATAGTTATGTTAAAATATCTGCAGGACAAATAGAGCGAAAATGAAAACCATATTTCATATCATCAAGAAAGAATTCCTGCGACTGCGACGGGATCGCCAGATGTTTATGATGAGTTTTTTCGCTCCGGTATTTCAATTGATAATGCTCGGCTATGTTGCGAATCTTGATGTGAGCAATGTCCCCGCATTTTGAGCGCAACGAGATTTCGGAAGAGGCTGGAGTACATGCGGCTCAACGTATTCGAGCAGATGCTTCGAAATACCTATTAATTGGATTGCGCAGAATGATCTTTTGTTTGCAGCATAAAGGAGAGAAGTAAAGTTATGAAAAATTTGGTGGCCGTATTGATAATTGGAATGGCTTTGAATGGCTGTTCCACTTCGGCAAAAAAGCAAAGCGCTGAAAATTATAATTATTTGATGACCGCTGACCTTAATCCTCCGGAGCATTTCCTGAAGGTGAAAGGGAAGCTTGCCTTCAATCCCCTTGAGAACGGGATTGACAGCATAACCTTCCTTCTTCACAAGCAACTTGAAGTAAAAGCATTGAGCGGCGGGAATGTCAAGTCATACTCATTTGTAGTCGATAAACCGAGTCCATATCCTTTAACAGCGGATGCCGGGACTTTAACCATATATTTTGAGAGGCCATTGCAGAAAGGCGAGCGATTCCAAATCGATTTCGAGTATGAGGGTAAATTGACCGAGCATACAAAGCCAATCAGCGAGATTTCGAAGGAATGGGTTGAATTGGGACGGGCGTGTCCTTGGTTTCCATATAGTCCCCAATACCCGCGATTCACATATTCTCTGGACGTGGGAATAAATCCCGAATATCCCTTGGTGGGAATGGGGTTATTTGAGAAGAAGGGCGACCGATGGAGTGTGATACAGAATGAGACTGCTAATGATATGCTGATTGCGGCGGCAACCAGCCTTAAGACAATGGACCGGACCGAGGGGGACAATTATGTGGCTATTCATTATAAAGTTCAATGGACCGCTCCTCTGGAAAAGATACTTAATGATGGTTTGTGGATTCTTGATAAGTATCAGAATTGGTTTGATTCTGACCAGACCAGGAGAGCATCAATTCTAATCGCGCCTCGCGAAATAGGCGGAGCCTATACGCGGACGAAGTTTATCGTTTACCAATTGATGGAGAAGGAGCCGGATTACATTGCGCACTACTTCATGGGGATGTCCAATGGATTCGCCCGCATCTGGTGGCGTAACGCCCCTTCTGATAGCTGGGAAGATTGGCTGAATGAGTCATTTGCGGTCTATTCAACCTTAATGGCTGTTCGTGAGAGATATGGACAGGGGAAATTCGACGAACTCATCAATCAGAAGAGAGGATTTATCAGCAGGCTGGACCTTCCTCCTTTGGCGGGTTTTGAACTTGGAGGGCCACTCATTGCTCCAATGCTATATAACAAAGGTCCATTAATATTGAATGAGCTTGAGATGCGAATAGGTAATCCGAGGTTTATGAATCTACTGAAAACAGTGGCGGGGAGAAAAGTTGCATCAACTGCAGAGTTCATGAGCCTTGTGGAGGAATTGGAGGGCAAAGATGCCCGGGATAAGCTGGCGAGGAGTATATATGGCGAGAAGAAGCCTTAAGGTATTATCAGCGTGCTGGCACCGAGAATAATGCGATGGCTTGATCATGCTATCTTCCATTACATATAGTTTCGCATCAGGCAGATGAGAAGCCAGTCTGGCGCCTTACTGGGCGGCAATGTCAAATTCTGCTTGCATAAGAACGGGTAAATGGTCTATAATTATTGAAATGAAAGATGTAACTATAAGTTGAGAAACAATCGTCAAAATATCTGGATACGCCTTATAGCCCAGGGGACAGCGTTGGTCTGGTCTGGATTCTGGGTATTTTTCGGCATAGCTTCAGGTATCGGGGAAGGAAACGGATTGACCGCCACCATTATCCATACGATAAGGCCAGGCCTGATTCTCGCGGCAAGCGCCATAATTGCCATAAAGTGGGAGCTTGTCGGGTGAATAGTATTGATAGTGGAAAGTGTGATTATCTTTATTGGATGTCCATTAACGGCAAAAGGCAATTTCCCTCTCTCGACCATCATATTTGTTCTTCTCACTATGGCGTTGCCGCCGCTGATGGCAGGATTGATCTTTATCATCATTGGCCGGCCGCACAAAATTGCATCATGATCTAAGCGCATAATCAGCACGTTTTAGGCGGAGTCCCACGGCGAGCTGATCGCGCATTAATGACAAAGAAATGATTATGACCCGATCTGCGGCTTGATGGGCAGTTAAATTCTTTGTTAGTTTGAGTTTGAATTACAATCGCAATGTCTGCGAAGGAAAATAAGGCCAATATAATCTATAATCTAAGGAGTTAAGGTGACAAACGAGATGAATGATGAGTTGCGGAATCAGCAATCTCCGCTAAAGGCCGCTTGCCGTCGGATAGCGGTTGCCAATCAGAAAGGTGGAGTCGGGAAAACCACGACCACGATCAATCTTGGAGCGGCGCTGGATAAAGCGGGGAAAAGAGTGCTGATAGTGGATGGCGACCCGCAGGGTTCACTAACATCATGGCTGGGACTCAATGGCGGTGTGGGGGATCGTGAGATCGGGCGAGTATTATCGGGCCTGATCCCATTTGTCGATGCTATTCATCAATTAGAAGAAAGCAACTTGCATGTAATACCCATCGATCACGCAATGAACGACCTGAAGTGGGTATTTGAGGCTAAGGAAAGTTGGGAGACATCTCTGAGAAAAGAGATGAATAGCTGGCCATTGAATTATGATTATATCATCTTTGATTGTCCGGCATCTTACAACCCGTTGCTTGTAAATTTCCTGGTTGCCGCCGATGAAGTCGTTATTCCGGTGCAAACGGAGATACTGTCCTTAAACAGCACGATTCCATTTCTGGAAAGGCTGTCCGAGATTCGCAATACCTTGAATCCGAATCTAAAAATCGCAGGAATTCTACCGGTAATGTTTGATAGCCGCACCAGGCATTCGCAGGAGATATTGAATAGGATGCGCGAGGCGCCCAATCTTAGCAAGTTTATGTTTGCCACCATAATAAGGAAAAATGTGCGTTTGACTGAAGGGCCAATGCGCTTCCGCACTATATTGCGTACTTCTCCTTCCTCCAGCGGGGCAATGGATTATATGGCGTTGGCGGAGGAGATAATACGACAGGAGGGCAAAACTGAAATTGAGGCCAATAGCCCGGACAAGAATGTTACCCTGACTTTTGCTGAAGATTCCGCCTCGGAATAATGCAGTTGCCCTCTAGTTGGCGACGCCCAATTTAATAGGATCCGAAGGTCTGGGCTGGAAGATTCTGGACGCAAATGGCTTCCCGGAATTCCGATCCGAGTTTGATTCTTGGCCGCCCCCAAAAATATCTTTATTTTTTTTCAATCTCTATTATATTATATCCGTTTAAGAATTGCTCTTTGGCAACCTAATTAATAATTATATCGTAGCTCACTCCATCAGTCAGCAGAGTAACATTGCCATGGCGATAAGTGGCCCCATTAGGATAGTTTCTATCACTCCGATAAGTGTCGATTCCGAGATCGAATAGTCTTGAGACAACTGATTCCGAGGGCAATGAGTTGCCCCCCCAAGAGGTTTCCTGATCGACCGAAATCAGGGCAACATCGGGGCTGGTGATTTCAAACCACTCGTCTGAATTGGCATCATACCGGCCATGGTGGGCGATTTTGAGAATCTCACAGTCAAGCTCTGCACTGGAAAAATGGTCGATCATCATAGATTCTGAAGGTATCTCGGCGTCTCCACTAAGAATCAGATCAATTTCACCATAGGTTATTTTTAAGACAATGGAGGAGTTGTTCTCGTTGCCATCTCCGATGGATCCGCTGTGAAGGGCGGTGACGGTTATTTCGGGATCCCAATTAAGGGTGTCGCCTTCCTTAATAACGCCGACTCCGATGCCATTGGCTTCGGCTGAAGAAGCGACATTCCCATAAGCCCCATCGTATGATGACTCATGTCTCTGGGCCAGCATGAGCGAGTCGATTGAGTAATTTTCGAAGATGCCGTTGGTAAAGCCTCCGTAATGGTCGCTGTGAAGATGAGTGAGAACGGCGAGGTTAAAATGGTCGAGATTACGGTTTGAGCAGAAGGCAAAAATACTATTGACCTTATCTCCGTCCCCGGAATCAATGATAACCTTATA
Organism: candidate division Zixibacteria bacterium CG_4_9_14_3_um_filter_46_8; assembly: GCA_002791595.1. GTDB lineage: Bacteria > Zixibacteria > MSB-5A5 > UM-FILTER-46-8 > UM-FILTER-46-8 > UM-FILTER-46-8. The sequence goes on from PFXJ01000034.1 coordinate 24,749, forward strand.
GCCGCTCGGAGTCCGAATGAAATGACAGTCACCGATGGCTACTCCCTGGGCGATATCAAGCATCGTCCATTCGAGAAGGTCTCCACCGGTGGCAGATTGGGGACGGAATGTTCTTTCGGATGAAAAAGACTCGAGGCCATCTTTGTTGTTGGATCGGACTACGAACACGTAATTGACTGCCGAATCAGCAGAGATGATTTTAATTGAATGATTTCTGGTCAATCCTTCGGCTTCGTATGCGAAATGGTCATAATCGCCGGATTGGGCGCCGAAAAATACAGAGCCATGAGTGGGCTCATCGGTCTGCCAGGAAATAATTGGCCTGCCGTTTTCATAGGAGACTTCGATTTCATTCGGGTTGAGATTGGCATTTTGAGTCGCCTCTTTTTTGCCGCAAGAAACGCCAATAACAAGGATCAACCCCAAGATGAAAGCGGCGGCGCCTTGTGAAAATATTTTTGAGAAGGATTTCATTGCTTTTTAATATAAGACTAACAATTATGATGCAAAATGAATAGTTTATTGTTTAGGTTTCAAAATGATATATAAATTTGAGAGAAAAATCAATAACATATTGTGAGGTGTAAAGATGTTTCGGTTGTTTAAGTTGTCAATTATGACCGTAGCCACTCTGATGATGCTATATACGTTATCCGGCGCGGAATCAATCTTTGAAGTGCAATACACTTCTGCCCCTGGGTCGGGCAATGATTGTTATCCCTCGCCCAAGAATGGGGCGACCGTAACCCTTGAGGGAGTGGTCACTGGTATTATGCAAGGCAGTTATCCTTATTTTTTTATCCAGCATCCGGATTCAACGACCTGGAATGGAGTCTATATCTATGATGCAGATGTGAACCCTCAATTGGGGGATTCAGTGCGGGTCACAGGGCCAGTATCCGAATATTATGGATTGACCGAACTCTCCAACTTGACCAGCTTTCAGATAATCGCCAGCAACCGCGCATTGCCGGATACTTTGTTGATTTACACCTCCTACCTGGACTCCTGCAGTTTCAGCGGCGAGAAGTATGAGGGGGTGTTGGTCAGGGTTGAGGGCGCAACGATATTGCCCACTGACCCGGGTTTCGGCCAACATTGGATTTTGGATTCATCCGGTGATTCGTGCAAAATTGATGATGAATTATACAAGTTTGGTGATGACGAACCGCTATTCGAAGTCGGAATGACTTATGACATAGTCGGGATAGTAATGTTCAATTACAGCGAATACAAAATTAACCCCCGATTCGCCGCTGATGCAGTATTGTCTCAGGGGGCGGCTCCGATGGTGAGGTATTCATACCCACTGGACAGGACTCACCTGTTGATAGTATTTAATATGGACCTGGATCAAAACAGCGCCGAAGATGGAGGAAATTATTCGATTTCTGATGGAGTCACTATAACTTCTGCGGTGTTAGATACGGACGACCACACAATAGTAACCTTGACCACCGGTAATCAGACTGATGGGTTTCAATATACGCTCACTGTGGCAGATATCGAGAGTGAGGGGGGGATTCCGATGACTCAACCCGATATCAGTACATTCAGGGGCGGGTTCACGCCGCTTGCGCTTATACAGCAACCGATTTCATCGGAAAACGATACCTCCAGGTTGGCTGGCGAGTATGTAACTGTCAAGGCGGTGGCGACATCAGATACTGTTGATTTTATCAGCTCATACTATTTTGTGCAAGATAACAGCTTTTCGTATTACAACGGAGTGAAGATTTATAATTCGGATTACAGCGACCCGCATCGCGGAGACACATTGATAATAACTGGTAAAGTCCAGGAATATTTCAACGAAACCGAAATTGCTGATTTATTCCAATATGAGGTTGCTGGTTCTGGCGCCCAAATCACGCCAACATCGGTAAGCCCTTCAGACATCACGCAGAATTCACCAAGAGCAGAGTGGTATGAGGGGGTGCTGATCTCTGTTGATGAACCTCTGACCGTCATAGTACTACCGGACTTGAACGGCAACTGGAAAGTGCGTAGCGCTGAAAATGACACGATCAATGTTTATCATTATGGTTCGGAATATACTCCGGAACTGGGAGACGTAATACTGCTCACTGGCGTGGTAACCTATAATTATAGCGAATACAAGGTTGGGCCACGGGAAGGGGATATTACCACAACTGGCATCGGGTATGATCCAGATCAAATACCTAATGAATTTACGGTAGCCCAGAATTATCCCAATCCTTTCAACGCCGTAACATCGATTTTTTATGGGATTCCAACCAAATCAGAAGTCAATCTCTCAATTTATAACCTCCTCGGAGAAAAGGTTGGAAGCTTCCCGCAGGGAATAATGAAACCGGGCGGGCATATTATTAGATTAGACTATTCGAATTTTTCATCAGGCATTTATTTCTACAAACTAACTGCTGGCGAGTATAGTCAAGTGAAAAAGATGGCGTTGCTGAAATAATCGGCGGCGCCCGACATTAATAACCATCATTGTTAGGAGCATCCAATGTTTGTGCGTAAGATTAGTTTGATATTGCTATTAATTATTGTTTATGGCTTGGTGGGCATTACCACGATTGGCGCCCAGAATCTGCAAGTGCACGTGATTGATGTTGGCCAGGGGCACAGCACTTTGATAATTTCTCCCACGGGACAGACTATGTTGATAGATGCCGGGGAATTGAATCAGGTATTGAATGTGAAATCATATCTGGCAAGTTTGGGAATCAGTCATATCAATTATTTTGTAGCTACCCACTATCATTCGGATCATATTGGGAGCGTGGCTAACGGACTCCTAAATCAGGGGATCACGTTCGGGACAGTATATGATCGGGGCTGGGAATACTGCACTTGGATATATGATGATTACCTCCTCGAGATTTCATCGATTCGCCAGACCATCAATGATGGACAGGTGATAGACT